>JBILLR010000088.1:0-4097 GCA_044375965.1 Opitutales bacterium
GGAAGAAGGCGAAGATGACGTTGAAGACCGCGCCCATGACCGAGACGATCATCTTGTCGGCGTAGGAGATCGGCGGGAGCTTCTCGGCGTCCTCGCTGTTCGCGCCTTCGATGCCTTCCATGTCGGCCAGCTGGGGCAGGGCGACGTAGCCGCCGAGCGGGATGATCGAGACGCGGTAGTCGACGCCGTCCTTGCCGGTCCAGCCGAAGAGGCGCGGGCCGAAGCCGATCGAGAAGCGCTCGATCTTCAGGCCGCGCTTGCGCGCCGCGAGGAAGTGGCCGAGTTCGTGCACGAAGATCGAGCCGCCGAAGAAGACGGCCACGAGGGCGATGCCCCAGAGGGAGCCGAGCAGATCGCCGAAAGAAAGGTTGTCCATGTAAAGGGGAGGGGAAGGGTTATCTCAAAGGGCGAGGCCCGGGGCGAGCCTGGACGCGACGACGCGGGTCTCGGCGTCGGCGGCGAGGACTTCATCCAAAGTGGCGGGTTCACGGGCCGAAACCGCCGCCAAGGTGCGGCCGACGAGCTCGGCGATGCCGGTGAAGGACAGCTGGCCGGCCACGAAGGCGGCCACGGCGACCTCATTGGCCGCATTGAAGACCGCCGGGGCGGTGCCACCGGTCGTGGCCGCCGCCCGGGCCAGGCCGAGGCAGGGATAGCGGGCGGGGTCCGGCGGCGTCATGCCCAGCGTGAGGGCCTGGGCGAGGTCGAGGCGCGGGGCGGGGCAGGGCAGACGGTCCGGGAAGAGCAGGCAATCCTGGATCGGATAAGCCATCGAGGGCGGCGAGAGCAGCGCCTGGAGGCTGCCGTCGGCCAGCGTCACCAAGGAGTGGATGATGCTCTGCGGGTGGACGACGACGTCGATGCGGCCGGCGGGGACGTCGAAGAGCCAGCGCGCTTCGATCACCTCGAGGCCCTTGTTGGCCATCGTCGCGGAATCGATGGTGACCTTCGGGCCCATGCTCCAGTTGGGATGCTTGAGCGCCTGGTCGGGCGTGACGTGACGGAGGTCGGCGAGCGGCGTGTCGCGGAAGGCGCCGCCCGAAGCGGTGAGCACGAGACGCGCGATGTCGCCCTTGGGTTTGTCGCGCAGGAGCTGGTGGATCGCGTTGTGCTCGCTGTCTACCGGCAGCAGGCGCGCGCCGGAAACGCGGGCGGCTTCCGTGACGAACTTACCGGCGAGCACGAGGAGTTCCTTGCTCGCGAGGGCGACGTCCTTCTTCGCCTTGAGCGCGGCGAGCGTCGGCGCGAGGCCGGCGGTGCCGACGACGGCGGAGACGACCATCGAGACTTCGGGGAGGCACGCGACTTCGGTCAGGCCGGCGGTGCCTTCGAGGATGCGGGTGCCGGCGGGGAAGGCTCCCGAGGCGCGGGCCTCGGCGGCGGCGGCCGGATCGGCCAGCGCCACGACGCCGACGCCGAATTCCTTGGCCGGGCCGACGAGTTCGCGCCAGCGCGAGTGGGCGGCCAGTCCGGCGATGCGCAGGCGCGACGGGTGGGCCCGCACGACGCTCAGGGTGGTCGTGCCGATGGAGCCGGTGGCTCCGAGGATGGCGATGGCCCGGACGTGCATGCGGCGTGGGTGCATCGAGGCAACCCCGCCAGACGAAGGTGGCAAGCAGTTTGGGCTGACCGCGCCTTTTCGCCGTTCGACGCTTGTCTCTTTCGTCGGGATAGGTTGCCTGTCCGCATGGCCACTCAGCCTCAGGACCTCACCGGGCTCTCCCACCTCGGGAACACCCAGAACAAGCCCCAGCAGACGCTGGAGACCTTCCCGAACCGCAACGCGGGCCGGAACTACACCGTCGAACTCACGACGGAGGAGTTCACCTGCCTGTGCCCGGCGACCGGCCAGCCCGACTTCGCCAAGATCACGATCCGCTACGTGCCGGGCCCCCGCATCGTCGAGTCGAAGTCCCTCAAGCTTTACTACTGGAGCTACCGCCAGCAGGGCATGTTTCATGAGCACCTGACCAACAAGATCCTCGACGACCTCGTGGCGGCCCTCGATCCGGTCTGGTGCCAGGTCACCGGCGCCTTCGGCGTCCGCGGCGGCATCGGCATCACGGTGCGCGCCGAGCACGGCAAGCAGCCGCAGCCGTGAAGCGTCGCCCCGTCCAGCCAGACGACGGGGAACCGACGGATTGGCCGGGCTCGGCCCAGGTCTCTGATTTCCTGACGCGTCAGCTCGCGGGACGTCGGCTGGCCGCGCGTTCGTGCCTCACCTACGGGCGTTCGCTCAAGGGCTTCGCGCTCTGGATGAAGTCCAACGGCGGCTGGGACGGCGATTGGTCCAAGCTCAGCGCGCGCAACCTGCGCGACTTCGTGATCGAGCGCCAAGGGACGCACAACCGCCGCTCGGTGCATAACCAAGTGTCGGCCCTTCGCGCCTTCCTCGCCGACCTTCGCGAGCGCGGCGGCATCACCACCACGCCGGCCGCCGGCCTCGTGCTGCCCAAGCTGCCGAAGTCGTTGCCGAAGTTCCTGACCGAGGCGCAGACCGACGCGCTGCTGGATGTCGCGGAAGACTCCGAGAAGGGCGCCCCGCAGGAGACCGCGCGCGACCTGGCCATCCTCGAACTGCTCTACGGCGGCGGCCTCCGCGTGTCCGAACTCTGCGGCCTCGACGGCGGCGACCTCGACCTCGGCTCCGGTCTCGTGCGTCTGATGGGCAAAGGCTCGAAGGAACGCGTCGTACCCGTCGGCGACGCGGCCGTGACCGCCGTGAAGGCCTACCTCGCCCTGCGCGGCGCGCCCGCCCGCGGCGAACCGTTGCTGCTCGCCGCCCGCGGCGGACGGCTCCATCCGCGCGCGGTGCAGCTGATGCTGAAGCGTAAGCTCGCGCTCGCCGGCCTGCCGGCGGACCTCACGCCGCACAAGCTGCGGCACGCCTGCGCGACGCACCTGCTCTCCAACGGCGCCGACCTACGTCTGGTCCAGGAGCAGCTCGGCCACTCGTCGCTTTCGACCACGCAGATCTACACGCACCTCAGCGTCGCCAAGCTCCGCGAGGTCCATCGCAAGTCGCACCCGCGGGCCTGAGCCGCTGATTCGCCTCGCCTCCGCGGGCCCGCCGGAGCATCGTGCCGCGTGCTCGTCGAAGCCGCCCAAGCGAAGCTGAACCTCTCGCTGGCCATCACCGGCCGGAGGGCGGACGGTTTCCACGAACTCGTCAGCCTCGTGGCGCCGGTCGCGCTCGCCGACACCCTCGCGCTCGACGTCGGCCGCCCGCTCGGCCTCACGTGCGACGATCCGGCTTTGCCGGTCGACGGCGCGAACCTCGTGCTCAAGGCCGCCGTCGCTTACGCGCGTCGTCGTCCCGCCGCACCGACCGGCCATTTCCACCTCACCAAGCGCGTGCCGCATGGCGCCGGCCTCGGTGGGGGGAGCGCCGACGCCGCCGCGGCGTTGCGTCTGCTCGATCGCGCGTCGGGCGACCCCCTCGGGCCCGAAGCGCTCGAAGCGCTCGCGGCGGAAGTCGGTTCCGATTGCCCGTTCTTCGTGCGTGGTCAGGCCGCCGTGATGCGGGGCAGGGGAGAGCGGCTGGAACTCCTGTCGGCCGCCGCCCGCGCCGCCTTGACGGGACGCAAGGTCGTCCTCGCGAAGCCGCCCTTCGGCGTGCCCACGCCCGAGGCCTATGGTCTGCTCGTCAAAGCCGGGAGCTATCGTCCGGCCGCGCAGGCCGAAGCCGAACTTGCCGCCTGGTTCGCCCGGCCTGAAGCGGACCCGGCCCTGATGGGCAACGACCTCGCCTCGCCTGTCTTCGGCAAGTATGTCGCCTTGCCGGCCGGACTGGCGTCCTTCCAACGCGTGACCGGGGTAGAATGGCACATGACCGGCAGCGGCAGCGCCTGTTTCGCGTGGGTGAAAGACGGTTTCGATCAAGCCGGCTTGCGCGCGGACGCGGTGCGGGTCTGGGGATCCGGGGCTTGGGTGGCGGAGACCGATATTTCGGCTTAGTTTAGGCTTTACCGTCGGCCATCGGGTCGCCAAGTTGCGATTCACTATCACCCATGGGAAGCCTCAAGAAGAAGCGTCGTCTGAAGATGAACAAGCACAAGCGCCGCAAGCGCTCGAAGGAAAATCGCCATAAGAAGCGT
>JBILLR010000089.1:0-3986 GCA_044375965.1 Opitutales bacterium
TTCTCGCCGGTCGAGACCGAACCCGCCGCCGGCGCCCTCGACCAGGCGGCCAACACGCTCGTCCGCGAGTTCGGCCTGCTCATCGCCGACGTGGCCGACGCCATCGCCGACCGCCGTGTGACGCCGGACGAGACCCAGGCCCTGCGCGCCAAATGGAACGGTCTGCGCCGGCGCGCCGAGACGTTCGTCCGCCGTTGCGAGAAAGGCGACTACGGCTTGGAGAAATAAGCGTTTTCGCTTTCCCCGCACCCGCGAAAAGCTAACCAGAAGCCATGGCCGAATTCACCATCCGCCCCTACGGCGACCCGGTCCTCCGGGCGGTGGGCGAACCCGTGCGCGAATTCGGCCCGCCCCTCCGTACCCTCGGCGACGCGATGCTGCGCGCGATGAGGACCGCGAAGGGCATCGGCCTGGCCGCCCCGCAGGTGGGGCTCTCGTTGCAGCTCTTCGTGATGGACGTGCATGACGAGGATTTCGCGCCCATCCTCGACGGCAAGGAGCGCAGGCCGGAGGACATCATGCCGATGCTGCTCGCCAACGCGACCGTCACCGTGCCACCGGGCGAGCCCGATACCTACACCGAGGGCTGCCTCTCCTTCCCCGGCATCACCGGCGACGTCGAACGCGTCGAGCGCGCGATCGTGCGCTATCGCGACGCCGACGGCGCGCCCCACGTGCTCGAGTGCGCCGGCCTGCTCGCGCGCTGCGTGCAGCACGAGCATGACCACTGCCAAGGCGTGCTTTTCATCGATCGCATGACGCGCCCTCACCAGCTGCTGACGGCCGCGAAGGTGAAGAAGCTCAAGCGGGCGACGACCGCCGAGATGAAGGCGGCGCGCAAGCAGGCCTGATCACTTCGCGCCGGGGACGCCGACGCGGAGGGTCAGCGTGCCGACGGGTACCGCCGGGCCTCCGACCGGGACGCCCTCGACCTGGAAAGCCAGGGATCCCGCCGGCGCTTCGGCCGCCTGCGCGCGCCACCTGGCGCCGACGAGGCCTTCGGCCGGGCCGGTGCGCGTGACGACGGCCACGTAGGCGTCGGCCGCCACCACCAGCTTCGTCTGCGCCATGGAGAGGTGCGCGAGCAAGGCCGAGCCGACAGGATGGCTGTCCCGCTCGAAACCAAAGACCCACTGGGCGCCGCCCTGCGTGAGTCGCGGCACGAAACCGCGCGCGTCGCGCAGGACGAACGAGCAGACCATGGCCGGTCCGGCGCCCGCCCGCTGATCGACGAAGACGACCTCGGAGGCGAGCAGCTGCAAAGAATGGCCGTCAGCCAGACGAAGGAAAAGCAGCGCCCGGGAACCGTCGGCGGTCAGGGCGTAATGCTCGGCCCACAGGACGGCGAACTGCTTCGGCTCGGCCGCCGGCGCCAGTCCCCGCGACAGCGCCGGAGCCGCCGACGCGACGGCCGGGACATAGGCGTAACCTTCCGCCGGGACGGACGCCAAGGTGACGCCGGGCCGACGGACCCACGCGGCGCGAAGGTCGTCGGTGAGCTCGGCCGGGCGCTCCAAGCCCGCGGCGCTGACGCGCAGCGAACCGATGAGGTGAGCGGAAGCGTATCCGAGGTCGGCGGCCTGCTTGTGCAGCCGACCGACGGCGGCGTCGAGACCGGCCGCCGGCGCGACGGCGGGGAGTTCGGCGGCGAACTCGACCGGCTTCATCGTCTCCGCGACGCGCTGGGCCGCGGCCAACCGGAGACGAGCCAAGGAGGGCGCCGCCTGGCGGACCTGCGCGTTGCCTTCATCGATGATCTTCTGGGCCCGGGCCTTGATCTGTTCAGGCGTCTCGGTGAGCCCGCCGACCTTCATCCCCTTGGTCGAGGCGGCGGCCGCGATGCTGGTGTTCATGATGCTCTGGCCCTGCTTGATACGGGACTGACCTAAAGTCGTGATGCGCATCGCGTTGTGCCATTCGGCAAGCTCCGCCGGCCTGAGCTGGCGCACGACTTCGGCGTCGGGGATGGCGGGCGGGGCGACCGGCTCTCCCGCGGCGAGCAACAGGATGGAGGCGAAAAGCGCGAACATCAGGGGTCAGGATTCGTCGAACTTTCGGGCGAAGAGGGCGTCCATCTCGCCTAGGAGGGCGGCGGCGTCTTTCCCGCGGGCGGAGAAGCGCAGCTTGGAACCGAGACCAGCGGCCAGCATCATGAGCCCCATGATGCTCTTACCGTTCACCGATTCCTCGTCCTTCGAGACGGTGATCTCGACATCCGGGTAACGGTTGGCCAGCCGGACGATCTGGGCCGCCGGACGGGTGTGGATTCCCATGCGGTTTTGGACGGTGAATTCGCGGGCCGAAGCCTCATGGGTTTCTTCCATAGATAAAGGGGGCCTGAGAGAGGACTCACAGGATAGGGCAAAGGGGAGCCCCCCTGCAAGTCGGGTCAAGGCAAATTGAGCCTATGGGAGGGGACGCTTGACCTTCCTCGCCAGACCCCTCCAATCGAACCAAACGAACTACCGTGGCCAAGCCCGCTGTCCTTACCCACCCCGAATCCCTGAAGCGCCCCGCCGGCCCTTCCGACTATGCCAAGGATCCGGTCAACTCCTCGATGTCCAAGGCCGAGAAGATCGCCCTTTACACGAAAATGGCCCGAATCCGCCATTTCGAGCAGCGCTGCATCCGTATCTACCAGCAGGGCAAGATCGGAGGCTTCCTCCACCTTTACGTCGGCCAAGAGGCCGTCGCCGCCGGGACGATCTCCCTGCTGGGTAAGCACGACCACATCATCACGGGCTACCGCGACCACGGCCACGGGCTGATGGTCGGGATGGGCATGAACGAGTGCATGGCCGAACTGACCGGCCGCGTCACCGGCTGCTCCCAGGGCAAAGGCGGCTCGATGCACTATTTCGCCCCTGATAAGAACTATTGGGGCGGCCACGGCATCGTCGGCGGCCAGGCTCCGCTCGGCACCGGCCTCGCCTACGCCGTCAAATACATGGGCCTGAAGGGCAGCTGCCTCGCCTACATGGGCGACGGCGCGGTCAACCAAGGCGCCGTCCATGAGGCCTACAACCTGGCGGCCCTCTGGGACCTGCCGATGATCTTCGTGATCGAGAACAACGGCTACTCCATGGGCACCTCCCAGGAGCGCTCGACCGCCCACCCGGGCTGCCTCGCCAAGCGCGCCGAAGGCTACGGCATGGCCTGGGATGTCATCAACGGCCACGACGTCTACGAAGTCCGCGCCAAGACGGCCCTCGCCCTCAAGCGCGCCCACGAGGAGTCCAAGCCGACCGTCCTCGAGATCTTCACCTACCGCTACTTCGGCCACTCCATGGCCGACCCGGACAAGACCTACCGCGACAAGGAAGAGATCAAGGAATACCGCGACAAGAAGGACCCGGTCCTCGCCTTCGAGCAGGAGCTCCTCCGCGAGAAGGTCCTGACCCCCGAACTCTCCCAGGAAATCAACGACGCCGCGATGGCCGAGGCCGACAAGGCCGCCGTCTTCGCCGACGAATCGCCGGATCCCACCGTCGCCGACATCACCAAGCACATCTACTGGGAAGAGGATAACCGCGGGCCCGATACCACGAGCCGCGGCACCATCATCTTCGAATAACCCCTCTTCGCACACACCGTCATGGCCGTCATTTCCTACCGCGAGGCGCTCCGCGCCGCGATGCGCGAAGAACTCAAGCGCGACGACAAGGTCGTCATCATGGGCGAAGAAGTCGCCCAGTTCAACGGCGCCTACAAGGTGACCGAGGGTCTCCTCAAGGAGTTCGGCCCCAAGCGCATCGTCGACACCCCGATCTCCGAAGCCGGCTTCATCGGCCTGGGCATCGGCGCCTCGATGCTCGGCATCCGCCCGGTGATGGAGCTGATGTTCTGGTCCTTCTCGTACGTCGCGTTCGACCAGATCGTGAACAACGCCGGCAACATCCGCTACATGTCCGGCGGCCTCATCAACTGCCCGATCGTCATCCGCGGTCCGGCCAACGGCGGCACCAACGTCGGCGCCACCCACTCCC
>JBILLR010000090.1:0-3959 GCA_044375965.1 Opitutales bacterium
GCTGAACGGATTTACAGTCCGCGACCTTTAGCCACTTGGATACCCTTCCGGCCAACAGGACGGGCAACTTGGCACTGCCGCAGGTCCATGACAAGCGCTTTCGCTGGCCTTAAAGGTCCTTTCTGCCTGCCGATGGCGGAAGATTACCCCTTTCCACGCTCGGGCGGCCCGTTAGGGTATCAGGCATGCCTGCCGCGCCGCTGATCGTGCTCATCGACGGGGAATGCGCCCTCTGCAACGGCTCGGCGGCCTGGTTCGCCCGACGCAACGCGGAGGGACGTCTGCTCTTCGCCACCAACCGCGGCGAGGTCGCCCGCGTGGCCGGTGAGCCGCCCGGCGGAGACCCCGACACGATCGTGGTCTGGGATGGCTCGCGTCGGTTGGTTCGTTCGGCGGCCGTGCGGGCGATGCTCGCCGCCGTGGGCGGAGGCTGGGCCGTGCTGGGCGTCGTCGCCGGTTGTCTGCCCGTCTGCTGGCTCGACTGCGCCTACGATCAGGTCGCCCGTCGCCGGCATCGCTTCGCCGGCCCGGCCGCCTGTACGCGCTTGAGCCCGTACGACCTCGCCGAGTAGAAGGATGGCGATGAAGTCCGCGCCCCGCATCCTCCTGCTCGCGAGCATCGCGTGGCTCGCGGGCTGCTCCCTCTTGCCGGATCCGAAGCGCGACCAAGCCCTCCGCGAGGAGCGCATGCAGGACGACACCGACGAACGGAAGGCGCGCCTGAAGGCCAAGGGCACGCTCAGTCCGCAGGAGTATGAGCTCATGGCGCGGAAGATGGGCTGGACGACCAAGGGCGAGCCCGGCCTGCCGCCGCCGCCTTCGATCGAAGAACTCGAGAAGCGCGTGAAGGCCGCGGAAACGCCCAAGCCCTGATGGCTTACGTCCTGCGTCGCCTGTTGGAGATGGTCCCCGTCCTCCTCGTGGTGGTCGTGGCGACGTTCTTCCTGGCGCACGCCGTGCCGGGCGGACCGTTCGACAAGGACCGTCCGCTGCCCGCCGAGGTCAAGGTGCGCCTCGAGGAGTATTACGGCCTCGACCAGCCGTTGCCCAGGCAGCTCGGCAACTACGTCGCCAACCTCGCGCAGGGCGACCTCGGGCCTTCGCTCAAGTATCCTGGCTGGACCGTGCGCGAGGTCATCGGCTCGCGCATCGGCGTCTCCTGCGCGCTCGGCTTCGTCGCCCTCTTCATCGCCGTCCTCATCGGCGTGCCCGTCGGCGTGCTCGCCGCCTCGCGGCCCAACAGCTGGCTGGACCGCGTCCCGATGGGCTTCACGCTTGTCGGCATCTGCGTGCCCTCGTTCGTGCTCGGTCCGATCCTCGCGCTCGTCTTCGCGCTCGGCCTCGGCTGGTTGCCGCCGTGCGGCTGGGGTTCCCCGGAACACTTCATCCTGCCGGCGGCCACGCTCGGCCTGATCACCGCCGCGCCGCTCGCGCGCCTCACGCGCGGCTCGCTGATGGAGGTGCGTGCGCTGGACTACGTGCGCACCGCGCGCGCCAAGGGCGTGCCGCCGCTGCGCGTCTGGTTCGTCCATGCGCTCCGCAACGCGCTGCTGCCCGTCGTCACCTACCTCGGCCCGGCCGCCGCCGGCCTCGTCTCCGGTTCCTTCGTGGTCGAATCGCTCTTCGACGTCCCGGGCATGGGTCGTCTCTTCGTCACCGCCATCATCAACCGCGACGTCATGCTGATCCTCGGCACGACCATCGTCTACGCCTCGGCGCTCCTCTTCCTCAACCTCGCGGCCGACCTGGCCAACGCCGCGCTGAATCCCAAGGTGGCCCGCGGCCGATGAAGCCTCCCGTCGTCGAGTCCCTCGCCGCCGAGAGCGGCTGGCAGCGCTTCCGCCGGGACCGCGCGGCCGTCTGGTCCGGCTGGTTCCTCGTGGCGGTCGCGGCCGTCTGCTTCCTGTCGCCTTGGCTCGCGCCTTATCCGTACATGGAGCAGAACCTCGCGCATAGCGCCATGGCGCCTTCGTCCGCGCATTGGCTCGGCACCGATCTCCTCGGACGCGACGTTCTCTCGCGCCTGCTGCAGGGCGGCATGATCTCGCTCTTCGTCGGCCTCATCGCCACCGCCGTGGCCCTCGTGCTCGGCATCTGCTACGGCGTCTGCGCGGCGGAAGTCGGCGGCCGCGCCGAAGACCTCCTCATGCGCGGCGTGGACGTCGTGAGCACCTTGCCGCTGACGCTCATCGTCATCCTCGCCACGGTCGTCTTCGGCCAGAACCTCCCGATGATCTTCCTGGCCGTCGGCGGGGTCTCGTGGCTGACCATGGCGCGCATCATCCGCAACCAGACCCGCGAGCTGAAGGGTTCGCAGTTCGTCCAGGCCGCCGAATCGCTGGGCCAGTCGCGCTGGGGTATCTTCCGCCGGCATTACCTCCCCAACCTCGCCGGGACCATCGCCGTGTGCGCGACCCTGACCGTCCCCGGGGTGATGCTCCTGGAGGCCTTTGTGAGCTTCCTCGGGCTCGGCGTGAAGGCCCCGATGACCTCCTGGGGCCTGATGATCAAGGAAGGGGCCGACATCATGGAAGAGTGCCCGTGGCTGCTGGTCTCGCCGTCGGCGGTCTTCGCTCTCACGCTCCTTTCGCTCAACTTCCTCGGCGACGGCCTGCGCGACGCCTTCGACCCGCGGTCTTCCCGCAAGTAAGCCATGCCTCTGCGCCGCTACATCGTGATCCGGTCCGACGGCGCCGAAGGCGAGGAGTTCGAGGTCGACCTGCCGGCGGACGCGCCGGACTTCACCGCGCACCCCGTGACGAAGGAGCCATGCCGCCGGGTCATCGAATCGCCTACGCTGACGACCAAATACGGCGAAGGCGCCATGAAGCAGGGCCTGAGCGACAAGCGTCTGGCGCAGGCCGGCTTCCAGCGGCTGGAGAAGGATGGGCAGGGTGGTTGGAACAAGCTCAACTGAGCGCCGGCCCCGTCGGCGACCTCGCCAAATGAATCACCCCGCCAGGTGGCGGGGTGAAGCATCGTCAGGGTGGGCGTTTCCGCCGTGTAAATCAACTTAGGCCTTGGCCGCTTCTTCGCGTGCGCGCTTCACGAGCGACTTCGCGGTGTCGGACGGCTGGGCGCCGAGCTTGACCCAATGGTCGACGCGTTCGACGTTGATCACCAGGCCGGGGGTCTTGCCACGGGCGCGGGGATTGTAGTTGCCGAGGACTTCGACGAACCGACCGTCGCGGCGGATGGCTTGTTCGGCGACGACGAGGCGGTAGGTCGGCTCGTTCTTGGTACCGAAGCGTTGGAGGCGGATGCGGAGCATAGGTTTGGAGAAGGTGGTGAGTGACCGCTCTCGGAGGGTTTCCAAAAGACGGATGTGCAAGGACGCAGGGCGGCCGGGGAGAGTCAAGCCTTCCCCGGTAGGTTAGAGGGAAAATTTATCCCCATCGGCCGAGGGGTGGGTCAAAACACGCAAAACAAGCCACTCTTAATCAATGACTTAATCTGTATTCTGCGAATAAGGCAAAACCCTGTTTTCGTCGGCTTGCCCGTCAGGCCTCGGATCCGGGCACAAAAAACCCCGCCTGGCGGCGGGGTTTCGGAGCAGCCGGTGAGGGCTTACTTGGCGGCGGCCGCGGCAGCCGCGGCGGCGGCGTGCTCGGTCGGGTCGAAGCGCTTTTCTTTGACCTTGGTGGCCGACTTACCCTGGCGATCGCGGAGGTAGAAGAGGCGGGCGCGCATGACCTGCGAGGTGCGCTCGACTTCGATTTTCTCGATGTTGGGGGAGTGGACCGGGAAGGTACGCTCGACGCCTTCGCCGAAGGAGACGCGGCGAACGGTGAAGGTTTCGTGGATGCCGCCGCCCTTGCGCTGGATGACGATGCCGGAGAACACCTGGGTGCGCTCTTTGTCGCCTTCGCGGACCTTGGTGGAGACCTTCACGCCGTCGCCGACCTTGAATTCATGGTCGCCGCGGGCGGTCTTCAGCTGGGGCTGGGTGGCAAATTGGA
>JBILLR010000031.1:0-11945 GCA_044375965.1 Opitutales bacterium
CAGAAGCATATCCGCGACTCGGTCCAGATGACCTTGGATGCCATCAGCGAAGCCCTGCTGGCCGGTCGTGACGTCGAGCTCCGTAACTTCGGCGTCTTCCAGGTCCAGGTCCGCAAGAGCCGTATCGGCCGTAATCCGAACCGTCCGGAGACGGACGTCGTGATCCCGAAGCGCGCCGTCATCAAGTTCAAGGCCGGCAAGGAACTGAAGGCCAAGCTGAAGTCGATCGACGTCGAGAAGCCCAGCCAGCCGCAGCAGTAATCCGCGCCGCGATGTCCGACATTCGAACGCTCCCCGGATTCCGGGAGTTCTATCCCGAAGACCGTGCCGTCTTGGGACACATCATGGACGTCTGGCGCCGCGCCTGCCGTCGTTACGGTTTCCGCGAGTGGGAATCTCCCGTCCTCGAGCCGCTCGAACTGTTCACCGAGAAATCCGGTGAAGAGATCGTCCGTCAGCTCTTCAACTTCGAGGACAAGGGCGGCCGCAAGGTCAGCCTCCGTCCGGAGATGACGCCTTCGCTGGCGCGCATGGTCGGGGCCAAGGCCAACGGCATGCCCAAGCCCATCCGCTGGTTCGCCATCGGCGAGAACTACCGCTACGAGAAACCGCAGAAGGGCCGGCTCCGTTCTTTCTACCAGCTCAACGCCGACCTCCTCGGCGAAGCCGGTCCGGCGGCCGACGCCGAGATCATCGCGCTCTGCGCCGACTGCCTCCTGGGCTTCGGACTCACGCAGCAGGATTTCCGCATCCGCGTCTCCGACCGCACGCTCTGGTTCCGCTATCTCGCCAGCCTCGGCGTCCCCGAAGCCCAGGCCGTCGCCGTGCTCGGCGTCGTCGACAAGCTGGAACGCGGCGCGCCCAAGGACCTGCTCGACGCCATGACGGCCGCGCTCGCCGGAACCTCCGTGGATCCGGTCAAGGCCTTGGAATCCGCGCGCGCTTTCGCGAACACCAAGTCGCTGGCCGACCTGGAGAAACTCGCCGCCGGCGACGTCGCCATGACCGAACGTCTCGCCGAATGGAAGCAGCTCCTCGGCACGCTCAGCTCAATGGGCTTCGCCGAGTGCGTCGCCATCGACCTGACGATCGTCCGCGGCCTGGCCTATTATACCGGCTTCGTCTTCGAGGCCTTCGAGACCGGCGGGGAAGCACGCGCGCTCGCCGGTGGCGGCCGCTATGACGCCTTGGTCAAGAAACTGGGCGGACCGGACCTTCCGGCGGTCGGCTTCGGCATGGGCGACGTGACCATGCGCGACCTGCTCGAGCTCAAGAAGCTGATCCCGGCTTATGCCGACGGCCCCGATTTCTACGTCATGGTCCTCGGCGACGACGCCCGTCAGGCCGCGCTGGAAGACATCGCGAACCTGCGTCGCGCCGGCTTCCGCGTCGAATACAACTTGAAGGACGGAAAGTTCCCCAAGCTCATCCAGGCCGCCGAAGTCGCGGGCTCGAAGTATGCGCTCGTCTACGGAGGCAGCGAAGTAGCGAAGGGCGTGGCCAAGGTCCGCAGCCTCGCGGACCGCGCCGAAGCCGAAGTGCCGCGGAGCGACCTGATCCCGGCGCTGCGCGCGGTGCTCGAGGAAGGCATGCGCGCCATCCAGCCCTGAGGCCATGACCGAGCAGACGCGCCAGTACCAGGCCATGGCGAAGACCGCCTCCTGGACGATGGTCTCGCGCGTGCTCGGCCTGTTCCGCGACCAGCTCACCGCCGCGGTGTTCGGCGCCTCGGCCATCGGTTCGGCGTTCGTCTTCGCCTTCCAGATCCCCAACCTGTTCCGCCGGTTGCTCGGCGAGGGCGCGCTGACCGCGGCCATCGTGCCGGTGCTGGCGGACAAATCCGTCAGAGACGGCCAACCGGCGGCTTTCGGCTTCCTCAACTTCGTGCTCCGCAAGGTCCTCCCGTGGATGCTCGGACTCACCCTGGTCGGGATCGGCGCGGCGCTCCTGTGGGCTTTGATCTGGCCGGCCGACGGCGCGGCGGCGGTCCTGACGGCGATCTGCATGCCTTACATGCCGCTCATCTGCGTGGCGGCCTTGTTCACGTCGGCCGTGAACCTGAACGGGCGTTTCGGCCTGGCGGAGATCGCCTCCGCGACGCTCAACCTCTGCATGATCGTCGGCCTGGGAGTATTCGGAGAGAACCTCGCCGGCTCCGACATGGGCAAGGCCGTGTGGCTCTGCGTCGGCGCGCTGATCGGAGGCGTGTTCCAGCTGCTCATCCCGTTATGGGGCCTGCGTCGCGAAGGCTGGCGTCCCGGACTCGCGCACGTCGATGCGAACGCCTGGAAAACCCTGAGCGTCGCGTTCCTTCCGGCCGCCCTCGGCGCCGGCGTGCAGCAGATCAACGTGCTGGTCTCCCGCGCGCTCGCCATCAAGGAAAGCGACGCCGGCCTCATGTATTATTACGTCGCGAACCGCATCGTCGAACTGCCGATCGGACTTTTCTCGGCCTCCGTCGCCGTGGTGATCTTTCCGGCCCTTGCCACCGCCTTCGCCAGCCGCGACGTGCCGGCGCTGGCACGGAACTACGGACGCGGGATGCGCCTCGTGCTGGCGATCAACGTAGGCGCCGCGTTCGGCCTCATCGTGCTCGCGACACCGATCGTCCAGCTGCTGTTCCAGTATGGCAACTTCAGCCAGCACGATTGCGGCAACACCAGCCGGGTTCTGGTCATCTTCGCCTTCGCCATGCCTTTCTACGCGATGATCTCGATCGTCACGCGCGCCTTGAACGTCGCCGGCCAGACCAAGGCCACGCTCATCGCGGCCATCCATGCGCTGGCCGTCAACGCCACCGCCTCCGCGGTGGCGCTCGGCCTCAACCAAGGCGTCGAAGGCCTCGCCTGGGCCAACGCGGCTTCGACGCTCTGGCAGTATCTCGTGCTGCGCCATTACCTCCGCAAGCATGCGCCGGAATTCCTGGCCGAGAGCCTCGTCAAACCGGCCATCCAAGTCTTCGTCGGCTCACTGCTCCTGGCCTTGGTCGCCTTCCAAGGATACGCATTCCTACATAGGGTGCTGAGCGGGCACCTGAACGAAAAAATCAACCTCGTGCTCTCGATGGGCTTGGCCGGAGGCGCCGGCATGGCGCTCTACGCGGTGTTCCTCGACAAGCTGGGTTACCCTGAACGAGACCTCCTGCGCGGCTACGCCAACAAGGTGCTGAAGCTCTTCGGTTTGCAGCTCAGGGCCTGACGACGGCGGGACGGTAGGGCGGAGACCGGTAGCGCCTGACGAGACATTCCAGGATGGCCGTGCACTCGACGTCGATGGCGCCGTCGATCTTCGCGGGGCGGAAATGACGCTGGAAGGCCTCGACCGCCAGTTTCAGCGCGGCCTCATCCGGACCCACGGCATAACCGTAATCCCGCAGCAAAGACCTGAAGTAATCCGGCGTGGCGACACGTCCGGACGCGAGTCGTTCCTTCAGCTCGTCAGGAAGCGGCGATGCGCCGACGCCGAGCTTAGCGAGCTTGGCCCACGGGAACTTGGAACCTGGGTCGATCTTGCGACCGACTGCGATGTCCGAGTGGGCCACGACATTCCAAGGCTTGATGTCATGACGTCGGATGATCTCGGCGCAGAGCGCGAAGATGATGTCGGCCTGGGCATCCGAATAAGGATACACGTTGCCGTCGTAGTTGATGATCTCGATCCCGATGGAGTGCTGGTTGAGACCCTCGAGCTTGCCCCAGGAACTCTTGCCGGCGTGGAAGGCCGCCATCTCTTCGGGCACCATCCCGATGACGCGCGGCTTAGGTTCGTCCGTGACGACGTAATGGACGCCGACACGGTGCTTGGGGTCCTTGCCTTGGAGGGTCTCCAAAGAGGAGGGCAGGGAGCCCGCCGTATGGTGCAGCACCAGGATGGTGACCGGCTGCAGCCGTGGCTCGCAGCCTAGGGAGGTCGGCCCTTGCTCGATGCGCAGCCCCGTGAAGGCAGGCACGTCGCCGAGCGGTTTGGCTGCCGGAATTTCCGGACTCGACGCGCAACCCGAGAAAAGGGCCAACAACACCGTGAAAACCATGATCTGGCGGCAATATGAGCGAATCGAGACAATCATGACTAAGGTCCAGGCAAGATAACCATAGGGCGATTAGCCCCAAGAAAATACCATTTTATTCAATTTATAACCTGCCATTGTTATCTTATCTATTATTAGACATAATGTATATTGTGCGAAATATATCTGGTTTTGGCCGGGGTTGAATAATGCGTTATTGATTGGTCGATTGGATACGCTCATAAAGGAACATCCCCAAGCCCCGAACCACTGACATTATGAAAGTAGCCCGACACATCATCGAAGCCCGCCGCGAAGCCATTGCGAAACTTCTGTCCAAGGTCGGCTACGTTCCGGTCCTGGAGATCTGCAAGCAGTTCAACGTCTCGGAGGCGACGGCTCGGCGCGATCTGACGGAACTCGAGAATCAGCGTCGCATCACGCGGACGCACGGTGGAGCGCTTTCCGACTTCAACCGCAACTTCCCTCCGCTCGACGACCGTAAGATCGAAGACGCCGAGGCCAAGCGCCGCATCGGCAATCTCGCCGCTTCGCGCGTCAAGGCCGGCATGACCGTCTACCTGGACTCGGGTTCGACCATCTTCTTCGCGGCCGAAGCCATCGCCGCCGCCGGCGTGCCTGACCTGCAGATCGTCACGACCTGCCTGCCTACCGCGCAGCTGATCTCGTGCCTCCCGGGCGTCGAAGTCTACATCCCCGGTGGTCTCTTCCTGACGCGCCACGCGATGGTCGCCGGCGACCGCACCCTTGAGGAAGTCGCGCGCTGGAACTTCGACGTGGCCCTGCTAGGCGCCGAAGGCATCGACGAAAACGGTCTCTGGAATTCGCAGCGCGACATCTCCCACCAGCAGCGCGAAGTCATCCGTCGCAGCGACGAAGTCCTGATCTGCATGAACAAGGTCAAGCTCGGCCGTGGCGGACCTTGCGCCGTGACCCGTGACGTCACCTCTCTTTTCCTGGTCACCGACGCCGGCGCCGCCGACGTCCAGAAAGCCAAGGTAAAGCTGCTCCCGGAACGCGTCCTGACCGCCATCTGAGTCCGCCTCTCTTTTCATAGAGGTATGTCGTCTGACTCCATCCAGTCGCTGTTAGCACTGTCCCATCAACTGGGCGGCGAGCGCCTGCGCATGGCGATCCTCGGCGAAGGCAACACGTCCGTCCGCATCGACGAAGAGACGTTCGCCGTCAAAGCCTCGGGCTCTAATCTCGCTTCGCTCACTGACGCGGACGTCACGCAATGCGTGTTCTCCCGTCTGCTCCCCCTGCTGGACAAGACCTCGGCGACGGACGTCGAAGTCGACCAAGCCCTTCTGTCCGCCCGTCTGGATCCTTCGGCCAAGAAGCCTTCGATCGAAGCCCTCTTCCACGCTTACCTTCTCACCCTGCCCGGCGTCCGCTGCGTCGGTCACGTGCATGCCATCGCGGTCAACCAGATCCTCTGTTCGCCGCGGGCCCGCGAGTTCGCCGAGCGACGGGCCTGTCCGGATGAGATCGTGATGTGCGGCGTCGAGTCCGTCTTCGTCCCTTACGCCGAACCCGGGCTCGGCCTCTCCCAGGCCATCCGCCGGGAAGTCGTCGCGTTCGTGAAGCGCAGCGGACGCGACCCGAAGATCATCCTTCTCCAGAACCACGGCATCATCGCCGTCGGCTCCTCCCCTAAGTCCGTTCTAGGCTCCCTGCTCATGGCCGAAAAAGCCGCCGAGATCTTCGTCGGCGCCGCGGCCCTCGGGGGTCCGGTCTTCCTGACCGCTGAACAATGCGAGCGCATCGCCGGACGACCGGACGAACATTACCGGCAGAAAATGCTCGGTATGTGACCCTTTTCACCCTCCCCTGCCCCTTCTGACCATGTCCAATTACCTCGCCATCGACCTCGGAGCCGAATCCGGGCGCGTCATCCTCGGCCAGCTCAAGGCCGGCAAGTTCACCATGAAGGAGGTGCACCGTTTCTCCAACGGCGCCATCACCGCCAACGGCACCCTGCGCTGGGACATCATCCGCATCTTCCGCGAGATCCGCATCGGCCTGGCCAAGGGCGCCAAGCTCGGTCCGATCAAGTCGGTCGCCTGCGACTCCTGGGGCGTCGACTACGTCCTGCTCAAGGGTGACGGCCCTCTGCTTTCGCTTCCGTTCACCTATCGCGACGAGCGCAGCTTCAAGGCTTACGAGCTGGCCATGCGTCGTTTCTCGCAGAAGGAGATCTTCGAAGGCACCGGCATCGCCTCGATCTCCATCAACACGCTCTACCAGCTCTTCGACGACGCCGAGAACCGTCCCGAGATGCTGCAGTTCGCCGACAAGTTCCTGCTCATCGGCGATTACATCACCTGGTTGCTGACCGGCAAGGCCCGCGCCGAAGAGACGTTGATCTCCGGCAGCCAGTGCTGGAATACCCGCAAGCGCGACTGGGCCTGGCCGGTGCTGAAGAAGCTCGGCATTCCGAAGCACATCTTCCCCAAGCCCGTCGCCCCCGGCGTGAAGCTCGGCAAGATGCTGCCTTACCTCGCGAAGGAAACCGGCCTCGGTAAGGCCGAGGTCGTCACCACCTGCGCGCACGACACCGCCGCGGCCGTCGCCGCCGTCCCCGCCACCAAAGGCGATGACTGGGCCTACCTTTCTTCCGGCACCTGGTCGCTCCTCGGCGTCGAACTCCCCAAGCCGCTGGTCAACGAGACCGTGCGCAAGGCCAAGTATACCAATGAAGTCGGCTTCGGCGGCACTTCGCGCTTCCTCAAGAACCTCGTCGGCCTCTGGGTCCTCCAGGAATGCCGTCGCGAGTGGATGGAGAAAGGCGAAGTCTCCGACTACGGTGAAATCGTGAAGCTCGCGCTCAA
This sequence comes from Opitutales bacterium, assembly GCA_044375965.1. Classification (GTDB taxonomy): domain Bacteria; phylum Verrucomicrobiota; class Verrucomicrobiia; order Opitutales; family UBA953; genus UBA953. Next base: position 6,862 of record JBILLR010000031.1, read on the forward strand.
GGCGCCTTCGCTGCGCTCGTTCATCCGACCTGATGACGTCCGCTTCGCCAAGCGCGGCGACATGGTCGCCAAGGTCCAGGCTTTCTGTCGCGAGACCAAGCAGCCGGTTCCGAAGACGCACGGCGAGATCGCACGCTGCGTGCTCGAATCCCTTGCGCTCCTCTATCGTGTCGAGATGGACGGCATGGAGAAGCTCACCGGCCGCAAACTTAAGCGCCTGCACATCGTCGGTGGCGGCTGCCGCAATGCCTTGCTCAATCAGGCGACCGCCGATGCCACCGGACGCACCGTGATCGCCGGCCCGGTGGAAGCCACTGCGGCGGGCAACATCCTTGTCCAGGCCATCGCCATGAAGGAGCTCAAGAACCTCGACGAGCTGCGCAAGGTCGTCCGAAACTCCTTTGACGTAGTGACTTACACCCCTAAGTCGTCCCCTGCATGGTCATCCGCCCAGGCCAAGTTTAATGGTTTAAAGAAGTCATAAAACCCCTTACTCAACTCTCCACCTTTCCACGTAATCACATGTCCAACTACAAGTACGTCTCCCACCTCTGGAATGATGCCGAAGCCGCGAAGCTCGATCCGGTCGGCCGTCTGGTCTACCGCTCCAACAAGCTCGGGGCCGACCAGCGCATCACGAACACCGGCGGCGGCAACACCTCCTCCAAGATCGTCGAGAAGGACCCGCTCACCGGCGGCGATACCCAGGTCCTCTGGGTGAAGGGCTCCGGCGGCGACCTGCGCACCAGCAACCGCGAGAACTTCTCCTCCCTCTACCAGGACAAACTCATCGGCCTGCAGAAGTCCTACGCCGCCCGCGCCGACAAGGGCCTGAAGTCCCAGGCCGAGGACGACATGGTCGGCATGTATAACCACGCCACCTTCAACCTCAACCCGCGCGCGTCGTCGATCGACACCCCCCTGCACAGTTTCCTCCCCGGCAAGCATGTCGACCACATGCACCCGAACGCGATCATCTCCATCGCCGCCTCCAAGAACTGCGAGGCCCTCACCAAGGAGATCTTCGCCGGCAAGATGGCCTACGTGAAGTGGATGCGTCCGGGCTTCGAGCTCGGCCTCGCCATGCAGGACATCTCCCGCCAGCAGCCGGCCATCAAGGCCATCATGATGGGCCAGCACGGCTTCATCTCCTGGGCCGACGACGACAAGGCCTGCTATGAACTGACCCTCGCCATGATCGAGCAGGCCGCGGCCTACATCGAAGCCAAGTACCAGGCCAAGGGCGGCGACGCCAAGGCCTTCGGCGGCGCCCTCTACCAGACCCTGGACACCGAGAAGCGTCACGCGACCTTCGCGGCCATCCTCCCTTGGCTCCGCGGCCAGGTCTCCAAGGAGAAGCGTTTCATCGGCACGATCCAGGACGACGAGAAGATCCTCCGCTTCGTCAACTCGAAGGACGCCCCGCGCCTCGCCGAACTCGGCACCTCCTGCCCCGACCACTTCCTCCGCACCAAGATCAAGCCGCTCTACGTGAACTGGAACCCCCAGTCCGAAGACGCCGCCGCGCTGAAGACCAAGCTCGCCGCCGCCCTTGAACAATACCGCAAGGACTACGCTTCCTACTACAACGCCTGCAAGCGCCCGAACTCCCCGGCGATGCGCGACCCCAACCCGACGGTCGTCCTCATCCCCGGCCTCGGCATGATCGCCTGGGGCAAGGACAAGTCCGAATCCCGCGTCACCGCCGAGTTCTACAACTGCGCCGTCGAAGTCATGCGCGGCGCCGAGGCCATCGACCAGTACATCGCCCTGCCCCAGCAGGAAGCCTTCGACATCGAATACTGGCTGCTCGAAGAAGCGAAGCTCAAGCGCATGCCGGCCGAGAAGGAACTCGCCCGGCAGGTCATCATCGTCGTCGGCGCCGGTTCCGGCATCGGCAAGGAGACCGCGCACCGCCTCGTGAAGGAAGGCGCCCACATCGTCTGCGTCGACAAGAACGCCGAGGCCGCCCAGGCCACCGCCAAGGAGATCACCGACAAGCTCGGCACGGGCATCGGCGTCGCCGGTACCGGCCTCTCCAACTGCGGCCCGGCCATCGGCCTCGCCGGAGACATCATGGACCGCGCCTCGATCCGCAAGATGCTCGACCAGGTCGCGCTCGCCTACGGCGGCTTCGACTCCATCTGCGTCACCGCCGGCATCTTCGTCTCGCCGGACACCACCGGCCATATCCCGGACGACAAGTGGGCCCTCACCTTCGCCCTCAACGTCACCGGCAGCTACCTCGTCGCCGACGAAGCCTACAAGACCTGGAAGGAACAGGGTCTCCGCGGCAACCTCGTCCTGACCACCAGCGCCAACGCCGCCGTGGCCAAGAAGGGTTCCGTGGCTTACGACACCTCGAAGGCCGCCGCCAACCACCTCGTCCGCGAGATGGCCATGGAGCTTTCGCCCCTGATCCGCGTCAACGGCGTGGCCCCGGCCACCGTCGTGCAGGGCTCGGCGATGTTCCCGCGTGACCGAGTGATCGCGTCGCTTGCGAAGTACAACATTCCCTACACCGATGATGAGGCGACTGATTCGCTGACCACGAAGCTCTCCCGCTTCTACGCCGATCGCACCCTGACCAAGAACCCCATCACGCCCGCCGACCAGGCCGAAGCCTATTTCCTCCTCGTGACCAATCGCCTCAGCAAGACGACCGGACAGGTCATCACCGTCGACGGCGGCCTCCACGAGGCTTTCCTCCGCTAACCCTGTGCGCATCTCCCTCTTCGTCCCTTGCTTCGTCGACCAGCTGACCCCACAGGTAGGTCTGGCGACGGCCAAGGTGCTGAAGCGCCTCGGCCACGAGGTGGAATTCCGCTCCGAGCAGACCTGCTGCGGCCAGCCCTCCTTCAACTCGGGACAATGGGACGTCGCCCGCGAGGGCGCCATCCGCGCCCTGTCCGTCTTCCGCGGCAACGACGTCGTCGTGGGACCTTCCGGTTCCTGCGTGGCGATGATGCGCAACTTCTACCCGGAACTCCTGAAGGACACGCCGCACGCCGCCGAAGCAGCCGACCTGGCGGCCCGGACGTTCGAGTTCTCCGAATTCCTGGTGAAGAAACTCGGCGTCACCGACGTCGGCGCGAAGTTCGCCAAGAAGGTGACTTATCACGACGGCTGCCACGCCCTGCGTGAGCTGCGTCTCAAGGAAGAACCCCGCCAGCTGCTCCGCGCCGTGAAAGGGCTCGAATTCATCGAGTCCGAAGAAGGCGAGACCTGCTGCGGTTTCGGCGGCCTCTTCTCCGCCAAGTTCCCGATGATCTCGACCGCGATGGTCCAGGTCAAAGGCGGCGCGCTGGCCCGCACCGGCGCCGATTACGTCGTCTCATCCGACCCATCCTGCCTGTTGCAGATCGGCGGCTGGCTGTCCCGCGAGGGCAAGCCGATCCTGCCGCTGCACATCTCCGAAGTGCTGGCCCACGACGCCTGATCATGTCCGATTCCAAAGCCATCTTCCTCAAGGACGCCACGGTGAACGCCGCCGACGGGGACCAGCGCGCCTTCATCCGCAAGGCCCTCGGCGGCTACTACACCAACCGCGACCTCCAGAAGGCCCGCTACCGGGACTGGGAGCGCGCCCGCGACGCCGCTTCCATGGCCAAGTGGTCCGCGGTCAACGACCTCGCCAATGTCCTGGAGAAATTCACGGCCAACTTCGAGCGCAACGGGGGCGTCGTCCACTGGGCCCGCGACGCCGAGGAAGCCCGCGCGATCATCCTGAAGATCGCCGCCGATGCGAACGCGAAGGCCATCGTGAAGTCGAAGTGCATGACTTCCGAGGAGATCCACCTGAACGACGCCCTCGAGAAAGCCGGCTACGGCGTGGTCGAGAGCGACCTCGGTGAATTCATCCAGCAGCTCCGCGGCGAAGCCCCCTATCACTTCGTGTTCCCGTGCATGCACGTGAAGCGCGAGGCCATCAGCGAGCTCTTCACCAAGCACCTCGGCACGGCGCCGACCGACAGCCCCGAGGAGCTGACGATGATCGCCCGCCGCCACCTGCGCCAGCTCTACGTCGACGCCGACATCGGCATCACCGGCGCGAACTTCCTGGTGGCCGAGACCGGCCAGATCTCGATCACCGAGAACGAAGGCAACGCCCGCCTGACCGCCGCCCTCCCCCGCATCCACATCGCGCTCTCGGGCATCGAGAAGGTGGTCAATCACCTCGACGACCTGTCCGTGCTGCTGCCGATGCTGGCCACCGCCGGCGCGGGCCAGCCGATGACCTGCTATAACACGCTCTATTCCGGCCCCCGGAAGAAGGGGGAGTGCGACGGACCCGAGGAGTTCCACCTCGTCCTGATGGACAACGCGCGCACCCGCCTGCTGGCCGACCCCGAGCAGCGCGACGCCCTCCACTGCATCCGCTGCGGCGCCTGCCTCAACGTCTGCCCGATCTTCAAGAACATCGGCGGTCTCGCCTACGGCACCACCTACCAAGGTCCGATCGGCTCGGTCATCACGCCGCACTTGCGCGGACTCAAGCAGTGGAACCACCTGTCCGGGGCCTCGTCGCTGTGCGGAGCCTGCACCGACGCGTGCCCCGTCCGCATCGACCTGCATCATCACCTGCTACATAACCGTCGCAACGCGGCCAAGGAGTCGCCCACGCTCTTCGACCAGGTCTTCCATCGAGGCTTCAACTTCGTGATGAAACGTCCTTGGCTGTACGCCATGGGCGGCAAAATCTTCCGCGCCACCCTGCCCCTGCTCCAGAGGCTGCCGCTTCCTTACATGGGCGCCTGGATGAAGACCCGCGACCTGCCGAAAGCTCCCGCCCAATCCTTCCGCGACCAGTGGAAGCACGATCATGTCTGACCCCCGCTCCGACATCCTCGCCCGCATCCGCGAGGCGCTCAAGGTCAAGGCTCCCAAGCCTCACCTGAAAGGTGACGCACCGCCGGGCAAGACTTCCGCCGTCGCCAAACCTTGGTTGCCCGAAGGCGGCGAGACCGCCGCGGACAGCCTGGCGATCCTCGCCGAACAGCTGGCCAAGCTGAAGGCGGTCCTGATCCGCGTCCCGGATCACGCTGCGGCCGCCAAGGCCGTCGCTGAACTTTCCGCCGCCAAGG
>JBILLR010000032.1:0-11881 GCA_044375965.1 Opitutales bacterium
CCGTAGCCGGCCGCGGCGAAGGCCGGGGTCAGCTTCTTGTCCATCCCGCCGATCGGCAGTTTGGCGAAAGCAGGCGTCGTGGCGCCCTGAGCGAAAGCCGAGAGAGCCGGCAAAGCGGCGGCGAGGGAAAGGAAAGAGCGACGGTCCATGCGATGACGTTGGACTCCCCTCGGATACGGTCAAACTCCAATCGCTCAGAGCCTTACCCGCATCGTCCCGCGCGTGACGCCGAGCTGGTTCAGGACCTTGAGGTCGTTCCAGAGCGCCGTGCCGTCGAGGTCGCCCTTGAGCAGGGCCTGATACTTCTCGAGCGTGCGCGTGACCGTGGAGGCGTCCTCGTCGACGAACTCAACGCGAAAGCGGCGGACGCCGAGGGCCAGGAGCTGGGTCACGTATTCGGCCCCGGTCTGGGCGCGCGAATTGAAGAGCGTGTTCCGGCAGCCGGCATCGGCCTTGAGGATGTGCTCGGCGCCGACGCGGTCGCGCAGCTTCACGCGGTGCTTCTCGCAGGGGCGGCCGCAGTCGCGGTAGTCCTTGCCCTTGGAGAGGAAGGTGCAGAACACGCAGTGCTCCATATGGAACATCGGCATGTGCTGGTGGATCGTGACCTCGAACCATTCGGGCGGGGCCGACTGGAAGAGCGCAGTGACCTGCTCGGAGTTGAGGTCGTAGGAGACCGTCAGGCCCTCGAGGGCGTGCTCGCGCATGAGCCATTCGGCGGTGAGGCCGTTGGCGACGTTGAGGGAGAAGTCGGCGCGGAGGCGCTTGCCCTTGAAGGCGCGGAGATCCTCGTGGTTGCGGACCAGGTAGCCGTCGGCCTCGCAGGACAGCACGATCTCGCTGATGCGGTCTTCGCCCTGCTTGTGGATGCGCGGACCCATGGCCCAGAACTCGACCTTGCGGCCGGCTTCCTGTTCGTAGGCGCGGACTCGCGCCACGGCGGCGCGGAACTTCTTCGGGTCTTCGTATTCGGCGTAGATCACGCGGGCGCCGCTCGCGAGGGCGGGCTCGAGCTGCTCCGGTTCGCGGATGACGACGACGATCTCGGCTTCGCCCGGGCGCTTGGGTTCGAAAGGGGCGACCTTGGTGGCTTCTTCCTCGTAAGGCAGGAGCGTCCAGCGGAGCGGCTGGCGGCGGAGCTTCGTGATCTGATCGGCGAGGTCGCGGCGGAGGCGGTTCAGCTCGCTGACCGGGACGATGAGGGCACCTTCGAGATCGGCCTGCAGTTCGCCCAGCTCGAAACCCGTGTCACCGAGTCGGCCAAGCTGGTCGCGGAGCGTGGTGACGTCCATCGGACGCTTCTCGGCGACGGCGCAGGGCATGGCGGTCTCACCGGCGACCACGTGGCCTTCACCGTCATTGAATTCGACGCGGAGAGGCTGGCCTTGGCGTCCGATGACCTTGGCATGCAAGGGGCGGCGATAGTTAGCCTTCTCGCGGTCCCATGAATCGTGCAGGCGCTTGTCGAGTTCCTGGTCCTTGGTCTTCCAGAGAATGGCGCCCGGCTTCACTTGGTCCCACTCCACGTCTTCGCGGCCGAAACGGATGAACGTCAGGCCGCCGCGGGCGGGTTCGAGTCCGTGGACGAAGCCTCCCTGCTCACGTTCGGCCGGCTTGCCTTGGTCGAAGACCACGCCGTCGCCAGGCTTGAGCGGGCCTTCGAGGCGCATCGTCACGCCGTTCGTGGCGACGTCGACGACCGTGCCGAGATAAGCGCCGCGCTTCTTGCCGAAGCGGGCATGGACGAGCTGCTGATTATCGATGCCGCGGAGCCAGCCCGTATGGAGGCCGCGCGAGAACGTCATCTGCATCGCATAGTCCTCTTCCTGACGGACCTGCAGCGCGGCGCGGTCGGCATCGGCGCCCTTCGTGATGGCGTCCCACGCGGCGTCCACCGCGCGACGGTAGGCCTTGGTGATGGCGGCCACGTATTCAGGGGACTTGAGACGCCCTTCGATCTTGAGCGAACGGATGCCCGCGCGGATCAGGTCGGGGACGACTTCGATACCGGCGAGGTCCTGCGGAGAAAGCAGGTAGGCCTTGTCGCCGAGATCGCGGACGACGCCGTCGACCACGAGTTCGTAAGGCAGACGGCAGGCTTGGGCGCATTCGCCGCGGTTGGCCGAGCGTCCGCCGAGGGATTCGCTTGTCAGGCACTGTCCGGAATAGGCGACGCAGAGCGCGCCGTGGACAAAGACCTCGAGGTCGAGCGGCTCGCCCTTGGCGGTCTGCTCCGCCTGCAGCTTCTGCATCTCTGCAATCGAGACCTCGCGCCCGAGGACCGCGAGCGAAGCGCCGAGGCCGCGGGCGTAATCGACGCCCGCCGCGCTCGTCACCGTCATCTGCGTCGACGCGTGGATCGGGAAGTCGGGCGAGATGCGGCGGATCAGCCGGCAGATGCCGGGATCCTGGACGATGGCGGCGTCGACGCCGGCCGCGACGATGGAGCGGAGCGTGCGCGCGGCCTCGGCGAGTTCGTCGGGGAAGATCAACGTATTGAAGGTCACGTAGCCCTTGACCCCGCGGCCGTGCAGATAGGCCATGAGCTCGGGCAGATCGGCCTCCTCGAAGTTCTTGGCCCGCACGCGGGCGTTGAAGCGGCCGATGCCGAAGAACACCGCGTCGGCGCCGTTCTCGACCGCCGCGCGGACGCAGTCCCATTCGCCGGCCGGGGCGAGGACTTCGGGCTTGCGGAGGGAGGTGATGAGGCTGGTGGCGGACACGTGGACAGGAAGGCACAGTCCGCCCGTCCCTGCAAAGAGCAATTCAGCCCCCGGACCGGCCCGGCGGCGCTTCCGGGATTGCCCCGGGGCGCCCTTCCCGCCCTAATCGAAGCCATGTCCGACAAGCTCGAAGAAATCTTCCAGATGCAGCAGGCGCTGAACAAGCGAATCGGCGTCGAAACCGCCGGCATGACCGAGGAAGAAAAGATCAAATGGGTCCTCAACTACCTCCGGGCCATGCAGCAGGAGATGGCCGAGCTGACCGACTCCGTGCCTTGGAAGTGGTGGGCCAAGTATCAGAAGTTCGACGAGCAGAACGCCCGCGTCGAGGTCATCGACCTCTTCCACTTCCTGATCTCCATCGCCCAGGTCCTCGGCATGTCCGCGGACGACGTCTACCAGGCCTACCTCAAGAAGAACGCCGTGAACCACCAGCGGCAGGACTCCGGTTACGTCAAGAAGGACGAAAACGACTCCCGCCACATCTAAGCCCTTCCCCATGACCCGCCCCTCCGTCCGCCGCGCCGGCTTCACCCTCGTCGAACTCCTCGTGGTCATCGCCGTGATCGGTATCCTCGCCACGATCACCTTCGGTCTTTTCAAAGCCGCCAACAGCGGCCGCAACAAGTCAAAGTCCAAAGGCGAGATGCAGGCCATCGCCATGGCCTGTCAGAGCTACCGCAAGGCCTACGGCGACTTTCCCGGCTGCCTCTCCGGCACCGACGAGCGTTTCCGCCGCGACCTGCTCGACCAGCTGCTTGGCCGCCGGATCCTACGTTTCACGACCCCGGGCAACCCCACCCTCCTCGCTTTCGATGACGCCGCGCTGCCGGGAGCGAACCGCCAGCTACGCAGTTTCCTGAGCATCGGTGACGTCATGACCAACGACGACACCCAGATCGGCGCCAACGACTGGCGCGGGGGCAACCCCGCTTGCCGCGAGTTCGTCGACGCCTGGGGCAATCCTTACGACTACCGTTACCGGGTGCTGACTCCCGCCCGTTACACCGATTGGAAGTCGCCTAATTTCCTGCTCGTCTCCTGCGCGGACAACTTCGTCGAGCCCGCCGTCGAAGGTGATGCGCCCGTCCCCGCCGAGTATTGGGATCCCTCTCCCGCCGGCGGCAGCACGATGATGCGCTCCGGCATCGTGCCCCCGACCTACTTCGATGAAAGCGGCGACGTCGGCCCATTCCGCGCGGACAATATCGTCAATTGGGCGAACTGACCTCACGGGTCAGCGGACGCTTCATCGCCAAGGCGAGCCCGGCGCTCAGCAGCCAGGCCAGGACCGCCGTGGCTAGCGTGTGCGACAGGAAGTGTTCGCCGCGGGCGACCTGATAGAAACCCATCCAAGAGCCGACGAAGAGTCCGAGCGCGAGACCGCGCCACCGGCGCGTCTCAAGGATCCAATAGAGGCCCATCAGGGCGAAGCCCCCGCTGGCATGACCGGCCGGAAACGCATGACTGGGATACCCCGCCGGCTTGGCCTCGAAGAGAAGCAGGTGCTCATAAGGCCCGCCGTAGGTCGTGAGCTCCAGCGGCGTGGCCATCTGGGTGACGGCGCGCAGCTGGGTGGACACGATCGGCACGACGGCGAGGCAGGCCAGGAAGAACAACGCGCGGACGCGGACGCGCCGGGCGAAGATCGCCGCCAGGATCAGCAGCACCGCCCAGATGATGATGAGCGCCTTGGGCCCTCGGTAGGCCAAGGCGTCGCCCAGCGGATGGCCGTGCGGGATCAGCCAAGCCTTGCCATCCCAGAAGAGCCCCTGGAACCAATGATCCAAGGCGTCTCCGCCCATGCCAGGCAGGCCGAAGAAACCGACGACGGCCGCCAGCGCGAGGGTCGGGGCGACCAGCGAACGCGGTTCAACGGACGCGAGCCTGCTCGGGGTTCTGGAGTCCGCCATGATTGAAGAGCTCATCGGTGCCTTGGTAGTAGAAGATCGCTTCCTCGACCGCGGCTTGGTCAGGCGCGGCCACCGGGGTCAGCGAGCCTGTGGCGAGGTCGGCCTTATATTGGACCGCCTGCCTCACCGGCTTGAGGACCGTCAGCAGGCCGTCCGGACGCAGCATCGCGACCTTCTGGTAGTTGCTGATGAAGGCGCGGGGGCGGTAGGTCGGCGCGAGGGCGTCGGTGCCGACGAAGCGCGAAAGATAATCGGCGCCGAGCAGGCCGAGCACGGTGGGCGCAACGTCGATCTGGCTCATCATCGTATCGAACTTACGGGGCGCGATGTTACCGGGCGACCAGATGAAGAGCGGGATCTCGTACTTGCGAACCTCAAGCTCGCGCTTGCCGGCGACCGACGCGCAATGATCGGCCACGATGACGAAGAGCGTATCCTTGAACCACGGCTTCGACTGCGCCGCCTTGAGGAAGGCCCCGATGGCATGGTCCGTGTAAGCGACGCCGCCCTCGCGATTGATCAGCTTCGGGTCGATCTTACCGGCTGGCCAGGTGTACGGGCGGTGATTGGAGGTCGTCATCACGAAGTGATGGAACGGCTTGCCGGTAGCGTAGGAAAGGTCGGCCTCTTCAAGCGACCAGGCGAAGGCGTCCTCATCACAGGCGCCCCAGGCGTTGGCGAAGGTCGGCTGCCGGCCCTTCTTCAGCTGGTACGGGAGATCGACGATGTCGTAACCGTTGGCCTTGAAGAAGTAGTTCATGTTGTCGAAGAACCCGTCGCCGCCATAGACGAAGGCCGTGTCATAACCTTGCGCGCGCAGGACGGAACCAAGGGTCGTGAGGTTCTCGCAGCCGGCCCGACGCAGCACGGACTGACCCGGGATCGGCGGGATCGACAGCGAAAGCGCCTCCATGCCGCGGACGGTGCGGGTACCGCCCGCATAGCAACGCGAGAACCAGACGGACTCACGGGAGAGGCGATCGAGATTCGGCGTGAGGTTCTTGGTCTGATATTCCGACGAACCGTAGCAGCCGACGTATTCCGCGCTCAGGCTCTCGATGGTGATCTGGATGACGTTCCACTTACGGAACGGAACCGCCGGCTTGATGCGGCGGGTGATGTCAAGCGGGTCGGCGGAGGCGGGTTCGCCGCCTTGCGACAGCAACGTCGAACGAAGTTTTCCGACGGCGTCGCGACGCGACGGATAGAACCGCTGCCACTCGAGCTGATTGGCCCAGAAGGCGGCTAGGAAGGCGTATTCGCCGTTCTTCGCGAGCTCGGCGTCGTAGCTGTTCGGGAAACCCGGGTGGAGTCCTCCCATGTGCCGCAGGCCAGCCGTGAAATACTCAGCGGCCGAAGCGTCGGTGTTCGCGACCGCCTTGAGGTCGCGGCGGCCGACGAGATAGGCGACGAGCAGCAGCACCAGCAGCGGGGACAGGAGCACGGCGAAGTCGCGACGACGAGGGGAGACGTCCGCCGCAGAGCCTTCTTCCCAGCGGCGGACGAAGCCGAAGCGACGCCAGGCCAGGAAAAGCCCCGTCGCGACCGCGAGCACCAGCATGATGATCAGAGGCAGGTTATAGGACTCCCGGATGTTCTTCACGACCTCGGTCGTGTAGACGAGGTAGTCGACCGCGATGAAGTTGAAGCGGACGCCGAATTCCTCCCAGAAGAGGATTTCGGAAATCTTCCAGAACGTGAAGAGGAAGGCGCCGAAGAGCCAGGCCGCGCGCAAAGGCAGACGAAGCCAGCGGGAAGCCGACCAGGACGACGGCCAGACGGCGCCGAGGAGCCCCAACGGGAGGGTCAGGAACCAAGCCATGGAAAGGTCGAACAGGAAGCCGATGCCCAGGGCCGCGAAGGTCGGCCAACCCCAGGAGACGTCCGCCGAGGAGGCCACGAGCAAGCCAAGGCGGAGGCAGGTGCCGAGCAGGACATAACTGGAAGCCAGGAGCAGGGTTCCGCCCTGACGCGAACCGAGTACCTTCGAAAGAAACGGCTTCACGTGAGCAGAACACTGCAGAACAATGAGAGAGGGCGAGCCAATTAAGCCCGCAAGTCGCCCCTGGTTCAGCGCTCCGGCACCTCGTCGACACCTGAGCCGCCCCAAGGATGACACCGGCAGATCCGACGGAACCCCATCCAGCCTCCCTTGAAGAAACCGAAGCGCGCGAGCGCCGTGGCCGCATAGCAAGAACAGGTCGGATGATAGCGGCAGCCGGAGCCGGGAATCAAATGCAGCGGCTTTGAGAGAAACCGCTGATAGAGCCGCACCAAACCTAAGGCTACCAACGCCAACAAGGATGGCCGGGGCTCGCTCATGCGGTCGGGCCGGACTTCGTCGCCGTGATGCGGGCGGCCGCCGCGGCATAGACCTTGCGGAGTTCGGCCAGCGGACGCTTCAACATGCCCGAGCGGATGACCAGCACGACCTCCCACCCGGTCGGAAAGGCGGAGGCATCCGTCCGGAAAAGCTCCCTCGCCAGGCGCTTGGCCCGATTACGATCCACGGCCAAAGGCAGGTTTTTCTTCGCGGCGATCACGGCGAAGCGGGCCGGCCCCGGGGCAGACGTCGTCCGGAAATTCAAAAGAAAAGGCCCGCAATCGAGTCGCGAGCCTTCTTGGCGGAGGCGGCTGAACTCGGCCGAGGCGCGAATTCGACGCTCCCGCGGGAGACGCATAGGGGATTAGGAGGCGCCGAGGCGCTTACGTCCGATGGCGCGTCGCTTGGCGAGGACCTTGCGGCCGCCGGGGGTCTTGGAACGGGCGCGGAAACCGCACTTGCGGGCGCGGGAGATCTTAGACGGACGGTAGGTCGGATGCATGGCTTTAAAGAGGACAGCCAAGGGCACGCCCCCTAGGGTGTCAAGCCCCACGCTTCCCGGCTTGCAGGTGCCCGGGGGCGGAGGAGGATAACCCCATGACCCCGGATAAAGGCAAACTGCGGCCCACCCCGCCCAAGGCCTACCTCAACCCCGAGTTCATGGGCAGCCCCCAAGCTCGGAGCATCCGCGTGCTGACGGAGATGACGGAGCCGCACGTGCGGTTCAAGAAATACAACGTCCGGAACACCGTCGTGATGTTCGGGTCGGCCCGGACCCTGCCGCCCGACGTGGCCAGGAAGCGCCTGGAAGAGGCCAAGGCGATCGCCGCCAGCGGCAAGTGCGATGGCGCCGAATGCGCCCATCGGCTACGCGTCGCCGAGATCGACCTCCGCAGTTCGGCTTATTACGAGGCTTGCCGCGAACTGGCCTTCGAGATGACCAAGTGGTCGCTCCAGCTCCCGGAATGGCAGCGCTTCCTCGTCTGCTCCGGCGCCGGCCCCGGCATCATGGAAGCGGCCAACCGCGGCGCGCATGAAGCCGGCGGCCGTTCCGTCGGCCTCGGCATCGCCTTACCTTTCGAGCAGGAACACAATCCTTACATCACGCCCGAGCTCGACCTCGAGTTCCACTACTTCTTCGTCCGCAAATACTGGTTCCTCTATCTCGCCAAGGCTCTCGTGGCCTTCCCGGGCGGCTTCGGCACCTTCGACGAACTATTCGAGATGCTGACGCTCATCCAGACGCGCAAGACCAAGAAGCAGTTCCCGATCCTCCTCTTCGGCTCCCCCTTCTGGAAAAACGTGGTCAACATGGAGACCTTCCAGGAATGGGGCATGGTCTCGCCGGAAGACCGGAACTTCTACGTGCACGTCGACTCCGTCAAGGAGGCCCGCGACATGCTGATCGAGATCATCACCGAGCGCTACCTGAAGGGCGACAACGAAGGCCATGACTGAGGGGGTCGGCATCGCCCTCACCACCCTGCCCTCGCGCGAGGAGGCCGACCGCCTCGCCGCGGACGCCGTGGCGGCCGGACTGGCCGCCTGCGCGCAGGTCGACGGACCGGTCCGCTCCCACTACGTCTGGGAAGGAAAGGTCGAGAACGAGGAGGAATACCGCGTGACCTTCAAGTTCGCCGCGAGCAAGGGCGCCGACCTCGAAGCCTGGGTGCACTCCCGCCATCCTTACGCCATCCCGCAATGGCTGACCTTCGCCGCCGACCACGCTTCGCCCGCCTACCGGGCCTGGGTGCTCGGCGTCCGCTGACTTCATGGACCTGACCGCCGCCAAAGGACTGCTCTACTGCCTGCTCGGGCTCTTCGTGCTCGTCGCCTGGGCGCGCGAACGCCGCAAACGACGCCAGAGCGGCGAACCGGAAAAATTCTGGCCCGGCACGACCTATGCTCCGTCCGCCGCCTATTACGTCGCCGGCGCCGGCGCCATCCTCATCACCATCGCCGAGGCCGCCGTCGAGAAGCGCGCCGGCCTGACCGATCAGCAAAGCATCCTGCCCGCCGTCTTCATCTTCCAGCTGCTCGGCGCCTCGGTGATCGAAGAGGCTTTGTTCCGCGGCTTCGTGGCGCCAGGCGAACTCGTGGGCCGCAAGCTCCTCGCGCTGATGATCATCGGCTCGCTGGTGTTCGCGCTCATCCACAACTTCGACCTCAGCACCGCCGAAGGTAAAGTGAACGCTTTGTTCGCGTTCATCACGTCGCTCTGGCTCTATGTCGTGCGCTTCAACCCGCTGAACCCGGACCGCTCCCTGCTCCCCTGTTTTATGGCCCATACCGTGCGTAATCTGGCGGTCTTCGGGATTAAAGGAGCCCAAGGCTTCATAAGTTGGTAATTTGACAAGCCCGAGCGGCCAAATCCGTTGCAACCACGGCAGGCCTTTGCTGTCGTGATGCCACCCCGCTCACGCCCCCCATGAGCTCACCTGTAGACGGTAGTCGCCGAGATTTCCTCAAGCACAGCGCCCTTGCCAGCCTCGGCCTAGGGCTGGCCGCGCTTCCGTCAGCGGAGGCCAAGCCCGACCCGGCGCTGCTGAGTCGTCGCGCCTCCGCGGAGATAGGGGCGATCCGGCCGCGCCCGGCTGGCCACAAGCCGGTCTGGGACCTCACGACGAAACCGCAGGAGAAGATCCGCGTCGGCATCATCGGCCTCAATCGCGGCCGCGCCCACGTCGCCTCCGCCGTCGCCACGCCCTTCGTGGAAGTCGTCGCGCTCTGCGACATCCTCGATGAACGCGCGCAGGCCCAGGCCGAGGTCGTCCGCAAGAAGACCGGCAAGACGCCGGCCCTCTACAGCGGCGACGAAAACGCCTGGGAGAAACTCGTCGCGCGCGACGACATCGACGTCGTGTATGTCGCCACTCCATGGGAATGGCACAAGCCGATGGCCGTCCGCGCGATGGAGCTGGGTAAGCATGCCTTCGTCGAAGTGAACTGCGGCCTGACGGTCGACGAGTGCTGGGATATCGTCGACGCTTCCGAGAAATACCAGCGCCATTGCCCGATCCTGGAGAACTGCTGCTACGGCGAAGAGGAGCTCTTTGTCCTGAACCTCCAGCGCCAAGGCTTCTTCGGCGACCTCAAGCATGGCGAGTGCGCCTACATCCATGACCAGCGCGGCAAGCCCGGCGCGAGCTTCCTCGACGCCGCCCGCGACTGGCGTCGCCGCTATTCGACCCTCCTTCAGGGCAACCTCTATCCCACCCACGGACTCGGCACCATCGCCCAGTACATGGGCGTCGGACGAGGCGATGCGTTCAAGTTCGCCGTCTCGGTCTCGTCCCCGGAATTTGGTCTCACCCAGCTGCGCGAACGCCTGAAGCCTGACCGCGACCGGTCGAAGGACGAAATCTTCGTCAACGGCGACATGAGCACCACGATTGTGAAGACCGAGCTCGGTCGCACGATCGTCGTGCAGCATGACAACACCAGCCCGCGTCCGTATTCGCGCATCAACCTGCTGAGCGGCTCGCTGGCCACCTTCGCCGGCTATCCGAACCGTTTGGCAGTCGACGCCGACAACGCCAGCCCGCTGCTCGACCCGAAAGAAAAACGGAACAGCCACTCCTGGTCATACGAAGGCGAGAAGCTCAAGAAATTCATGGAAGCCAATCGGCATCCGCTCCTGACCAGGCTCCATGCCGACGCCAAGAAGGTCGGCGGCCACGGGGGCATGGACCACGTGATGAACCACCGCTTCCTCGACTGCATCCGCCAAGGCATCACCCCGGACCTCACAGTCTACGATGCCGCCTCGTGGTCGGCCCTGCTCGACCTCTCCGACCGTTCCGTGCGTGACGGCAGCATCCCCGTCGCCTACCCGGACTTCACCCGCGGCGGGTGGAAGACCCTCAAACCCCTCCCGATCGTTACTTAACCTGCCATCACCCATCTCTGTCTCATTTACCAGCCGCCAACCGCTAACCGCCCACCGCTAACTCCCTCTATCCCAATGACTCTCCCCGAAAACTCCCACCGACGGGACTTCCTTAAACTCGGCGCCCTCGCCGGCCTCGGCCTCGGGCTGAGCGCCGTGCCGTCCGCCGAAGCCAAGCCCGACCCTCGCGACCTCAAGCTCCTCGGCGCGACCGACATCTCCGTCACGCGTCCCCGCCCGGCCGGCAACAAGCCCGTCTGGGATCTGACCACCAAGCCGACTGAGAAGATCCGTTGCGGTTTCATCGGCCTCAACCGCGGCCGCGGCCACGTGAACTCAGCCGCGAACATCCCGTTTGCGGAAGTCGTCGCCGTCTGCGACATCGTCGAACAGCGCGCCAAGAGCGCCGCCGAGAACGTCAAGAAGAAGACCGGCAAGGAGCCCGCGATGTATTTCGGCGACGAGAACGCCTGGGAGAAGCTGATCGCCCGCGACGACATCGACGTCGTCTATGTCTCCACCCCGTGGGAGTGGCACGTCCCGATGGCCCTCAAGGCCATGGAGCATGGCAAGCATGTCTTCATCGAAGTCTCCGCCGCCGTCACCGTCGACGAATGCTGGCAGCTCGTGGACATGGCCGAGAAGACCCAGCGCCACTGCGCGATCATCGAGAACTGCTGCTACGGCGAAGAAGAGCTCTTCGTGCTGAACCTGGCCCGCCAGGGCTTCTTCGGCGACGTCAAGCATGCCGAGTGCGCCTACATCCACAACCTCGCCGGCGGCGTCCTCTGGGCGCTGGGCAGCGAAGGAGACTGGCGCCGCGACTACCACCGCTTCATGGACGGCAACCTGTATCCCACCCACGGCCTCGGCCCGGTGGCGCAGTACCTGAACATCGGCCGCGGCGACGCGTTCAAGTTCGTCGTCTCCGTCTCCTCGCCGGAGTTCAACCTCACCCAGTTCCGCGACAAGCACCAGCCGAACAAGGGCAAGCACAAGGACGAGAAGTTCGTCTGCGGCGACATGAACACCT
>JBILLR010000033.1:0-11694 GCA_044375965.1 Opitutales bacterium
TCTTCTTTGTTAGGTTGAAAATCGCCGGAAGCAGGCAATGTTCCCACCTCCATGCTCGAGTCCGCCCGCAAACCCGACTGGCTCCGCGCCAAGCTTCCCAGCGGTCCCGATTTCCTGGAGACCAAGAAGAACGTCGACGAGCACAAGCTTCACACGGTCTGCCAGTCCGCCCAGTGCCCGAACATGGGCGAATGCTGGTCCCGCGGCAGCGCGACGGTGATGATCCTCGGCAACATCTGCACCCGCTCCTGCACATTCTGCGCGGTGCTCTCCGGACGTCCCAGCGAGCTCGACCTCGGCGAACCGGCCCGGGTGGCCGAATCCATCGCCCTGATGAAGCTCAAGCACGTGGTCATCACCTCCGTGGCGCGCGACGACCTCAAGGACGGCGGCGCCTCCGTCTGGGCCGCGACCATCCGCGCGACCCGCCACCGCTGCCCCAACACGACCATCGAGGTCCTGCCGGCTGACTTCCGCGGCGAACAGGTCCACCTCGACACCCTCCTCGACGCCCGTCCGGACATCCTCAACCACAACCTCGAGACCGTCGAACGCCTGCAACGGCCCGTCCGCAAGACCGCCCGCTACGACCGCTCCTTCTGGGTGCTCCAGCACGCCAAGTCCCGCGACTTCATCACCAAGACCGGCATCATGCTCGGCATCGGCGAACGCAAGGAAGAGGTCGCGCAGCTGATCCGTGACATCGCCGCCGCCGACGTCGACATCCTGACCATCGGCCAGTATCTCTCGCCGAGCAAGGAGCACGCCCCGATCGACCGCTGGGTCACGCCCGAAGAATTCGCCGAGTGGAAGACCTTCGCCCTCGAGGCCGGCGTGAAGCACGTCGAGTCCGGTCCGCTGGTCCGCTCCTCTTACCGCGCCGACGAGCAGGTCACCAAGTTCAGCCTGATGGATCGCCGCCAGCGACCCGCCCGTTGACCCGTGGAAGGCCTGCCTCCCGTCGACTTTCGCGCCGAGCTCAACGACGAGCAGTTCGCCGCGGTCACCTCGCCGCGCGGTCCCGCGCTCGTGCTCGCCGGCGCCGGCTCGGGCAAGACCCGCACCCTCACCTACCGCGTTGCCTGGCTGCTGCACCAAGGCGCCAAGCCCTGGGACATCCTTCTGCTGACCTTTACCAACAAGTCGGCCAAGGAGATGCTCGAGCGCGTCGAAGACCTCACGGGCGTGCCGCGCGGCCAGTTCTGGGGCGGCACCTTCCACTCCATCGGCCAGCGCATCCTTCGCCGCAACGCGGCCGTGGCCGCCCGCTCGCCCGACTTCACCATCCTCGACCAGAAGGAATCCGAGCAGCTGTTCTCCGAGATCGTGAAGTCGATCGACGGCGCCTTCATCAAGGACAAGACGAACCCGAAGGCCTCCGTCATCCTCGACGCCTATTCCCACGCCCGCAACACGCTGCGACCGCTCCAAGACGTCCTCACGGAACGTCTCGACTGGATGAAAGGCGGCCCCGAGAAACTGATGCAGTTCTGCGCGGCCTACGAAGCCGCCAAGAAGGAACGCAACCTCTGCGACTTCGACGACCTGCTGAGCCTCTGGCTTTACGTGCTGGAGAACGACCCGGCCGCCCTCGCCCACTACCGCCAGCGCTTCAAGCACATCCTGGTGGACGAGTTCCAGGACACCAACCGCCTGCAGAGCCGCATCATCGACCTGCTCGCCAGCGAACATCAGATCATGGCCGTCGGCGACGACGCCCAGTGCATCTACACCTGGCGAGGCGCCGACTGGGAGAACATCGTCGCCTTCCCGCAGCGCCATCCGGGCACGCTGATCCACACGATCGACACCAACTACCGTTCGACCCCGGAGATCCTCGCCTTCGCCAACGAGATCCTCAGCCACCGGCCGAGGGTCGAAGGCTTCGACCGCCGTCTCCAGGCCGTGCGCCCGAGCGGCCCGCAGCCCACGGTCTTCACCGTCGGCGACACGTCGCAACAGGCGAAACTCGTGGTCCGCAAGATCATGCAGCTGCACCACGAAGGCCACGCCCTGAAGGACGTGCACGTGCTTTACCGCGCTCATTATCAATCCCTGGAACTGCAGATGGAACTCAACGCGATGGGCGTGCCGTTCGTCATCACCAGCGGCCACAAGTTCTTCGACCTCGCGCACGTGAAGGATATCCTCGCGCACCTGCGTTTCGTCCACAACCCCCTCGATCAGGTCGCTCTGTCGCGCCTGCTCTGCCTCCTGCCGAAGGTCGGCCCGGTCGCCGCGGAGAAGATCAGCAAGGCGGCCCGCGAGGTCGACGAAGCCCAAGGCCGCGGACTCGTCCGCGCGCTGCGCGCCGACGTCGTGCTCAAGCGCGTGCCCGAATCCGCCAAGGACGACTTCAACGACCTCACCATCACGCTGGAAGACATGCTCGAAGGCCTCGAGGCCGCCAAGGCCAAGCCCGGCCCCGCCGCCCCGGCCCCCGACCTCTTCGTCGCTGCGTCCGACGCCCACTCGGTGAAGGTGGCCCGGACGCCCGCCGAGACGGTCCGGGTCTGCATCGAGGGCTGGTATGGCGGCTTCATCAAGACGATCTTCCCCGACTGGAAGGACCGCGAGCAGGACCTCCAAGGCCTCATCGGTTTCGCCTCGAAGTTCGACGACGTCGGCGACCTCGTCGCCCAGGTGGCCCTGCTCAACGGAGAATCCTCGGACAAGAAAGCCGAACCGGAAGAGGACATGCTCCGGCTCACCACCATCCACCAGTCCAAGGGCCTCGAGTTCCCGATCGTCTTCCTCCTGGGGGTCGCCGACGGCCTCCTCCCCCTGACCCGCGCCATCGACGACGGGGACGTGGAAGAGGAACGTCGCCTGTTCTACGTCGCCTGCACTCGCGCCGAGAACATGCTCTTCCTTTTCGCCCCCCGCTTCGCGGTCTCCGGCGAAGGCTACCGTCCGTTGGATCCGTGCCGTTTTCTGGAAGAAATGAGCCCGGATTGTTACGAATTGGCGGATTACGCCCATCGCCGGCTCTGAGCCGGCTATGACGGACGAACAGGGGTAGGTGCTTGCCTTTGCCTTGGGCGGGCATTTATGACTCACCACAAACTTTTACACCCTATCGCCATGCCCAAGGTACTCGTCGCCGACAAGATCTCGCCCACCGGAGTCGCCCTCCTCAAAGCCCAGCCGGGGTATGAGGTCGTCGAGGCCTACGGCTCCACCCCGGAGAAGATCCTGGAGCTGGTCGCCGACGTGGACGCCATTTTGGTCCGTTCCGAGACCCAGATCACCCGCGAAGTGCTCGCCGCCGCCCAGCGGCTCGTCTGCGTCGGCCGCGCCGGCGTAGGGGTCGACAACATCGACGTCGATGCCGCCACCGAGCGTGGCGTCATCGTGATGAACACTCCCTCCGGCAACACCATCGCGACCGCCGAGCTGACCTTCACCCACCTGCTCTCCCTCGCCCGCCCGGTACCGGAAGCCGTCCAGTCGATGCACGAAGGCAAGTGGGACCGCAAGACCCTCTCCGGCTCCGAACTCTTCGGCAAGACCCTGGGCGTGCTCGGCCTCGGCCGCATCGGCGCCGAAGTCTCCAAGCGTGCGCTCGCCTTCGGCATGAAGGTGCTCGCCTACGATCCTTACCTCACCGAAGCCCGCGCCAAGGCCCTCGGCGTGACCATCGCGACCCTCGACGAGGTCTTCGCCCTCTCCGACTACATCACCGTCCACATGCCCCTCATCGAGAAGGGCAAGCAGGGCGCGACCGAAGGCATGGTGGATGAAGCCGCCTTCGCCAAGATGAAGAAGGGCGTGAAGATCGTGAACTGCGCCCGCGGCGGCATCGTCGACGAGGCCGCCCTGGCGGCCGCGCTCGCTTCCGGCAAGTGCGGCGGCTGCGGTTTCGACGTGTTCGTCGAAGAGCCCCTCGCCAAGGACCACCCCCTGCGCGCCTTCCCCCGTGCCCACCTCTCCCCGCACCTCGGGGCCTCCACGGCCGAAGCCCAGGAGAACGTCGGCGTCGAAGTCGCCGAAGCCGCCATCACCGTCCTCGGCGGCGGCTCGCCCGCCAACGCGGTCAACCTGCCCTCCGTCGACTCGCAGACCCTCGCCGCGATCAAGCCCTTCCTCTCCCTCGCCCAGAAGCTCGGCTCCATCGCCCGACAGCTGGCCGCCCCTGGCCGCATCGAATCGCTCCGCCTGACCACCTTCGGCACCGGCTCCGACCAGGGTGCCAACGCGATCGCCCGCGCCATCCAGCGCGGCTACCTCCGTGGCATCGTCGAAGGCGTGACCGACGTCAACGCGCCCGGCAAGCTCAAGGCCCTCGGCGTCGAGGTCCAGACCGTCCGCTCCTCCGCCGAGGCCGATTATAAAGAGCTCATCCTCGTCGAGGCCGTGCTCGCGGGCGGCAAGGTCGTCTCCGTCGCCGGCACCGTCATCGGCAAGGCCCAGTCGCCGCGCATCGTCTCCATCAACGGCCGCACGCTCGAATTCATCCCCGAAGGCATGCTGCTCCTCATCGAGAACCAGGATCAGCCCGGCATCATCGGCGCCCTCGGCACCCTGCTCGCCAAGGAACGCGTGAACATCGCCAACATGGCCCTCAGCCGTTCCGGCGGCTCGAACGCCCTCGCCGTCTACCAGCTCGACACCGCCCCGGGTGCCGCCGCCATCGCGGAGATCCTCCGGAATCCGGCGATCGTCAGCGCCAAGCTGATCGAAGCCTGAGCGATGTTCGCGGCCCTCGCGATCTTCTTCCTGCTCGGATACCTCCTCGGTTCCGTCAACTTCGCCGTGCTCGTGGCGAAGAAGCACGGCGTCGACATCCTGAAGGAAGGTTCCGGCAACCCCGGAGCCACCAACGTGAAGCGCGTGCTCGGCAAGGGCCCGGGCAACCTCGTCTTCGCCCTCGACGCCTTGAAGGGCTTCGTCGGCGCCGGCCTGCCCTACCTCCTGCTGCGCGTGGAAGAAAACGCCGCCGCGGCCGACATCCACTTCACCGTCTGCGTCGCCGGCTTCGTCGGCACGCTGCTCGGCCACTGCTTCTCCTGCTTCCTGAAGTTCAAGGGCGGCAAGGGCGTGGCCTCCACCATCGGCGGCCTGCTCGTGCTGCTGCCGGTCCCGATCCTGATCGGCGCGGCCATCTGGGGCCTCGTCTTCACGCTCTCCCGCTACGTCTCGCTGGCTTCCATCGCCCTGGGCGTATCGCTCCCGCTCTCCTGCTGGCTGCTCCCTCTCTTCACGAAGCTGAGCTTCGGCCAGCCTGAATTCTGGTTCGCCGCGGCGATCGCCGCCTTCAACGTCTGGACGCACCGCTCCAACATCGGCCGCCTGCTCGCGGGCACCGAGAACCGCTTCGGCAAGCAAGCCTGACCCTTTTCGCAATGACCGCTCCTCGCACCATCGGCATCGGCATCCTCGGCTTCGGCACCGTCGGCCAAGGCGTCTGGAAGCACCTGCATGAGAAGCAGGCCGACCTCGAATCCCGCCTCGGCGTGAAGCTCGACCTCCGCAAGGCCTCCGTCCGCGACCTGAAGAAGAAGCGCGCGGTCAAGATCCCGGCCTCCAAGCTGACGACCAACGTCAACGAGATCATCGACGACCCCAAGGTCCACGTGGTCTGCGAGCTCATCGGCGGCACCACCAAGGCCCGCGAGCTCACCCTGCGCGCCCTGCGCCTCGGCAAGGTCGTCGTCTCGGCCAACAAGGCCCTCCTTTGCGAGCACGGCCCGGAGATCTTCCAGGCCGTCCGCCAGCACGGCGGCCAGTTCCTCTTCGAAGCCAGCGTCGCCGGCGGCATCCCGATCATCAAGGCCATCCGCGAAGGCCTCGTCGCCAACCGCTTCGAACTGATCGTCGGCATCCTCAACGGCACCTGCAACCACATCCTCACCCGCATGGGCGAGGACGGCCTCTCGTTCGCCGACGCGCTCAAGGAAGCCCAGGAACTCGGCTACGCCGAAGCCGACCCGACGCTCGACGTCGACGGCATCGACGCCTTCCACAAGGCCTCCATCCTGGCCTGGCTCGCGCACGGCAAGTGGGCGCCCTCCTCGCGCACGCTCGTCGAAGGCATCCGCAAGATCGGCCCGGCCGACATCGACTTCGCCCGCCGCTTCGGCTTCGCGCTCAAGCACCTCGCCGTCATCCGCCGCGACTTCAAGTCGAACTGGATGACCGTCGGCGTCTACCCTTCCCTCGTGCCGAACCGCGACATCCTTGCGCGCGTCTCCGGCGTCAACAACGGCATCACCCTCCGCGGCGACGTCGTCGGCGCCACCACGCTCACGGGCCGCGGCGCCGGCGGCGACGCGACGGCTTCCGCCGTCATCGGCGACATCGTCGACGCCATCGCCGCCCTCACCGGCGCGATCCCGCAGGCGCTCTCACCCGACGCCCTCGCCGCCCGCGAGAAGACCGGTCGCGCCTTGCGCATGGCCTCGATCGACGAGATCGTCTCGCCCTTCTACCTGCGCCTCTCGCTGCTCGACAAGGCCGGCGTCTCCGAAGGCGTCTACCGCATCTTCTCGAAGCACAAGGTGTCCATCGCCCGCGTGATCCAGTATGAGCACCCCAACCAGGGCCGCGGCACGGTCACGCTCTCGACCTACCCGGTCAGCGAACGCAAGATGTCCGCGGTCTTGACAGAGTTGCGTCGCCTCAAGACGGTGCTCGAGGAGCCGGTCGTGCTCCGCATCTTCTCCCCCGAATCCTGATCCTCCGGTGGCCCTCATCGTCCAGAAATACGGCGGCACTTCCGTCGGCAACGTCGACCGTATCCAGAACGTCGCGGCCAAGATCAAGGAACAGTGGTCGAAGGGCAACCGCATGGTCGTCGTGGTCTCCGCCCGCAGCGGGGTGACCAACGACCTCATCGCCCGCGCCAAGGCGCTCGCGAAGCTCCCCGACGAGCGCGAGATGGACGTCCTGATGGCCGTCGGCGAACAGGAGACCATCGCCCTCACGGTCATGGCCCTCCACGCCATCGGCGTCCCCGCCGTCTCCCGTACGGGCGCCCAGGCCGGCATCTTCACGGACGACATCCATACCCGCGCCCGCATCACCCGCATCACCGGCGGCGACCTGCTCGACCGCCTCGACGAAGGCAAGGTCGTCGTGGTCGCCGGGTTCCAGGGCTGCACCGAACAGGGCGAAGTCACCACCCTCGGCCGCGGCGGCTCCGACCTCACCGCGATCGCCGTGGCGGCCTCCATCAAGGCCGACCTCTGCCAGATCTTCACCGACGTCGACGGCGTCTACACCGCCGACCCCCGCATCGTGCTCAACGCGAGCAAGCTGCCGGAGATCTCCTACGAGGAGATGCTCGAGCTGGCCTCCAGCGGCTCCAAGGTCATGCAGTCCCGCTCGGTGGAGTTCGCCCAGAAATACAACGTGCCCTTCGAGGTCCGTTCTTCCTTCAACGACCAACCCGGAACCATCGTGAAAGCCATCGACAAAACCCTCGAAGACGCGGCCATCGCCGGCGTCGCCCTCGACCGCCTGCAGACCCGCGTCACGGTGAACGACCTGCCGGACAACCCGCAGGCGCTGTCCGCCCTCTTCGACGACCTCGGCGAAGCCGGGCTCAGCGTCGACATGATCATCAAGAACCTGGGCAAGGACGGCAAAGCCAACCTGACCTTCTCGGTGACCACCTCCGAATTCTCCCGCGTGGAAGCCGTCGTCGGCCAGACGCTCAAGAAGCTGGGCTCGGGCTCCGTCCGCTCCGCCGGCGAGATCTCCAAGCTCTCCATCGTGGGCGTCGGCATGATCTCCCACCCCGGCGTCGCCGGCACCCTCTTCAAGGCCCTCGCCTCCGTCGGCGTCAACAGCGAGCTCATCACGACCTCCGAGATCAAGATCTCCGTCGCGCTCGAGCCCGCCAAGGCCGACGCCGCCGTCCGCGCCGTGCACACGGCCTTCGGTCTCGACAAGGCCTGAGCCGGCACTCGCCTCTTGCCCGCCGGCCCGCCCCGTCCATATTCGGGGCGATGCTGCGGTTCACCCTGGCCACCCTCCTCGCCCTCGGCGTCCTCGCCCCGGGTCGGCCGATGTCGCAGGAACTCCCGCCGGACCTCCTCACGGCCCCCGCGCCCGTCGGCGCCGGCGAACGACCGGACGGACGTGCGTTGCTGAGGCTCGCCGACCAGGCCTTGGCCGCAGGGCTGTCCTCGACCGCGGCCGGCTTCTATGCCCAGCTCCTCGCCGACGCTCGGCTGGATGAGCAATCCCGCGAGCTCGCCGGACTCGGCCTGACCGCCGCCACCCTGGAACGAGCCCGGCTGCCCGAGACGAGAGCCGCGCTGAAGTTCCTCCCGAAGTCGGCGCGGAAGACCCTGCGCGAAGGACTCCTCGCCCTCCTCGAAAACGACCTCGAATCCGCCCGGAAGCTCTCGGCCGAACTCGACCTGACGAGACTGCCGGGCCACGAGACGGCCTGGGGCCATGCGCTGCGCTGGATGATCGCCGCGGCCCAGGGCGACAACCTCAACGCCACGCTCAGCCAGGAAGCCATCGCCCGCACGGCGGTCTCCGAGGAACAGCGTCAGCGCATCGAGCTGCTCGGTTATCGCGCCACGATCCTGGCCGGCAAGGTCGAGGATCGCACCCTCGGCGCCCTGCGGGAGCTCGCCGACGAGGCCCGCGGTACGCCGCTCGCCTACGCCTACGCCCGCAATCTCGCGCTCGCCTACGCGCAGCGCAAGCAGCCCGCGGACGCCGCGAAAGCGCTCGCCGCGGCGGGCAAGCTCGCTCCGGCCCGACAGGCCGAGGCCGACCTGCTCGCCGGACTGATCCTCGGCGCGGACTCGCCCGCCGGACGCGAACGCCTCAAGGATGCCGCGCGTAATCCCGCCAACGTCGCCGTAAGGCTCACGGCCTTGCGCGCGCTCGTCGCCGCCGCCGACACGCGTAACGAGGGCGAGGCCGGCAAGACCGTCGATCCGCGCGCCGTCGCCAACGAGGTGAACGACTTCCTGCTCCGCCAGAATCCGGGCTCGCTCACCTACCATTGCCCGCGCGACCCGCAGGTGC
Source organism: Opitutales bacterium (assembly GCA_044375965.1). GTDB lineage: Bacteria > Verrucomicrobiota > Verrucomicrobiia > Opitutales > UBA953 > UBA953. The sequence continues at coordinate 8,995 of JBILLR010000033.1, forward strand.
TCGACGCCATCCACCTCGCCCGCGCCCAGCTGATGCTCTTCGCCGGCAGCCGCGAGAAGGCCCGCCAGGCCGCCGAGGACCTCCTCAAGGACGTGCCGGCGAGCCCGCTCGCCCGCGAGGCCACGCGGACGCTCGCCATCGCCGCCTGGGGCGACGGCTCCTTCCGGCTGGCCGCGACCCATCTCACCACGCTCGCCGACGCGAGCGTCGAGCCCGAGCGCGCGGCCCTGCGCATCGCCGCCGCCGACTGCCTCTTCCTGGCCAAGGATTTCACGCTCGCGGAAAAAGCCTACGCCGGACTGCAGAAGGAAGCCGCCGACATCGGGCTCGCCGAAGACGCGTTCCACCAGCGCGTGCTCTGCCTGCTGGAGATCAGCGACGACGCCGCGGCCTGGGCAGACGTGGCGGCCGCCATCGAGGAGACCGCCCGTTCGCGCCGCACGCAGACGGCCCGGCCGCTCTGGTCCGCCAGCTGGAGCCTCGTCGAAGACGCGCGCAGATCCGGCCGCGCCGACGACGCCGAGAAACTCCTGTCCCGGCTGCGGCCCTTGCTCGCCGAAGCGCGGGCCGACTACGCCCTCCGCTTCGCCTGGCAGGCGGCCTTGCTCGCGATCGCCCAAGGCCGCCTCGCGCAGGCAGGCCAGCTGGCGGCGGACATCGACCGCCGGCTCGAGAACCTCCCGGAAGACGATTCCCTGAGCGACCTGCGGAAGGCCGTGCCGGAACTCCGCGGCCACGCCGCTTTGCTCAAGGCGCGCGCCGCCCTGAACGCCGGCTCGGCGAAGGGATTGGACGAACTCGTGACGCTGCGCCGTCGCTTCGGCAAGGTCCCCGCCGCCGCCGCGTCCTATCTCGTCGAAGGCCGCCACCTCGCCTCCGTCGGACGGCATGCCGAGGCCCAGGAGCGCTTCGAGTCCCTCGCCAAGGAATTCCAAGGGGAACCGACGCTCGCGGAGTTCGCCTCGCTCGGGCTCTACGAAGCCGCCGAACAGGCCGCGCTGCAGGCGCCGACCGCCGGCGAAGGCAAGCTGAAGGACGCCGTGGAGCTGCTTGAGCGCTTCACCGAAGCCTACCCCCTCAGCCCGCTGCTCACGCGCGTCACGCTGCGACGCGCGGAGATCCTCCGCTCGCTCGGCCTTTTCGACAACGCCTTGCTGGTGCTTGACGGCCTCATCCGCGAGCGGCCGACCGACGCCGCCCGGCCGCTCGCCGAGATGGCCCGGGCCGATACGCTCTTCGGCCTCGCGCAGCTGCGCCGCGACCGCGCCGGACAACTGGACCGTCCGCGGATCGCCCGCGCCGTCGCCGCCTACGAGCGCATCGCCGAGGCCTGGGCCAAGGATTCCGCCGACACGCAGACCGAAGCCTGGTACAAGTGGGCGCTGACGCTCACCGAACGCGCCAAGGCCGAGACCGGTCCTGAAGCCGTCGCCTCGCGCGCCGAAGCCCGCAAGGTGCTGCTCCGCGCGCTCGGCGCTTTGCGCGGTCAACGCCCCGGCGAAGCGGCCGGCCGGTTCTCCTCCGACGGCCGGCTCTGGCTGGCCCGCTGCGTGCTGCTGATGGGCGAACTCTGCGAACAGGAGGGCGACCAGGCCGAGGCCATCGCGGCCTATGCGATCATCGTCACGGTGAACCAAGGCCTGCCGGCAGGTCTCAGCCGGCTCCCCGGCCAGGCCACGGCCGAAAGCAAACTTGCGACCCTCCGCGGTTCGTCGTCCAATCCCAAGTAAGCCCCATGCGTTTCTCCTTCCCCTTCGACGCCGGTCCTTTCGTATGGCTGCTCCTCATGCTGGCCTTCCTCGCCTTGGTCTTCGTCGTCGAACGCGCCCTCTTCCTCCATCGCGGCCTGGTCCTCTCCTCCGACTTCATCGAAGGCGTCCGCAACAACCTGCGCGCCGGCCGGCCCCTTGAGGCGCTCGCCGCCTGCGAGGAATCGCCGGGCCCGGTGCCGCGCGTCGTGAAGGCCGCGCTCCTGCGGGCCGGTGCGGGCGAGGACGCCATGCGCGCCGCCGCCACCGAAGCCGCGTTGCTCGAACTGCCGGTGCTCGAGCGTCGCCTCGGGACCATCGCCGCGATCGGGCGGGTGGCCCCGCTGCTGGGCCTCGCCGGCGCCATCTTCGCCGGTTTCGACCTGGCGACGGCCTTGCGCGACGGCAGCGTCTACGGCTCAGCGGACGGCCTCCTCCTGGGCGTCCAAGGCGCCTTGGCCACCGCCGGGTTCGCGATGGTCACCGCCGCCGGCTGCGCCCTCGGCCACCACTTCCTCGTCGGTCGCGTCCGCTCCATCGTCACCGAGATGGAGATCGCGGCGCATTCCATCATCACCTTCGTCCGACACGAACTGCCGGAAGAGAAGCCCCGCCAACCCTGAGATGCGCACGCCCCTCGGAGTCCTGGAGAAGGTCCGGCCGGCCGAGCGCGGCATGGATTTCGCCCCCCTCGCGCTCGCCCTCGCCTGCGCCGCGCTGACCTACGTGCTGTCGGCCGAATTCGTCTTCGCCCCCGGCATGTACGTGGGCTTCGACCAGCGCCCAGGCGCCGTCTCCTCGGCCCTCGTCACCCCGCGCACGAAAGCCCCTGACCTCGCCCGCACTTCCCTGACCGTCACCCTGGTGTCCGCCCGCGGGACCGGCGTCTTCGTCGTGGCCGGCCGTGTCGTGGACCGCATCGGCCTCGACCGCGAGCTCAACCGCGTCGCCG
>JBILLR010000110.1:0-11692 GCA_044375965.1 Opitutales bacterium
CGAGCACGCCGCCGGCGTTGAGCTTGCCGAAGGCGAGCGGGAGGGCGTCGGCCAGGGCGCCGAGCTCGTCGTTGACCGCGATGCGGACGCCTTGGAAGGTGCGGGTGGCCGGGTGCGGGCCGCGGGGACCGGGCGCCGGCGGCGCGGCCTCGGCGACGAGCGCGGCGAAGCTGGCGGTGCGGGCGAGGCGGCCGGTGCCGCGGGCGGCGACGATCGCGTTGACGACGCGGAACCAGCGGGGCTCTTCGCCGTAGTCGCGGACGGCGCGTTCGAGCTCGGCGCGTTCGCCGCGCTCGAGGAACTCGGCGGCGCTGCGGCCGACCCGCGTGTCCATGCGCATGTCGTTCGGCGCGTCGTGACGGAAGGAGAAACCGCGTTCCGGGACATCCAGTTGGTACGAGGACACCCCAATGTCCATCAGGACACCATCGAATCGTCCCGGAACGCGGTCAAGGTGGCGGAAATTCTCGGAATGGAAACGCAGCCGGCCGGCATGCGCGCCGAGCAGCGCGGCGCAACGTTCGCCGGCCGCGGGATCGCGGTCCATCGCGTCGACCGTGCAGCCCGGCGCCCGCGCGAGGATCGCCGCGGTGTGGCCGCCGCCGCCGAAGGTGCAGTCCAGGTAGGCACGGCCGTCCTGCGGGGCGAGGAGCGTCAGGCACTCCTCGAGCAGGACTGGGACGTGGCTGGTCATGCGGCGGTCTGTGAATAAGGTGTGAGCAGTGTAAGTAACTTCCGGATACGGCTCAGAGGCCCAGTTCGCGCAGGGCGCGGAGGATGGTGAGCGCGGACTCGGAATCGCGGTCGGCCTTGGGCGGCGTGGGCGAGGCGAGCTGGAAGGTGGTGAAGCCGCCGCGGAAGATCACCTCGCGCTCGAGCCTGGCCTCGTTGACGATGTGCTCGTTGAGCGTGATGCGGCCGGCCTTGTCGCAGGTGACCTGGATGCTGTTGGTCGCGAGCAGCGTGATCGCGTCCATCTTGACCGGATCGCTCACCGTCACCTGCTGGGAGGCGAGGCGGATGCGTTCGGTCATCGACGGAGGGAAGACGACGATCGATCCGAGCGCGGGATGAAAGACCGCGAGGAACGTCGCTTCTTCGTCGAAACGCCAGGCCGCCGGGATGGTGACACGGTTCTTCTCATCCATCTTTCCTTTATGGATGCCGGTGAAGAGACCGTTGTTGGCGCCAATAGACATTAGGTATGGGGAGTTGCCCCCAGATGACCCACTTTTCCCCACAGCCCCCCACTGGTCAAGGTTTTAGCCCCAGATCTAGCCATTTTCTTGTTCACAGCGCGGCCAGGGTGTTTAAACGACTGTTATCAGTCTTTATTTTATGTAAACATCTCTATTATAGCAGTTTACAGATAAATGAGGCCTCCGAGTCCATTTTTTGCCTCCTGGCGGCCACCCAGGCCTCGCCCGGACGATCCGCCCGACGCGGGGCGCGGCCGGGGATTGTAATGGGATTTACACTACGATTTCAGCCGACGCGGGGCCGCGGAGCGAGGGCGAAACTGTTTGCCAACGGTCGCCGGCTGTGCTTTGTCTCCAAGCACTCAACCACGTCCCTTGCCCATGAAAACCGCCCTCGCCCTCCTCGCCGCCCTCGTCCTCGCCGGATGCTCCACCCAGATCGGCGTGGACAACTCGCAGAACCGCGAAGCTTCGTACTCCAACGTCAGCGGCGTCCTCACCACCCGTTACACCTCCGACACCGAGGCCGTCTTCAACGCCGTCAAGCGCACCATCGACGCCATGCCCGGCACCCTGCGCACCGGCGAGACCGACGATCGCGGCGCCAACAAGGAGCTGAACAGCGTGATCGTGTACGCCCGCACCATCGGCGACCTGGAGATCAAGATCACCATCGAGAAGGCCGAAGACCCGGAGACCAAGGCCGCCTTCACCCAGGTCCGCGTCAAGTACGGCGCCTTCGGCAACCTGCCGGAGTCCCAGCAGCTCGTCTCCAAGATCACTTCCAACCTGCGCTGAGCGCCGGGGCGGAACCGCCAAACGGACGCCGCCCAGCCGACCGGCTAGGCGGCGTCCGTTTTTTAACACCTTCCTCACATGGGCAACATCCACGGACATAGCTTCCGCATCACCACCTTCGGCGAGAGCCATGGCCCCGCCCTCGGCGTCGTCATCGACGGCTGTCCGCCCCGCGTGCCCTTCGACGCCGCGTTCCTGCGCAGCGAACTCGACCGCCGGCGCCCGGGCCAGAGCGCCCTGACGACCCAGCGCAAGGAAGCCGACGCGCCCGAGGTGCTGTCCGGCGTCTCACCCGACGGCCTCACCCTCGGCTCGCCCATCGCCATCGTCATCCGCAACGGCGACCAGCGCCCGCAGGCCTACGCCGAGATGAAGGCCGCCTACCGCCCCTCGCACGCCGACTACACCTACGACGCCAAGTACGGCATCCGCGCCGTCGAGGGCGGCGGCCGTTCCTCCGCCCGCGAGACCGCCGCGCGCGTCGCCGCCGGCGCCGTCGCCAAGACGGTGCTCAAGCACGCCTGCGGCGCCCGCATCATCGCCTGGGTCGAGAGCGTCGGCGACGTCCGCATGCCCGCCGCCGCCAAGGCGCCCACGCTCAAGCAGGTCGAGGCCACGCCCACGCGCTGCCCGCACCCCGCCACCGCCGCGAAGATCGACGCGCTCATCCGCGCCGCGCGCGCCGACGGCGATTCCGTCGGCGGCGTGATCTGCTGCGTCATCGAAAACCTCCCCGCGGGCCTCGGCTCACCGGTCTTCGACCGTTTCGAGGCCGACCTCGCGAAGGCGATGCTCTCGCTGCCCGCCACGAAGGGCTTCGAGATCGGCAGCGGCTTCGCCGGCACCGTCCTGCGCGGCAGCGCGCACAACGACGAGTTCGTCCGCAAGGGCGGCCGCATCCGCACCGCGACCAACCGCTCCGGCGGCACGCAGGGCGGCATCACCAACGGCGAAGACGTCGTCTTCCGCATCGCCTTCAAGCCCACCGCGACCGTGCTCAAGCCGCAGAAGACCGTCGGCCCCGACGGCCGCGCCACCGAACTCAGCGCCAAGGGCCGTCACGACCCGTGCGTCCTCCCGCGGGCCGTACCCATCGTCGAAGCCATGGCGGCCTTGGTGGCGGTCGATCACTGGATCCGCGACCGCGGCCAGAACGCTCCCTTCGGCCGCTGCGGACGCAAGGCATGACGCCCCTCGTCATCATCCTCGGGCCCACGGGCGCCGGCCGCGCCGCCGTCACGGCCGAACTGCTCGCCCACGCCTGGCCCGAAGGCCGCAAGGTGCGCCTCCTCCGCGAAGTCCGCGAAGGCGGCCTCGCCCCCGACGCCTGGGAATTCAAGGACGGCCATGCGCTCGTGCCCGCCCCCGGCGACGAAGACGCGGCCATCCTCGTGACGCACGGCTCGCTCCATGTCATCGACCAGATGGAAGCGCTGCACCGCACCGTCCGTCCGATGATGCCTGACGCCGTCTGGCGCGTGGCCCGCATCCTCACGGTCGTCGACTGCCCCCTCGCGATGAAGCACAAGGCCGTCGAGGAGTGGTACCGCACGTGCGTGCACTTCTCCGACGCGGTCATCATCAACCGGCGCTGGGAGGTCCCGGGCCAGTGGGTCAGCAAGTTCCTCGAGCCTTATGAGAAGGAATTCTATCCCTGCCTCTTCTTCAACCTGACGAAGGTCGGCGCGATCGCCAACCCGCCTGCGGTCATCGACGGCGAGCCGCTCCGCCTGACGCACATCTTCGACGACATCGATGCGGTCGACGAGATGGAGTTCGACGAGGACAACCTTCCCGACGAGCCGTTCGACCTCGTCCGGCAGGTCGACAAGTATTTCGCGCGCGACGAACTCGGCCGGCGCAACATCCTCGTGCCCGAGATCGGCGAGATCCTCCGCCAGGAGGGCCGCGGCTGAGCATATCGCCATGCGGGCGCTGATCGCCACCTACGCCTGGCTGCTGGCCCGGTCCCCCGAGGTCTTCGCCCGACTGAACACCGTCTTCTTCGGCGAGCTCCTCTGGCTCATCCGCGGCAAGGTCATCCGCCGCAACCTCGCCCGCTCCTTCCCCGGCAGGGACGCCGCCTGGATCCGCCGCATCGGCCGTCGGTCCTGCCGGCGCACGGCCGAGATGGCGCTCTTCTCGATCGTCTCGCCCATGCTCTCCGAAGCCGAGCTGCGCGACCGGATCCAGGTCGACGCGAGCGTGACCGACCCCGAGCACGGCCTGCCGCCCAAGGGCGAGGGCGCGGTGCTCTTCGTGCCCCACTTCGCGCTGATGGAGATGATGACGGTGACGACGCTGATCCGCCCGGAGCTCGCGAAGCGCGAGTGGGTCGTGATCTACCGCCCGCTCGACCAACCGGCCGCCGAACGCTGGGTCCGCGAGAGCCGCGAACGATTCGGCATGAAGCTGGTCTCGCGCCGCGACGGCTTCGGCCGTCTGATGCAGGCGGTGCGCCACGGCCACGTCGCCGCCGTGCTGTTCGACCAGACGATCCAGTCCGGCTCGCTCTGGCGCTTCATGGGCCAGCCCTGCTCCGTCACCGAGCTGCCCGGCCTCATCGTCCAGCGCTTCAGTTGCGCCGCGCGCATCTACTGGGCCGAACGGACCGGCTTCTGGCGCTGCCGCCTCCGGATGGAGGCGCTGCAGGCCACCGACTCCATCGGCCTGACGATCGAGTCCAACGCGTGGCTCGAACGTCAGCTCCGTTCCGGCGACGACGTCTGCGCCAACTGGCTCTGGGCCCACGACCGCTGGAAGCACGGCAACCAGCCCTACCCGCCGCTCGGCGGCTGAGCTACTGCTTGGACGGGGCACCGGGCGCCTCGCCTTCCGGCGACTTGCGGCGCTTGGGCGTGCCGGGCGGACCTTCCTTGGATTCGCCGCCCTTCGCCCGCTCCTTCGCGACCTCGGGTCCGTATTTCTCGGAGAGCCGGCGGATGAATTCGAGGCGCTGCTCCGGGGTCAGGGCCTGGATGCGTGCGCGTTCGGCCTTGGCCTCCTCGGACGTGAGCCGCTTGAAATGATGTTCGAGCACGCGGGAACCGAACCCGCCGCGTTCGCGCATCTCCTTCATGAGCTTGTGGCGCTCTTCGGGCGTGGCGGATTCGTAACGGACGAGGCTGGCCGCGAATTCGCGACGTGATTCCGGCGACATCCGCTCGATCTTCTCGATCGACGAGCGCATCCGCTGCAGGCGCTCCGGCGGGAGCTCGAGGATCTTACGGATGGTCTGGATCTCCTCGACCGTGGGGTCGCCTTCCGGCGGCCGCGACGTGACAGGTTGGGCGGAGACGGCAGCGGCGCCGAGAAGGAGCAGCAGGCTGAGGACGGCGTGGGCCATGATCAGGAGCCGGAGGCGACCAAGGATTCCACGACGGCCGGACGCTCCGCCACCGGGGCGAGCAACGAAAGGTCGTCCGCGGCGCCGAAGAGATCGGCGAGCTGGGCGGACTCGTCGCGGGCGACGAGGGCGAAGGTCTGGCGGTTCAGGGCTTCTTCGGACGTGCCGGAGAGCGTGAGCAGAGCGACGAACACGGCGGCCGTGGCGGCGAGCGCCGAGCTCCAGCGGACGATGGTCCGGCGGCGGCGGTCGGCGCGGACGGCGCCGACGACGCGGTCCGCGAAGCCGGGGACGGACACGGCACGTCCGCGACGGAGCGTCGCGGCGAGCTCTTGGTCGAATGGCGTCTGTTCCGGGTTATCCATGGCTGGGTTCACCCTTATAACACCGGGCGGGGCAGGAAGTTGCAGGGTTCATTCTTGGGCGTAGAAATCTTTAAGGAGCTCGCGGAGACGGGCGCGGGCGCGGTGGATCCAGGTCTTCACCGATGAGACGGGGGCCTCCATGACCACGGCGATCTCCTCATAAGGCAGCTCCTGCTGGACGACCAGGAGGATGGCCGTCCGCTGCTCCGGCGGGAGCTGAAGGATCGCGCGCTGGAAGGCCTCGTCGAGTTCCGCGACCCGCCGGACCGAGCCTTGGGAGAGGTCCCCGGGTTCGGCCGCGAATTCGAGGGCCGTGGTCGGCTTGCGGCCGCGGCGACGCCACTCGTTGAGTACGAGGTTACGGGCGATATGGATGAGATAGGTGCTCAGTTTGGCCTCCGGGCGCCAGCGGGCCGCGGCGCGGTGCAGCCGGATGAAGACCTCCATGGCCAGCTCCTCGGCCGTGGCCTGCGAACCGACCTCGCCCCGGAGATAGCCGACGAGCCGGGCGTGATGCCGGTGGACGAGCAGGCGCAGGGCGTCGTCGTCGCCGCCGGCGACCAGACCCATCAGGCGCTTGTCGTCTTCGTCGTCGGGGAGCGTCGGCTCTTCCTGGGACATCTGGTTGAAACTCCGGGAAGGAGCGGGAGTTACGCGTCGCGAGGACGCAAGGCGAAGGAGCGCAAGGTCCGGAGCAGGAATTGCTCGAAGGCGGCCAGCACCTGGTAGTTCAGCTCCATGCGGCGGCGGGCGTCCTCGAGGTGGCCCACGGCCTCGGCGACCTGCCCGGCGCAACCGGGATGGGCGCGCCCGACGAGCCGGAGTTTCTCCTCCACCGAGACGAGCATGCGGGCACGGACGCCGCGGCGGACGGACTCCTCATAGGCGAGCTCGGCGTCCTCCTCATCCTCGTCGGTCGGAGGAGGCGGCGGCGCGGCCTCGAGAGCCTCTTCAACGAAGAGCTCGAGGAGCACCTCGAAGCGGGCGCACAGCGCGTAAAGGGGGATAAAGACCTCGGAGACCCGCGCCTGCGGCGAGGCGGGTCCTTTCACCATGCGCGTGAGCAGTCGCTCCATCTCGCGCAGCCAGTCCTGCCACGAAGGGTCGGCGATGACCGGGGCCTCCCCGCCCACGTGGAAACGCAGGCAGCGGCTGAGGATCGTCGGCAGTACGCGGTAGTAATGCGTCGTCTGCAGGATGATGAGCGTGCCGGGCGGCGGTTCCTCCAGCGTCTTCAGGAAGGCGTTGGCGGATTCGGAGAGGAAGCGGTCGGGCTCGTTGACGATGACGACGCGGCGCGGGGTGAGCGAGGAGAGCCGGAGGGCGGAGACGACCTCGAGGGTGTTCTCGATGACGATGCGGCGCGACTTCTTGGCGGGGCGCAGGACACGGCAGTCGGGATGGGCCAGCGGGTCGGCCTCCCCGAGATGCATGGCTGCGAGCTGTTCGGCCGCGCGGGCGAGGACGGCGCCGTCGGCGCCGGTCAGGAGCACGGCGTGCGGCATGCGGCCCTCGGCGCGGGCGCGCGCGAGGACCTTGAGCACCGGCAGGTCGGCGACGTCAGCGGAAGCGGCGGACGACTTCATGCCAGATCTCCTCCTCGATGGCTTCGGGCGGACGCGCGGCGTCGACGACGAAGAAACGCCCGGCTTCCTCGCGGGCGAGCGTGTGGTAGAGCTCGCGGACACGGCGATGGAAGGTGTCGCCGAGCAGTTCGAACCGGTCGGCCTGACCTTGGTCGCGCACGGCGGCCCGGCCGAGGCCGCGGCCCGGGTCGAGATCGAGCAGGATGGTGAGGTCAGGGCGCACCGGGCCGCAGGCGAGGCGGTTGGCCCCTTCGATCAGGGCGCGGTCCAACCCACGGCCGCCGGCCTGATAGGCGACGGTCGAATCGATGAATCGGTCGCAGATCACGACCTGCCCGGCGGCCAGGGCGGGAGCGATCACGTCAGCGACGAGCTGGGCCCGGCAGGAGGCGAAAAGCAACGCCTCGGCGGACGGCGCCAACGAGGTGCCGGGCTGCTTGAGCACTTCGCGCATGCGTTCGCCGTAAGGCGTGCCGCCCGGTTCGCGCAGGCCGAGCACGGTCGCGCCGTCCGCGCGGAGACGCTCCGCGAGGCGGGCGAGCTGCGTGGATTTGCCCGCGCCCTCCCCTCCTTCGAACGTGATGAATCTGCCCGCGATCGGCATGCGTCCCAAGATGCCGGACGACACATTCAAGGCGAGCGAGGAATACGGACCATGGAAGACCCGAGCCGAGCTGACGGGGTCATGCCGGACGGAGTCAACCGCCGGTCGGCGTCGGATTCAGCTGAATCATTTCGACGGAACGGTTCACGTTATCATAAATCTTCTTGAGGCTTTCGTCGTATGTGGTGCCACCACCGCCGTTGCTCATGGAGACCGGGGCGGAAGGGGCGCCCGCCTTGCTCTGGACGACCTTGTCGTCGGTGACCACCTTGTCGGTGATGACCATGCCGAAGGGTTTGGCCGGCTCGGTGGCGCCGTTCGGAAAGATCGCCTGCAGGGGAGGAGCGGTCTGCGCCATGGCGTTGAGGGTCGTGGAGACCTCCGCCGGGAGAGTGGAAACAGCGGCCAGGATGGCGGAAAGCTCGGCGAGTTCCTCGGCCGGAAGCGAATAGAGGAGTACGTTGACGGGCGCCAGGGCGGCCACGGCCGCGACAGGCGCGGCAGAACCGCCCGTCCGAGCGAGCGAGTTGATCAGGGCGGCGGAAGGCACCGTACTGGAAACCTGCATGCCAGGATCGACGGTGAGCGGCCCCGCGTTCGAAGAATAGACGATGGTCTCGACGGAACCGCGCACGCACGAGACGACGATCTTGCCGAGGCCGTCCGGGCCGACGCGGTATTCGACGGTGAAGACGGTGCCACGGATACGGACAAGGCCGGCGGGGGTCTTGACGGAGAAGGTGGAAAGCGCGTTGAGCTTGCGGACCTCGCCGATGATCTTGCCGCGCGGCACTTCGACTTCGGTGACGGAAGGGCTCGGATCCTTCTCGAGCTGGCGGTAAGGAGCGGCGATGCCGGCGGAAGGTACCTGACGGAAAGTGCGCAGCTCGAGGAGCGTGCTCGGCGTGAGCACCAGCGAAGCGCCGTTGGAGAAGACGAGTTCGGCGGTCGAATCGACACCGGTCTCGACGCGGGCCCCTTCCTGGAAGACGGCGCCGGTGGTCAGCGGCTTGCGCTGCGACTTCGCGTCGATGAGGGTGACGTTGCCGGTGATCTTGCCGACCTGGACCTTGCCGGTCTGCAACGCCGCCGAGGAAAGAACCGGCAGGAGCGCAAGGGCGACCATCCCTAGGTGCTTGAAAAAGGAAATCATGAGGGGACTGCGGGGAAACATCAGGCTAAGCCCGGCCCGGGGGGGGAGGCAAACCCTTTAAAACAAAAAGACCCCCGCATTGGGGGTCTTTGTTCCCAATCCGGACGGTCAGATTCAGGCCGTGACGTACTTCTCGAGGCGGCGCTGCACGGCGATGGCCGAGAGCTGCGCATACTTCGGAAGACCCTGATCGTAAGGAAGTTGCATTTCTCCTTGGATGAGCGGGAGGGCGTAGCGCACGAAGTCCGGGTGGATGGACATCTTGTCTTCGCCAATCCACTTCTCAGGGAAAGCCTTCACGCCGTTGGCGATCTGATCGAGAGGAGCGAGCATGGTCTGCACCGCGTAGGTCTCCTTCTCGGAACGGGTGAGGATGACCATCTTACCGGACTCGCCTTCGAGGGCGGCCTTGACGGCGGCGCCGCCGCAAAGTTCGGCCTCATCCACGTCGGTCTTCGAAGCGTTGTGCGAAGCGGCGCGCTGGGTGATGCCGAGCTTGGAGGAGCGGGCCTTGACGCCGTCGAAGCGGGACTCGACGAGCGTGCGCAGGTATTCGCCGGCGCCGCCGAGGACGGCGTGGCCGAACGCGTCGGTGCTGGAGGTATCGGCGCCGAGGTAGTTGCCGGTGGCGTCCTGCACGCCCTCGGAAACGACCACGAAGCAGTGGCCGTTGCCCTTCAGGACTTCTTCGACGCGACGGATGAAGGCGTCGGCGTTGAAGGCGACTTCAGGCAGCAGCACGATATGCGGGGCGGAGCAGGAGTAGTGGGTGTTCTTGACGGCCTTGTCGTCGTTCTTGTCGCGGCGCTGGGCCAGGACGGACGAAGCGGCGAGCCAGCCGGCGTTGCGGCCCATGACCTCGAGGATCGAGACGAAGTCGTTCTGGCCCATGGCGGCGTTGTCGAGGGCGGTCTCGCGGATGGTCACGCCGATGTGCTTGGCGACGGAACCGTAGCCGGGGCAGTGGTCGGTGAGGGGCAGGTCGTTGTCGATCGTCTTGGGCACGCCGACGACGCGGAGCTCGTAGCCGCGCTCCTTGGCGAGGGCGTCGATCTTGGCGGCGGTGTCCTGGGAATCGTTGCCGCCGATGTAGTGGAAGTAGCGGATGTTGTGGGCTTCGAAGACCTGCAGGATGCGGTCGAAGTCCTCGGCCTTCTTCACCTTGTAGCGACAGGTGCCAAGGGCGGCGCCCGGAGTGTGACGGAGGGCGCGGAGGGTCTGCTGGGATTCGGCCGCGAGGTCGACGAGCTGCTCGTGGAGCACGCCCTGGATGCCGTTGAGTCCGCCGTAGATTTCGACGATCTCGTCCTCATGCTTGAGGGCTTCGGAGATCACCCCGGCGAGGCTGGCGTTGATGACAGGGGTCGGACCGCCGCTCTGCGCGACGAGAAGGTTGCCAATGAGGGGAGAAGACATGGGAGTGAACGAGTTGAAAAGTGGTTTGTGGGAAGCCCCACCCCCCTTGGCAACACGGAAAACCCTCCCCTGCCCGCACCCCGGGATTAGGCCTACAAAATGCGTCCGGCTTTGACTTGGGCCGACTCCGGCACCTTACGGGACCACTCGGCGGCCTGCTTCACGAAGACGTCGACCTGCGCGCCCGCGGAGCCGGTCAGTTCGCCCGCCTTGGTGACGGCGTCGAGCATGACGGACTTCGGGAGACGGAGGCGAGGGTCGGCGGCCAGGCGGTCGACGAGGTCGTTGCGCTCGACCTTGCCGGTGCGGAGCTCCTTGGCGACGGCGACGGCATGCTCCTTGATGGCCTCGTGGGCCTCTTCACGGCCGGCGCCGGCCTTGACGGCTTCCATGAGGAAGGTGGTCGTGAGCAGGAACGGCAGGTAGTGGCGCGACTCGCGGTCGATGACGGGGCGGTTGACCTCCATCTGGCCGAGCACGGTGAGGAAGGCCTCGAACAGACCGTCGATGGCGAGGAAGGCGTCGGGCAGGAGCACGCGGCGCACGACCGAGCACGAGACGTCGCCTTCGTTCCACTGCTCGCCGGAAAGCGAGGCGGCCATGGCGAGGTGGCCGCGCAGGATCACGTGGAAACCGTTGATGCGCTCGCAGGTGCGGGCGTTCATCTTGTGCGGCATCGCGGAGGAGCCGACCTGGCCGGGCAGGAAGCCTTCGCTGGCGAGCTCGTGGCCGGCCATCAGGCGGAGGGTCTTGGCGAAGGACGACGGGCCGGAAGCGGCGGAGAGCAGCGCGGCGACGACTTCCATGTCCATCGAACGCGGGTAGACCTGGCCGACCGCGCCGAGGGCGCGCGGGATGCCGAGGTGCGCGAGCACGCGGACTTCGAGCTGGCCCACCTTGGCGACGTCGCCGGAGAAGAGCGTGAGCTGGTCGAGCTGGGTGCCGACGGCTCCCTTGAGCCCGCGGGCCGCGAAGGCGGCGAGCGCGGCGTCCACCTGCGCGACGCCTCGGAGGCATTCCTCACCGAACATCGCCCAGCGCTTGCCGACGGTGGTGGGCTGCGCGGCGACGTTATGCGTGCGCGCGGCGATCAGGACGTCGCGGTCGGCCTGCGCGCGGCGGGCGAGCGCGGCGAGCGCGGCCACGCCCTTGGCGCGGACGAGCTGGAGCGAGCGGAAGACCTGCAGCTGCTCGACGGATTCGGTGAGGTCGCGGCTGGTCAGGC
>JBILLR010000034.1:0-11590 GCA_044375965.1 Opitutales bacterium
ACTCGGCGCCCATCGTGCGGGCCTCCGCCAGCTCCTTTTCGAGGCCGGTCAGCACGTCGTCGGCCTTGACCGCCTTGGACGTGAAGCGGAGTTCGGCGCCGAGGGCGGCCGCCCGGCGGTTGTCGGCGAACGTCGCCGGGTCGGCGAGCAGCCCCTCGAGCTCGGCCAGGCGGCGGCGGAAGCCGGTCAGGTCGGGGCGGAGGGGGTCGGCGGACATCGGCGAAGAGGGTTAATCGGGCTTGGACAGAGGAGGTCCGTTCGTTATTCAATGGAGTGCGGCAGGCTCCCCTCCGCAAGCCCGACCTTCATCCCTTTTCCGACCGATATGCAGCCCAAGGAACCCGCGCTCCGCGGCACCCACGTCGTCACCTGCGTGTGGGACTTCGACAAGACCCTCTGTCCCGGGTACATGCAGACCCCGCTTTTCAAGGCTTTCGGCGTCGACGAGGAGCAGTTCTGGAAGGAGACCAACCAGCTGCCGGCCTTGTATGCGCGCAAGGGCATCCGCACGCCCAAGGATTCCGTCTACCTCAACCACCTGCTGAGCTACGTGAAGTCCGGCCTCATGAAAGGCCTGACCAACCGCCGCCTCCGCGAGCTCGGCGCCGAGATCGAACTCTGCCCGGGCCTGCCGCAGTTCTTCCCCGCCCTCAAGGAGCACGTCCGCGAACTCGGGCGGAAGCACAACGTCGAGGTCGTCCTCGAGCATTACGTCATCAGCACCGGCCTCGCCGAGATGATCCGCGGCACGTCGCTCGCCGCGCACTGCGACGGCATCTACGGCTGCGAGTTCCTCGAGCACCCGCTGCCCCCGCACTTCACCAAGCAGGACGAGCTCTCCCTCGACCTGCCGACCGAGATCACCCAGGTCGCCGCGATGGTCGACAACACCATCAAGACCCGCTTCCTCTTCGAGATCAACAAGGGCTCGAACAAGAACGCCGAGATCGACGTCAACGCCGTCGTCCGTCCGGAAGACCGGCGCGTGCCCTTCGAGAACATGATCTACGTCGCCGACGGCCCCAGCGACGTCCCGGTCTTCTCCCTGCTGCGGAAGAACGGCGGCAAGGCCTTCGCGGTCTACGTCCCCGAGAGCGAGGCCGAGTTCGCGCAGAACGACGCCCTCCTGCAGGCCGGCCGCGTGCACGGCTACGGCCCGTGCGATTATTCCGCCGCCTCCTTCACCCCGAAGTGGATCCGCCACGCCCTCGCCGGCATGGTCGAACGCCTCGCGCAGGAGCGCGCCCGCGCCCTCGCCGCCCGCGTCACCCGTCCGCCCCGCCACATCCACGCCGATCCGCTGCCGCCCGGCGCCGCGGACGCCGCTTCGCAGGGCACCCTCTTCGGCGAATAATCATGCCTGCTCCCGCCCGCAAACGTTCCGCCACGCTGGCCCGTCCCGCCAGCGAAAGCCGACCCATCCTGGCCGCCGTGCTCGCGCTCGGCGCCGCCTACCTCCTGGTCGCGATGCTCTTCAAGGGCGCCGCCGACCAGAACCTCCTTCCGGAGTGGCTCGAGCAGACCTTCGGCCTGCCCGCCGCGTCCGACGCGACCCTGACCGATAACCCGTGCGGCGCCTTCGGCGCCACGCTCGCGGTCGTCGTCTTCGCCCTGTTCGGCTACGCCGCCTTCCTCGTCCCGTTCTTCCTCTTCGCCGCGGCGTGGTTCGCGCTCAACCAGCGCGCCCATACGCTCTGGCCGGTCAAGGTCACCTTGATGGCGATGTGCGTGATCCTGTTCGCGCCCATCCTGACCTTGTGGCTCGGGACCGCGCGCGACGTCGCGATCGCCTTCGACCCCCGCGGTCCCGGCGGCGTCCTCGGCGAGACGCTCGACGCTTCGGTCTTCCGCCCGATCCTCGGCGACTACGGCACCTGGATCCTCGTCTTCCCTTACGGTTTCTGCCTCCTCGGCGCCCTCGCCGACGACCCGAAGGCCACGCTCTCCTCCTGGATCGCCGAGATGCGCGACGGCTTCGGCGCCTGGAACGCCGAACGTAAGGCCGCCGCCCTCAAGGCCGCCGATGAACAGCGTCGCCGCGATGTCGCCGCCGCCGAGCTCCGCCGCAAGCAGCAGGAAGTCGTCGGCGCCGTGATGGCCGTCCCGCAGCCGAAGGAGACCGCGAAGCCCGTGAGCAAGGTCGCCCCGGTCGTCGACATCCCGCACGAAGGGCCCGAGGACGACGAGGACGTCGGCCCCGACCTCGTCCAGCCGGACAACGTCAGCATCACGCCCGTCACCGAGACGCCCCAGCCGCAGAAGGGCAGGCCGAAGGACGCCGTCGACGAAGAGGAAGAGGACGAAGAAGAAGCACCCGCCGAGGCCAGGCCGCCGCGCAAGACGCCCGAGCCGCTCGGTCCCAGCGCCGGCAAGGTGCTCGTCGTCCAGCCGGACAAGATCGAGAAGGCCCGCGCCGGCCAGGTCATCAAGAAGCGCGGCGACTACGTGTTCCCCGAGATCAAGATGCTCAACGAGCCGGCCGACGGCTCCAAGGCCGCGCCCGAGGACTTCCGCAAGCGCGCCGCCGACCTCATCGAGACCCTCAAGCAGTTCAAGGTCGACTGCGTGCCCGTCGACCCCGCCAACGGCGTCGACGTCGGCATCCAGCAGGGACCGTCGATCACCCGCTACGAGATCAAGCCCGCCCCGGGCGTGCGCGTGGAGAAGATCTCCAACCTCTCGAACAACATCGCCATGAACCTCGAGGCCGAGGCCGTGCGCATCCTCGCGCCCGTCCCGGGCAAGGGCACCGTCGGCATCGAGATCCCGAACAAGAGCCGCAAGGACGTGCTCCTGCGCGAGATTATCGAATCCAAGGCGTGGGCCGAGGCCGCGATGGAGCTCCCCGTGGTGCTCGGCGTGGACAGCGTCACCAACAAGCCCGTCATCCAGGACCTCGCGAAGATGCCGCACGCGCTCATCGCCGGCGCCACCGGCCAGGGCAAGTCCGTCTGCATCAACGCGATCATCGTCTCGCTCCTCTATCGCTGCACGCCGCAGGACCTGCGCTTCATCATGGTCGACCCCAAGGTCGTCGAGCTGCAGATCTACAACAACCTGCCGCATCTCCTGATCCCGGTCGAGACCGACCCCAAGCGCGTGCCCGCCGCCCTCAAGTGGCTCATCGCGGAGATGTCGCAGCGCTACAAGATCTTCGCCAAGTGCGGCGTGAAGAACATCACCGGCTTCAACGCCAAGATCGCCAGGGAGGCCGGCGCGCCCAGGCAGGAGGAGCTCGCGCTCAGCCCCGAGGAGCAGGCCGCCGCGACGGAGGCGGCGGAAGCGGTCATCGACGACGGCGTGCGCGTCCAGACGGAGAAGCTGCCCTACATCGTCTGCATCATCGACGAGATGGCGGACCTCATGATGGTCGCCGCGCAGGACATCGAGACCTCGGTGGCGCGCATCGCCCAGCTGGCCCGCGCCGCCGGCATCCACCTCGTGCTCGCCACGCAGCGTCCCTCGACCGACGTCATCACCGGCCTCATCAAGGCCAACCTCCCCACGCGCATCGGCTTCAAGGTCTCGTCACAGATCGATTCGCGCACCATCCTCGACCGCGGCGGCGCCGAGACGCTCGTCGGCCGCGGTGACATGCTCTTCGTGCCTCCGGGCAGCGCGACGCTCAACCGCGTCCAGGGTGCGTTCGTCGGCGAGCAGGAAGTCGCCGCCATCGTCGAGTTCCTCGCCGAGAAGAACGGCAAGCCGGAGTTCGCGCAGGATGTCATCAAAGCCATCAAGGACGGCGCCGAAGGCGGCGAAGAAGGCGGCGAAGGCGAGGAGGGCGAAGATCCGCTCGTCGCGCAGAGCTGGGCCATCATCAAGGAGACGCGCCGCGCCTCGGTCTCGATGCTGCAGCGCCGGCTCAAGCTCGGCTACAACCGCGCGGCCCGCATCATGGACATCCTCCACGACAAGGGTTACGTCGGTCCCGAGAACGGTTCGAGCCCGCGCGAGATCCTCGTCGACTAAACTCGAGGGCTCGAGGGCAGTATGGAGTATGGAGTATCGGGGGAGTGATGGCCTTGGGTAGGGTTGAGCGGCTCGCTCAACCTTGCATCGAGGTAGGGACAGCACCACGTGCTGTCCTCGTTCGCTCCGGTTGAGCGAGGGCGCTCAACCCTACCCGAGGAAGAGAGGCGGCGTGGAAGTTTTCGGGTGACGGGTGACGGCCACCGGGACATCGGCCGTTCGGGTGTCGGCCGTTCAGCCATCAGCCGCCGGCTCCAGGTGCCCACGGCTGATGGCCGAGATGCCGGAGCCTGAGTTCCCGATGCCCGTGGCCGTCACCCGCCACCTGAGCGAATGTCTCTCAAGTCTTGAGGTAGGGCTGACCAGCCTTGGTCAGCCGCGGTTGAGCGAGGCCGCTCAACCCTACCCGAGGCAGAGAAGCGGCACTCAAAGAGAAACCGGAGACCGGATGTTTTTTACCTAGGTCAGCACGTGGCTCCTCGGTGCGGCGGATGCGATGTCATCGCATCCCTGCCTCGTCCCTCACTTCTTCTCTTTTTTCTTCTTACGTTCGGGGGTGACGGGTTTCTTCTTTTTCTCGGGCTCAGGGATCGAGGGTTCCGGCACGGGCTGGGTCGGGTCCACGGTGGGCGCGGGCGCGTTCGGATCGAAGAAAGGCTTCGGCGCGGGCGCGGCGGGTGCAGGGGTCGCCGGAGCCGCGGACTCCTTGGCGGGGTCGGCGGCGACGGCGAGGGCGGCCAGGAAGAGCAGGGCGAGCGAGCGCATCGGCAGTGCGGCTTGATTCACTCAGGCGCCGGCGGCCTTCTTGGGCTTCTCTCCCGCCGGCTTCTTCTCGGCCTTCGTCTCGGGTTTGGCTTCCGGCTTCTTCGCTTCGGGCTTCTTGTCTTCAGGCTTCGCTTCGCCTTCGCCTTCCTGTTTCGGCTTGGAAAGTTCCTTGGCCACGGCGGTTCCTGTGGCGACCACGGCCTCGACCAACTTGGCGTTGGAGGCGGCGCCGGCGGCCTGGCCCGTGCCGATGGCGGCGAGCTTGGCGACTTCTTCCTGGGCGGCCTTCGCGGCGGCGAGGGCCATCTGGGTCGTCGCGTCGACCGTCTGCGGCACGAGTGAGACGGCCTCAGGGGCGGCTACCGGGGTTTCAGCCTTGGCGTCCTTCTTCGGCTTCTTCTCCGTGGCGGCGGTCTTGTTGCCTCCGGGGGGAGTCGGCCCGCTGGGCTTCTTGTTATTGGTCGAAGTGGTGGCGGCTAGCGCGACCGACGCGGCGGCGAGCAGGGCGAGCAAGGACGTCTTCATAATAGGGATAATACACCGACAGCCGGGCCGAGTTTCAACCACGGTCCGGGCGGAAAATGAAGAAAACCGCGCCGAGCAGGCAGAAAAAGGCCCAAAGATAGTCCCATTTCCACTTTTCACCCAGGAACACCATCATGAAGGGCACGAAGACCAGGAGGGTGACGCATTCCTGGAGGATCTTCAGCTGGGCGCCGGAAAGCCCGCCGGCATGGCCGAGCCGGTTGGCCGGAACCATGATCAGGTATTCGCCCAGCGCGATGCACCAGCTCGCCAGGGCGGCGGCCCACCACGGGCTCTGTTGCATGGTTCGTAGGTGACCATACCAGGCGTAGGTCATGAAGAGATTCGAAACGCAGAGCATCCCCACGGTGAGCAGGGCGGGCTTCAGGAGATCGGAGCGCATGGCGGGGAGGTCACGAAAAGGAAACGGTCTGGTCGCAGGTGATTATTTATTAATGCCTTAGGCTTAGGGCGGGTGAGGGAAGGCTTGAAATCCAATCATGCCAAATCAACTATATTACTCATAGCCCGATGCCTGAAAACAACTCTCCTTCGTCCATCTCTTTGGCACCCCTTACCGCCTGGAGTTCGCTGGCCAAGGATCTCGCCGGCGGACTGGTCGTCTTCCTGGTCGCCCTGCCGTTGTGCCTGGGCATCGCCCTGGCTTCGGGCGCGCCGATGCTGGCCGGCCTGGTCAGCGGCGTGGTCGGTGGCCTGCTGGTGGCGTGGCTGAGCGGTTCGCATACCAGCGTGAGCGGGCCGGCGGCGGGCATGGTGGCGGTGGTGCTGGCGCAGGTCGCGGCGCTCGGCTCTTACGAGGCGTTCCTCGTGGCGGTGATCCTGGCGGGAGCTATCCAGATCCTGCTCGGGGCTCTGCGGGCCGGGTTCATCGCGGCCTTCTTCCCCTCGAACGTCATCAAAGGCCTGCTCGCCGCGATCGGCGTCATCCTGATTCTCAAGCAGATCCCCCACGTGGTCGGGCACGATGCGAATCCGGAGGGCGACATGGGCTTCCTGCAGTCCGACGGCCAGAACACCTTCACGGAATTGTTTTCCTCCCTCGTCAACCTGGAGCCCGGCGCGACGGTGATCGGCCTGGTTTCCCTGGCGGTCCTGCTCGCGTGGGATCGGAGCCGGTTCAAGAACTCGCTCGTCCCGGCTCCGCTGGTGGTGGTGCTGCTCGGCGTCGCGGTCAACCAGGCGATGAGGTCGGCAGGCAGCTCTTGGACCATCGAGGCCTCCCATCTGGTGCAGGTGCCCACGGCGGCCAGCTTGGGCGAATTCTTCCAGGCCCTGCCCAGTCCGGACCTCAAGGCTTTCGGAGACCCCGCGATCGTCATGGCCGCCATCACCATCGCCGCCGTCGCTTCGTTGGAGACGCTCCTCAACCTCGAAGCCGTGGACAAGCTCGACCCGCGCAAACGGGTGAGCCCGCCGAATCGCGAGCTCATGGCGCAGGGCGCCGGCAACATGGTGTCGGGCCTGCTCGGCGGCCTGCCGCTCACCTCGGTCATCGTGCGCAGCTCCGTGAACATCAACGCCGGCGCGGCGACCCGCCTTTCGGCTTTCTTCCATGGCGTGCTGCTCTGCCTCCTCGTGCTGTTCGCGCCGGCGTGGCTGAACAAGATTCCCCTGGCCTCCTTGGCCGCCGTGCTCCTCTTCACGGGCCTGAAGCTGTCCAGCCCGGCGCTCTTCCGGCAGATGTGGGCGGAAGGCCGCAGCCAATTCGTCCCCTTCATCGTCACGACGGCGGCCATCGTGTTCACGGACCTGCTGACCGGCGTCCTCATCGGCCTGGCCACCAGCCTGGCCTTCATCCTGCATAGCAACTACCGCCGGCCCTTGCTCCGCTTCATGGAGCATCACGCGGGCGGCGACGTGCTCCGCATCGAGTTCGCCAACCAGGTGAGCTTCCTCAACCGGGCCGTGCTCGAGCAGGCGCTCGACTCCGTGCCGGCGAACGGCCATGTGGTGCTCGACGCCCGCAACACGGACTACGTCGACCCGGATATCCTCGACCTGATCGAAGATTTTCGCCGGCAGACCGCGCCGGCGCGCAACCTGAAGGTGAGCCTCGTAGGCTTCAAGGACCGGTATGTGATGGAGGACGAGATCCAGTATGTGGACGTGAGCACCCGCGAGGTGCAGGCGCAGCTGACGCCGGAGCGCGTCCTGCAGTTCCTCAAGGAGGGCAACGAGCGCTTCGTGACCGGCCGACGTCTCACCCGCGACCTTGCCCGGCAGGTCGACGCGACGGCGGCTGCGCAATACCCGATGGCGGTCGTGCTCAGCTGCATCGACTCGCGCAGCCCCGTGGAACTGATCTTCGACATGGGCGTGGGCGACGCCTTCGTCATCCGCATCGCGGGCAACGTGGCGAAGGAGAAGGTCCTCGGCAGCATGGAATTCGCCTGCGCGCTGGCCGGTTCGCGGCTCGTGCTCGTGATGGGCCACACCAGCTGCGGCGCGGTCAAGGCCGCGGTGGAGCTGTTCGAGACCGGCAACACCGCTTCGAAGGCGACGGGGTGCGAGCATCTCGACGCGCTGGTCAACGAGATCCAGAAGTCCATCGAGCCGGGCACCAAGCCGCACGGCGATTGGGTGACCCCGGAGACGAAGCTGGTCTTCGTGGACGACGTGGCCACGCGCAACGTGGTCCGAACGATCGAGAGCATCCGCGCCGCCAGCCGTACTTTGCGCGAGCTGGAGGCGGCGGGCAAGATCGCCATCCATGGCGCCATGTATGACCTCAAGACCGGTAAGGTCACGTTCCTCGACGCGAAGGCCGGAGGCGCGGGCTGAAGGCAGCGGGCGCCTGAAGGGTTCCGCTGGGGCATAACCTAAGTTGTGCCTGGCTTCGGACGCGACGGTCATCGGGGGATGCAGCCTCCGGAAGACCGCCCTCGCGAACGCCTCGTCCGTCTCGGCCCGCGCGCCCTGCTCGACACCGAGTTGATCGCGCTGCTGATCGGTACGGGGACCAAGGGCGCGCCGGCGTCCGTGGTCGCTTCGGCCTTGCTCGCCGAGTCCGGAACGCTGGCCGCGCTCGCGACCTGGGATACCCATGACTTCGGGCGAGTCCATGGGCTCGGACCCGCCAAGGCCGCCGAGCTCGCCGCGGCGATGGAACTCGCCCGGCGGATTCGCGAGCGAGCGCACGATCCCGGAGAGAAGCTCGACGCGCCGGCCAAGGTCTGGGCGCGACTCGAGCCTTTCGCGGCTGGGCTCGCCGTGGAGAAGTGCTGGGTGTTGTGCCTCAACCGGCGCAACCGGCTGCTCGCCTTGCATGAGGTCAGCTCAGGCACCGCGACGAGCTCGCTCCTGCATCCGCGCGAAGTCTTCCGGCATGCGCTCAAGCACGCGGCTTCGGCCGCCATCGTCGCCCACAACCATCCGAGCGGCGACCCCTCGCCGAGTCCGGCGGACCGGGCGGTGACCCGGCAGCTGGCCGACGCGGGCCGGGTGGTGGGCGTCGAGCTGCTCGATCACGTGGTCGTGGGCCGCCCCGAGGCCGATCCGGCGGGCAAAGGCTGGTTTAGTTTCGGTGAGGCGGGCTTGATTTAGGGGAACTATCGGGTGTCCTAGGGGGTCGTAACCCCATGCCCACTTCTCGGTCCATCAAGGTCGGGCTCGCCGTCGTCGTCGTGGCCGTCCTCGCCTACGCTGGCCGCCAAGGTCAGCGCTATTACAAGAAGCACCTCGCCGCCCCCCGTTCGGGCGAGGTCGTCTATCGTCAGGACTGCATGGGTTGCCACGGTCCGGTGGGCGAAGGCGTCGCGGGTAAGTCCGACGAACCCCTCGTCGGCGAGAAGTCGGTCGCCTCCCTGGCCAAGTACATCGCCAAGGAGATGCCCGAAGACGATCCGGGCGCTCTTTCCCCGGCCGATGCGACGGCTTCCGCCGAATACATCTACCGGGCCTTCTACTCCGCCGAGGCCCGCTCACGGAATCACCCCCCGCGCATCGAGCTGGCGCACCTGACCGTCCGCCAATACCGCGAGACCGTCGCCGACCTGCTCGGTTCGCTGCGCGGCGTGACTTCGACGACCGAGTTGGGCGGCCTCGCCGGCACGTACCGCGAGCGTCCGGAGCGCGACCCCAAGATGCCGGATCGGAACAAGCCGGAGACCACCTTCAAGAAGCAGGTCGACCCGGTCATCGACTTCGACTTCGGCGACAAGGCCCCGGAGAAGGGCACCTACGCCGCGCAGTTTTCCATCAACTGGAGCGGCTCGGTCCTCGCCCCCGACACCGGAGAATACGAATTCCGCGTCACCTCGCCCAACGGAGTCCGCCTCTACGTCAATCCCCGCGACAACAGCAGCGAGAAGGACGCCCTCATCGACCTCTGGGTCAGCTCGGGCGCTTCGCGCTCCGCTTCCTCCGCGATCTTCCTCCTCGGCGGGCGCAGCTACCCGCTCAAGCTCGAGTTCTTCAAGTACAAGGACAAGACCGCCGGCCTGAAGCTCGAATGGCGTCCGCCGGGCGGCGCCTGGTCCGTGGTGCCGCGCGCCAACCTTTCGCCCGGCTGGTCCTCGCACGTGAACGTCGTCTCCGTGCCCCTGCCGCCGGACGACGGCAGCATCGGCTACGAGCGCGGTTCGTCCGTCTCGCGCGAGTGGACCGAGGCGATCGCCAAGGGCGCGCTGCAGGTCTCGGCCCAGGTGGGTCCGAACCTCTTCGCCCTCGCCGGGACCAAGGCCGACGCCCCGGACCGCGCCGAGAAGCTCAAGGCCTTCTCGCTGCGTTTCGCCCAGCTCGCCTACCGCCGCCCGCTGAACGACGAGCAGAAGGCCGACCTCGCGGCGATCTACGCTTCCGCGGTCGCACCGGAGGTCGCCGCCAAGCGCGCCTTCATCTTCACGCTCTCCAATCCTGCGTTCCTCTACCCCGGCATCGGCCCGCAGGATGATTACGCCGTCGCCTCGCGCCTTGCCCTGGCCCTCTGGGACTCCGTCCCTGATGCGGCCCTCCTGCGCTCCGCCGCCGCCGGCCAGCTACGGACCGAAGCCCAGGTACGCCAACACGCCCAGCGCATGCTGAAGGATCCCCGCGCCAAGGCCAAGATTCGCGACTTCCTGCATGACTGGCTGCACGTCGAGGAAGGCGTCGAGATCGCCAAGGACCAGAAGGAATACCCCGGCTTCGACCAGGCCGTCGTCATGGACCTGCGCACCTCGCTCGACCTGTTCGCCGAAAGCATCGTGTGGTCCGAGAAGTCCGACTACCGCCAGCTCCTGCTCGGCGACACCATCCTCATGAACGAGCGCCTCGCGAAGTTCTACGGCCAGAAGGTCGCCCCCGGCGACGGCTTCCAGCCGGTGAAGATGGACGCCGACCAGCGCGCCGGCGTGCTCACGCACCCGTATCTGCTCGCGACCTTCTCCTACACCAAGTCCACCTCGCCCATCCACCGCGGCGTCTTCGTCACCCGTAACATCCTCGGGCGCATGCTCAAGCCGCCGCCCATGGCCATCGCGTTCATGGACGACAAGTTCGATCCCTCCTTCACCATGCGCGAGAAGGTCACCGAGCTCACCTCCAAGCCGGCGTGCATGTCCTGCCACGTCACCATCAATCCGCTCGGTTTCAGCTTCGAACGTTTCGACGCCGTCGGCCGCATCCGCGCCACCGACAACCAGAAGCCCGTCGATCCGGTGTCCGACTACGTCGCCGCCGACGGCGCCGTGCTGCAGCTCAAGGGCGCCCGCGACGTGGGCGTCCACGCCGCGGAGAGCGCCGCCGGCCAGGCCGGCTTCGTGCGCAACCTCTTCCATTCTCTCGTCAAGCAGCCGCCGGGCGCCTACTCGCCCGAACTGCTCGGCCGGCTGACGGACAAGTTCCGCGCGGACGGCTTCCACGTGCGCAACCTCGCCGTCGAGGTCGCCGTCGTCGCGGCTCTCCGCCCGACCATCGCCGCCGCCGCTCCTGCCGCTCCCGCCAACCCTCACGCCCGTTAAGCCCATGACCCTCCAGCATCGCCGCGAATTCCTCCGACGCCTCGGCCTTTCGGCCGCCGCGCTGCCGCTCCTCGGCGGACTCGCCACGCTCGGCGCCGCCGAGCCCGCCGCCGGACGCCGCCAGCGCGTCATCTTCGTCTTCTCGCCCAACGGCGTCGTCCCGCCGGCCTTCTGGCCTGACGAGGAAGGCGCGAACTTCCAGCTCAAGGCGATCATGAAGCCCTTCGCGCCGTTCAAGGACAAGCTGCTCACGCTCAAGGGCGTGAACAACCGCGTCCGCGGCGACGGCGATGCGCATATGCGCGGCATGAGCTGCCTGCTCACCGGCATCGAACTCTTCCCCGGCAACATCATGGGCGGCGGCGGCG
>JBILLR010000035.1:0-11561 GCA_044375965.1 Opitutales bacterium
TACCGCCGAGACCAACCTCTGCACCAGCATCGCCGAATCCGTCGAAGTGATCACCGCCGCCGGCCCGGACGTCTTCCTGACCGCCGACCTCTATCACATGATGCGTGACAACGACCCCGCGGAAGAGCTCCGCAAAGCCAAGGGTCGCCTCATCCATTGCCACGTCGCCGAGAAGGAACTTCGCTCCGCTCCTGGCACCAAAGGCGACGACTTCCGTCCGCACCTGCGCGTCCTGCGCGAGATGGGTTACGCCGGCGCCTTCAGCTTCGAATGCGGCTGGGCCAAGTCCGTCTCGCCTGACAAGGCGATCGCGGCCTTCCAGCAGCAGCTGGCCACGCTCTGATCACTCCTCGCCGCGCAGGCGGGGAAGGAGGCCGGTGATGCGACGCGAGTCCGACGCGTTGCGCACGGCCATCGCGTAGGCGGTGGGGTCGCCGACGAGGATGACCTGCTTGCGGCCGCGCGTGACCGCGGTGTAGACGAGGTTGCGCGCGAGCATGATGCTGTGCTGGCGGAGCAGGGGGACGACGACCGCCGGGAATTCCGAGCCCTGGGACTTATGGATGCTCACCGCGTAGGCGAGGTGGAGGTCGCCCTGTTCGCCGCGTTCGAGTTCCACGCGCGCGCCGTCGAAGTCGATCAGCAGCGTGCCTTCCTCGTTCTGCCCGAGCACCACGCCGAAATCGCCGTTGAAGACGTTCTTGTCGTAGTTGTTACGCGTCTGGATGACCTTGTCGCCCGGCTGGATGCGGCCGGGACGGGCGTCGGCGCCGCGGAGGCGTCCTTGGAGCGCCTGGTTGAAGGCCTGGATGCCGCCCGTGCCTTTGTGCATCGGCGCCAGCACCTGGATGTCGCGCAGCGGGTCGAAGCGCAGGGCCTTCGGCAGGATGTCGCAGCAGAGCTTAGTGACCATGGCCACGCAGGCCTCGGGGTCGTCGACGCGCACGAAATGGATGTCCTGGGTGAAATCCAACTTCGTCGGATCCTCGACCGGCGTGGGCGGCGTGGTGTCGGCGTGCAGGATGCCGTGGGCGACCGTGACGATACCGCTGCGCGCGCCTTGGCGGAAGACCGTGTCGAGGCGCGTGACCGCGGCCGCTCCGGAGTCGATCAGGTCGCCGAGCACGTTGCCCGCGCCGACGGAGGGCAGCTGGTTGACGTCGCCGACGAGGAGCACGTGGGCCGTGCCCGGCACCGCGCGCAGGAGCGCGGCGGCCAGCTTGGTGTCGAGCATCGAGGATTCGTCGATGATGACGAAGTCGGTCGCGAGCGGGTTCTCGGCGTTGGCGGTGAAGCCGCCTTCCGCCGGGTCGAACTTAAGGAGGCGATGGATGGTCGACGACGCCACGCGGGTCGCCTCGGTCATGCGCTTCGCCGCGCGGCCGGTCGGGGCGCCGAGGGCCATGCGCACGCGCTTGGCGCCGAGGATGTCGCACAGCGCCTTGAGGATGGTCGTCTTGCCCGTACCGGGTCCGCCGGTGAGGACGGTGACCTTGTTCTGCAGGGCCATGAGCACGCCCGCCGCCTGGGCCGGCGAGAAGGCGAAGCCCGCGCGGGTCTGGGCCCATTCGACGGCCTTGTCCGCCACGATGGTCGGCAGGCCCGAGGGCGTGGCGAGGAAGCGCTGGATCGAGGCGGCGATGGATTTCTCGGCCTTCTCCTGTGGGCGTAGCTGCACGAGGCGGACGCCGCGCGTGGACAGCACGCCGACGGCGTCCTCTTCCATCAGCTTGCGCAGTCGGTCATGCACGATGGTCTTGTCGACCTCGAGGAGCGCGGTGGCCTTCTCGAGCAGGCCTTCGTCGGGGAAGGCGCTGTGGCCTTCGCCTTCGAGTTCCTCGAGCGTGTGCAGGATGCCCGCGTCGACGCGCTGGGGGCCGGCCGTGGGCAGGCCGAGGTTGCGCGCGATCTTGTCCGCGGTCTTGAAGCCGACGCCCTCGACCTCGCGGCAGACGCGATAGGGTTCGGTGGTGAGGACCTTCTTGGCGTCCTGTCCGTAGGCCTTGACGATGCGGATGCACAGGGCGTTGGTCACGCCGTAGGTCTGCAGGAACACCATCACTTCGCGCAGCGCCTTCTGGTCGTCCCACGCGGCCTTGATGGCCTTGGCGCGGCCGGGGCCGATGCCGTCGACTTCGCGGAGGCGGCCGGACTGGTTGGAGATGATGTCGAAGGTGCGGACGCCGAAACGCGCGACGATCTTGTCGGCGTAGGTCTTGCCGATGCCTTTGATGAGGCCGCTGCCGAGGTATTTGCGGATGCCGTGGACCGAAGAAGGCAGGCGCGAGCTGAACGTGCGCACGCGCAGCTGCGGGCCGTGGGAGGGGTGGCGTTCCCAATGCCCGCTGACGTCGACGGTCTCGCCGCACTGCAGGCCGGTCATGTTGCCGAGGATGATGACCTTGTCGCCGGCTTCCGGCGCGAGTTCCGCGATCGTGAAATGGGTCTCCTCGTCGAGCCACAGGATGCGCTCGACCACGCCCGAAAGGGTGGTTTCGGGTCCGCGCGGCGGTTCGCGTGGCGGCGACATGCGGTGAGCCAATCACCCCTGCGGGGCGGGGGCGAAACGAAAATCAACCCAGACCGAAGAGCTCCCGGCCCAGTTCGGGCAGGCCGGCGTGGACGGTGTCCGGGGCGTAGGGGGCCAGTTCTTCGGCGGTATGGCTGCCGGTCGTCACGCAATGGATCGCGGCGAGCTTGCCGTTGCGGGCCGTGGAGATATCGAAGGGAGAATCCCCGACCATGACCGTCCGGGCGGCGTCCGCCTTGAGGGTCGAAAGCACGAAGTGGGTGAACTCCGGCTGGGGTTTGCGCCAGGGGTGGACGTTGGTGCCGAAAACGTCGTCGACGACGTCGGCCAACCCGAGGTGCTCCATGATCTTCTTGGAGTTGGCATCGTCCTTGTTCGTGTAGACGGCGACGCGCACGCCCTTGGCCCGGAGGCCGACGAGGATCTCGCGGCAGCCCGGGTAGGCGCGGAGGCCATGATACATCACCGACGGGAAGTGTTCGCGGAAGAGGCGGGTGGCGGTCGGGGCGTTGGCTTCGCCGGCGAGCTTCACCACCGTGACGTTGACCGAACCGCCGACCGCACGACGGATCTGTTCCAGGGTCACGCCCGGCAGGCCCATCATCCCCATCACGTCATCGTAGCAGCGATGGATGGCTTCGAAGTTGTCGACCAGCGTGCCGTCGAGGTCGAAAAGGACGGTTTCAGGGAGCGGGCGGGCCATGGCTGACCCCAATCAGGCGGGTCGGCGGGCGGTTTCCAAGTTTGGAATTGAAGGGCAGGGGGACGGACCTAGGTTGCCGCTTCGCACCATGAGTTTCTCGCTGGACCTTACCAAGCCCCTTGGCCGCCTCGGCCTGGCCATCAACACCGTCGTACTGGGCGCCGTCTTCTACGGCGTGTCCGTCGGCGCTTACCACTACATGAGCCACACGCTTCCGGAGTCGGAAGCCCACCGCCAGGAGGTCGTCGCCAAGGCCGAACTGGTCGACAAGGCCGTCGCCAAGGCCAAGACCGCCGCCAAGGGCAAGGCTTTCGACGCCACCGCCGCCAAGGCGCAGGCCGAGGCCGCCGTGGCCGCCGACTTCAAGAAGAAGGCCGAAGAGATCCACCACCACGCCGTCGAAGGCTGGGCTCCCTTCGCCGTCTTCCTGCTGATCCTCGCCGCCATCTTCTTCGCCGGGTTCCTTTCGGTCTATGTCCAGCGCCGCGCCAACGACGGCGGACTCAAGGGCTTCTGGATGTTCACCAACCACCTCGGCGCCTGGGCTGTCGCCGGTTACGTGGCCTTCTATCCTTTCCTCGCCGCCCATGCCCTGCGCAACGCCTGGGCCCCGGCCTTCATCGGCGGCCTGTTGCTCCTCCTGCCGGTGCTTTTCGCCTCCGAAGGTCACCATGACCACGACCATGATCATGGCGACGGCCACGATCACGGCCACAGCCACTGAGCCGGCTCAGAGCGGCGCGGTGCCGCCGAAGTCGAAGACCGTATGACTGATCAGACCTCGCTCCAAGACGGCGAGGTCTGATTGTCTGTCGGTGGTGAGGTTCTCGCCGTCGTTCCAGGCGAACGAGAAACCTTGCGCCGAGCGCTTGAAGAGGGAGCCGTGCCGCACGAGCGCCGGGGTGCTGCGTTCCATGGCCGTCTGTTCGGTGACGGTCGCCGGGTAGTTCAGGCTATGCACGAGCAGGCCGGTGACCGGCTGTCCGACGAGTCCCCTGGCGAAGCGGGCGGCGTGGCGGCAGGCGGACTCGAGGTGCGGTCGGAGGGCGGTCGGGCAGACCGCCGAGTTGCGATGCACCTGCTCGAAGAGCGATTGTTCGAGATCGAGGGAACAGGCGACGGCTGGCAGGCCCCAAGCGGTGCCCTCGGTCGCCCCCGCGAGGGTGCCGGAGCTCAGGCAGAGGGGCATGGTGGCGTTGAAGCCGATGTTGATGCCGGAGAGGACGATGTCGGGCCGGACGGGCAGCAGGTGACCGAGGGCGATGTTGACGCAGTCCGAAGGGGTGCCGTCGATGGCCCAGGCCTTTTCGCCGAGCCCGGGGTAGTCCGCCAAGGTGACTTCACGGTGGCGGCTGAAGGCCCGGCCGATCCAGCTGCGCTCGCCGGAGGGGGCGGCGACGACCACCTGGAAGCCTTGGGCCACGCAGGCGGCCACCAAGGCGTGGAGGAACGCGGCGTTTATGCCGTCGTCGTTGGTCAGCAGGGCGGTGGGTTTCATCCGGTAAATCAGGGACGGCTCTCCGTCGTACCATGCTCGAGCTCGGCGATCTGGTCTCGCAGCACGGCCGCGGCCTCATAATCCTCGACCCTAAGGGCGGCTTGGAGGTCGGCGCGGGCTTTGGCCAGCTTGGCGAGGCGGTCGGCCTGTCCGTCCTGCGGACGTCGGCCATGATGTTCCAAGCCGGGTTGGATACGCGCGATGGTCGCCAAGGCCTGCGGCGCGTGGGCTTCGTAGCAGGTGGCGCACCCGAGGCGATGGACGCGCTCGTAGTCGGCCCAGCGGAATCCGCAGGCCGGGCACTTGCCGCGGCCCACAGGGGTCGGGACGGTCAGCTTCAAGCCCAGCGCGAGCGAGGGCAGGATGGAGTCCGAAAGGAGGGAAGGGCAGCCTTGGCAGCAGGCATAGGTCTCCGCCTTCCCGCCGGCGACGAGGGTGAAGTAGACGACGGCGTTCTGGACGCAGCCTTGGCAGGTGGGCGGACGAGGGATCACGCAGCCCCCACCATGCGGAAGAACCGCCGCCGGTTCAAGCATGCGGGCTAACCTTTTCAGGTTGAAGCCCTGCTCGCGGCGGATTGCCTAGGAAACCGATGCTTTCTCCTGTCTTCATGCTGGTGCTGGCCGAGGCCGACAAAGGCGCCCTCTGGTATTTCAAGCAGATGGACGCGGCCGGCCTGGCCGTCGCCGTCGTGCTGCTCATCTGTTCCTTCATCGGCTGGGGCGCGATGATCCAGAAATGGTCCGACGTCCATGAGCTGCGCCGTCGCAACCACGCCTTCGAACGTCGCCTCCGCGACGAGCCCGCCGTCGTCGCGCTCAACTTCCCGCGCGGCTTCAATCTGGGGCCTTACGAATTCCTCGTCGCCGAAGCCGTCTCCGCCGTCCAGCGTCACAAGGGCCGCCTCGTCCGCCCGGCGGACGTCACGCTGTGCATGGGCCACGTCGAGAACGCGGTCCAACGCGGCGTCGCGCGCACGATGGTCAAGTATGAGGACAAGATGGTGCTGCTCAGCTCGCTCGTCTCCGGCGGTCCGTTCCTCGGACTGCTCGGCACGGTCTGGGGCGTGATGGTCACCTTCGGCGCCCTGACCGAGAAGGCCAGCATCGCGCAGCTCGCGCCCGGCGTGTGCGGCGCCCTCGTCACGACCACGCTCGGCCTGCTCGTCGCCATCCCCGCCACCTTCGGTTACAACTACCTGCTCACCCAGGTGAAGATCATGACGACCGAGCTGGAGAACTTCGCGAGCTCGCTCGCCGACCGCGTCGAGCTCGAGCTGGAAGGCGAAGCCCGCCGCAACTACGAAGCTGCGCAGGAGCGCGAACGTCTCCACCGCGCCGCGCAGGCGGTCTCGCCCGCCGCGGCGACCGCGGCACCGGCCCCCGAGGTCCCGCCCGCCGCGCTGCCCGGCTGGGAGGACGCCCAGTAAGACCCGATGGCCCGCTCTTTTTCCAAGCCTAACCGGCTGCATGTGCTGAACGAGCTGAACGTGACGCCGATGCTCGACCTCTGCTTCGTGCTGCTGATCATCTTCATGATCGCGACGCCGGTGCTCGAGCAGACGACCGCCGTCAACCTGCCGAAGGCCGACAAGGGCGCGGGCAAGGCGCCCGACACCAAGGCCCAGCATCGCATCGTCAGCATCGACCGTAACGGCGGGCTTTCCCTTGGCGCCCGTCCGGTCACGACGGCCCAGCTCGAAGCCGAGTTCGCCACGCTCGCGGCCCTGCCCGAGGCCGAACAGCCCATCGTCCGCATCCGGGGCGACGGCGCGCTGTCCTACCAGAAGATCATCGACGTGCTTTCGCTGGCCAAGGCCAAGGGCCTGACCAAGGCGGCGCTCGACACCGAGACGCGCTGAGCATGGCCGCCGACGGCAGAGGTTGGATCGGTTCCGTCCTGGTGCACCTCGGTCTCCTCGGCGCGGTCATCGGTTTCTCCTGGTATGCCGCCCGGCAGGATGGAGAAAGCGTCGAACCGGTCGACCCTCTGCTCATCGACCTCGCCGGTATCCCCGGCAAGCGTCCCGGCGAGGTCGGCAAGGCGCCCGGCGTCGCGCAGGGCGCCGAGACGGGCACCAACAACGGCCTCGCCCGCATCAAGGTCCCGAAGCTCAACGTCGACAAGATCCTGCGCGAGCGCGAGCAGGCCCAGCAGGCCGCCCAGTCTTCTCCTTCCAATGTCAAGACCTCGACGAAGGCCGTCGTGAAGAACGGCGTCGGCAGCAAGTCGTCCCGCATGACGCTCGACGAATTCAACAAGAGCCAGGGCGGCAAGTCCGGCCGGCCCGGCGCATCCGCGAAATCAGGCGGGATCGGCGGAGTTTCCGTCAAGAAAGGACGGAGTCACGGTACCGGCGACAATGGCGGCGAAGGTGGCTCGGCCTCCGAACTCGCTCTCTATGCCGGCGAGGTCCAGGCGCGCCTGCTCACCGCGTGGAAGGAGATCGTCGCGGCCGAAGGCGAATCCGTCGCTTCCGGCGGCACCTGCGGCGTGACCGTCAACGTCGATGCCTCGGGTTTCGTTTCTTTCTCTGGTTGGATCAATCCGCCGCGTGACGCGCGCATGGCCGAGCTCGTGAAGCGCGCCTGCGCGCAGATCGGCAACTGCGGGAAACCGCCGAAGGGCAAGTCCTTCAAGATCGACTTCACCCGCGTCAGCCTGTCCGAAGGCTGAGGATGCTCAGTCGCGGACCTCGAGCACGATCTGCACCTCGACGGAGACGCCGAGGGGCAGGCCGTTGACGGAGACCGCGGCCCGGGCGTGCTTGCCGGCGTCGCCGAAGACCTGGAGGAGGAACTCCGAGGCGCCGTTGAGCACCTTGGGGCTGTCGCTGAAGCCGTCGACGCCGTTGACGAAGCCGTTGACCATGACGACGCGCTTGACGCGGTCGAGCGAGCCAAGGGCGGCCTTGGCGTTGGCCAAGGCGTTGAGCACGCAGAGCCTCGCGGCGTCGGCGGCCTGGACGAGGTCGACCTCGCGGCCGACCTTGCCGAGCGAGAAGACCTTGCCGTCCTTCATCGGCAGGGTGCCGGCAAGGTAGAGCAGGTTGCCCGTGCGGACGGCGGGGACGTAGGCGCCGGCGGCGGCGGGAGGGGTCGGCAGGGTGACGCCGAGTTCGGCGAGGCGGTTTTCGACGGAGGACATAGGTTCAGAACCAATACTTGGGCCAGCGGGCCTCGCGGCGCAAGTTGTGATAGAAGAGGGCGACGAGGATGATGAGACCGGCGCCCGTCAGGGTAGGCAAGAGGAGGAAGGTCCACGGGGCCTGGCCGAGCGCGCAGACGATCAGCGGGTTGGAGCAGGCCGGAGGATGCACGGTCCGGGTGAGTTTCATCAGGGCGATGGCCGTGCCGACGGCGATGGCGGGCCCCCACCAGCCGACCAGGAAATGGGCGGCCGTCAGTCCGCAGGCGCTGCCGATCAGGTGCCCGAGGAGCACGTTGCGAGGTTGGCTGAAGGGTGCGTCCGGGAAGGCGAACACGAGCAACGAGCTGGCCGCGAAGGTGCCGAGCAACAGGGCCACCTCGAGCGTCGAGGCCAGCAACGTCAGTCCGCCGATGACCACGACCGCGACGATCGTCACGGCGAGTATCTCCTTGGGGGCGGGTCGCGGCGGGAGTGCCGCTCCGTCGCCCCGCATCTTGTTCAGCAGGTCCAAGGCCGAGCGCTCACTTGAGCCGCTTCATGCCCTCGATGATCTCGAGCACGAGTTCGCGGCTGCGGGCCTTGACCTCGCGGTTCAGGGCGGTGTCCGAGGTGCCGAGGGCGCGGCGGGTGTCGGCATAGGACTGGGCGAGGACGGCCTCCTTGTTGCGGGTGATCGTCGCGTTGTCGCGCACCGAGAGGGTGACGTCGGCGGTGTAGCGTCCGAGACCACGGTCGTAGCGCACTTCGATCAGGAGCAGGGGCGTGGCGGTCTCCGGGCTGAGCCCTTCGACGGCCTTCGGAGTGAGGTTGGCGCGGCGGAGTTCCAGCTCCATGCCGTCGCGGATCTCGCCGCGCAGGTCGGCGTCCTCGGGGCGGTTCTCCGAGGTGCTGACGTCGATGTAGAACTGGGTGATGCCGCGGAGCTTGGCAAAGGCCTTGTCTTGCGACGCCGGGCGTTGCGGTTCGGTCTGCGCGACGGCGGTCAGGGTGACGAAGGCGGCGAGCAGGGAGAGGGCGAGGGAGCGCATGGCGATGGGGTGAAGATAAGACGACGACGGCCCCGTTCAATCCCCTTTCGCCGTCGCCGGCACGAGCCGGACGGCGGAAAGCGGGTGCTGGTCGAGCAGGGTGGGATGCCAGCCCTGCACCTCGGGTCGCATCAGATATTTGTTCTTATTAAATACCACGGGCAGCACCGGGGCCTGTTCGACCAGCCGGGCTTCGGCCAGCTGGAAGTAGCCGAAGCGCTTCGCGGCGTCCGTCTCGCGCGCGGCCAGCCCGAGCAGGCGGTCGTATTCCGCGTCGCTCCAGTTGCAGTTGTTGAGCTCGTTACCCGTGATGAGCATCTCGAGGAAGGTGTTGGGGTCGTTGTAGTCGCCGACCCACGCGCCGCGGCAGAGGTGGAATTCGCCTTTGCGCATGGCGGTCAGGTAGACCTTCCACTCCAGGTTGCGGAGCTCGACCTCGACGCCGAGCTCGCGGCGCCACATCTCCTGGTAGGCCTGCGCGACCATCTGCTGGCCTTCGGAGGTCGCGTAAAGGTAGTCGAATTTCGGGAGGCCCTTGCCTCCCGGGTAGCCGGCCTCTGCCAGTAGGCGGCGCGCTTCCGCGAAGTCCTGCTTCCATCGGGCGGTCGGCTGGAAGCCGCCGGTGCCGGGTGGCGTGAAGTGGAGCGCGGGCGTCTCGCCGGCGCGCAGGACCTTTTCGGCGATCAGCTCGCGGTCGATGGCCATGCCGAGGGCGCGGCGGACGCGCGGATCGCTCAGCGCCTTGCGGGCGGCGACGTCCGCAGGCTTGTCGCCCTTGATGTCGCAGTTGACCCAGACGAAGGCGGTGGAGAGGAAGGGGTCGATGCGCAGCTGCGGGGCCTTCTCCGCGCGGAGCTTAGCCACCTTGTAAGGCGGCACCGCGCCGGTGACGTGCAGTTCCCCGCCGCGGAAGGCGCGCTCTTCGGCGAAGAGGTCCGCGATGGCGCGGAACTCGACGGCGTTCAGCGCGACTTCCTTGGCGTTCCAGTAGCGCGGGTTCTTGCGCACCACCACGCGGCGCGCGACCTCCCAGGATTCGAGGGTGAACGCCCCGCTGCTGACCATCGAGCCGGGCCGCGTCCAAGGCGTGTTCAGGGCGTCGATGCCGCCGAACTTCAGGATCGTCGGGGGGTGCACGGGAATCCAGCTGTGGTGACAGACGAGCTGGAGGAAATAGGGGATGGGGTGCTCGAGTTCGATGACGAGCGTCCGGGCGTCCGGCGCGCGCAGCCCGACGGACCGGAAATCCTTGGTCTTGCCGGAGGCGAAGTCCTTGGCACCCCGGATGCCGTGAAGCATCGAGCCATACTCGGCGCCGAAGGTCGGCATGAGCATGCGCTGGTAACTGAAAAGGAAATCCGCCGACGTGATGGGGTCTCCGTTGGACCACTGGGCCGTCTGGCGCAGGCGGAAGGTCCACGTCTTTCCGTCCGGCGACATCGCCCAGCTCTCGGCGATGCCCGGGACCGGGTGGAGGTCCTGGGGGTCATAATTAACCAACCCTTCGAAGAGCGCGCCTACGATGTGGCTTTCGCTGAGGCCGGTGATCGTCTGAGGGTCGAGTCCTGAGGGCTCGGCCATGTTATTGATGATCAGATAGCCCTCGGTGGCCTTTATTTCAGCGGTGGTGCGTCCGTCGCCGCAACCGACGAGCAGGGTCGCCAGGCAGAGCAGGGCGGCCTTCCATCGGAGCGCGGGGCGAAGCATGCCGAAGATTAGGCCCGGGGTCGTCCCGAGGGCAAGGCCTCTGGATGGGCTCTTTACTCCCCTCGGAGGCTTTCCTATTCCTTTCCTATGATCACCCCTACCCGTCGCGACCTCGTCGTCGCCGCCCTGACCGCCTCCGTCTGCCTCGGCCTCCTCGGCTTCATCGTCCCCGGCCCGCTCGCCGCCGACGTACCCGTGGCCAAGCCCGTCATGGGTTCGATGGCCTTCGACTGGGAGAAACTGGTGGTCAAGCCGACCAAGGTCGGGGCCTACCGTAAGGTCTGCCAAGGGCCGACCGCCACGCTCGACGAGCTGGAATACCATATCACCACGCTGAACCCGGGCCAGGCGCCGCACCCGCCTCACCAGCATGCCGACGAGGAGCTGCTCATCGTCAAGGAGGGCACCGTCGAGGCGCTCGTCGCGGGCGATTGGGTGAAGCTCGGGCCCGGTTCGGTTATCTTCCAGGCCGCGAACATCGACCACGCGATCCGTAACGCCGGCGAAGGCCAGGCCACGTATCATGTGATCAAGTGGAACTCGCCCGGCATGCTCGCCAAGCGCGACGCAGCCAAGGCGGCGGCGAAGGCGGCGAAGTAAGCCAACAAAAAGGGCGTCCGTCAGGACGCCCTTGAGATGGATGGTGGCCGGAGCTTAGATGGCCGCCGGACCGCGCTCGCCGGTGCGGATGCGGATGACGTCGGTCAGGCCGAGGACGAAGATCTTACCGTCGCCGATCTTGCCGGTCTGCGCGGCCTTGGAGATGGTGGCGATGGCCTTTTCGACCTGCTCGTCCGCCACGGCGGCTTCGATCTTCACCTTGGGGAGGAAGTCGACGGTGTATTCCGAACCGCGGTAGATTTCGGTGTGACCCTTCTGGCGACCGAAGCCCTTGACTTCGGTTACGGTCATACCCTCGATGCCGATCTCGGCGAGGGCGTCCTT
>JBILLR010000037.1:0-10872 GCA_044375965.1 Opitutales bacterium
CTCCATCTTCCCTCGTGCATCTTATACCCACTCGCATGCGCCTCCTCAGCTTTGTCCTTGGTTTTCTCCTGCTGACCGGTTGCCGCCAGCAGAAGCCGATGCCCGACAACGAGAACGCCGTGACCGCGTTCGCGCTGCAGCATTTCGTCGACAGCGACGTCATCACCGGCGCCGTGACCGCGGTGGTCGGTCCGGACGGACTCATCGCCGTCGAGGCCTTCGGCCTGGCGGACGTCGCCCAGAAGCGTTCGATGAGCAAGGAATCCATGTTCTGGATCGCCTCGATGACCAAACCCATGACCGCCATGGGCGTCATGATGCTCGTCGAGGAAGGCAAGGTGAAGCTCGATGACCCGATTGAGAAATTCGTGCCCGCCTTCAAGGGCATCCAGCTGAAGACCAAGCAGGGGCTCGTGGCGCCCAAGCGTCTCGTCACCGTGAAGGACCTGCTCACGCACACCAGCGGCATCGACACCACCACCGCCACGCCCACGGGCCAGCCCGTCGACACCCTGCCCTTGGCGGCCATGGCCGAGGCTTACGCCACGCGTCCGCTGACCGATGAACCCGGCGCCAAGTGGACTTATAACAACAACGCCATCAACCTGCTTGGACGCATCATCGAGGTCGCCAGCGGCAAGCCCTACGCCGACTTCATGCAGGAGCGCCTGTTCGACCCGCTTGGCATGGAGAACACCACCTTCTGGCCGAATCCGGATCAGCTCGACGTCCTGGCCAAGCCTTACTCGTCGGACAAGACCACCGGCGGCCTGCTCGAAGCCAAGAACAGCCGCTTCAGCGAACCCTTGCACGACCTCAAGCGCACCGCCATTCCGGCCGGCGGGCTTTATTCGTGCGCCCGCGACCTCGGTCAGCTTTATCAGATGCTGCTCAATCAGGGCGAACTGGACGGCCGTCGTTACCTCAAGTCGGCGACCCTGAAGGAGATGACCACGAACCAGCTGGGCGACCTCCCGAAGGTCAGTTTCGCGCCTGGCATGCGCATGGGCCTCGGCTTCCACATCGTCGGCGAACCCCAGGAGGTCACCGAGAACCTCAGCGTCGGCACCTACGGCCACGGCGGCGCCTTCGGCACCCAGGCGTGGATCGACCCCGTCAAGAAGCGCGCCTACGTCCTCCTCATCCAGCGCACCGATCTCAAGAATTCCGACCAGAGCGAGATTCGTCGCGAGTTCCAGAAGGCGGCGAGGGAAGCGTACGCGAAATAACGCGCGACCGAAGGTCGCGAGCAAACTAGCTGGCCGGTTGACAAGTTGACATGTTGGCAAGGGAGGAAACACACCGTGCAAAGGTGCAAAAGTGGAGGCACTATGCTCGGGCGGCAGGTGGCAGCTGGAGGAGTAAAGCCGAACTCAAGGGGAGACCGGGAACCGGCTGATTAGCTCGGTCATCGATTCAGTCCTCTGTCATCGACTCAGCCATCTACTCTCACAGCAGATTAAGCCACCTTTAGAGCGGATTAAGGTCATATTGACGGATTGCCTTAAAGAGCTTCGGCGGGCTGAATTCATTCACCCCACCCCGCCATGACCCTGTCTCGTCGTAATTTCCTGCGTACCGCCGCCTTGGCCTCGCTGGCCTTCCCCGCCGTCGTCCGCGCCCGCAATCTGAACTCACAGGTCCAGATCGCCGCGGTCGGGGTCGATGGCAAGGGCTACTCCGACATCCATGAGGTCGCCTCGCACGCCAAAGCCCGGTTCGTGGGCTTCTGCGACATCGACGCCGGGCGCTTCGCCAAGACCGACAAGCGCTATCCTGGCGTGACGCACTTCGCCGACTGGCGCGAGATGTTCGCCAAGCTCGGCGACGGCTTCGACGCCGTGACCGTCTCGACGCCCGACCACATGCATGCCTTGCCCACCATGGCCGCCATGCGCCTCGGCAAGCACGTCTACTGCCAGAAGCCGCTGACGCACACCGTCTGGGAAGCCCGTCAGCTCCGGCTGCAGGCCGCCAAGTCGAAGGTGCGCACCCAGATGGGCAACCAGATCCATTCCGCCCAGGAATACCGTACGGGCGTGAAGCTCATCCAGACCGGCCGCATCGGCAAGATCCTCGCCGTGCACAGCTGGCATCCGAACACCGGCAACAAGTACACCGGCATGACCGCCGCCCCCGCCTCCGGCTCCGTGCCGAAGGGCGTCGAGTGGGACCTCTGGCTCGGCTGCGCGCCCGCGCGCGAGTTCGCGCCGGCCGTCTACCATCCCTTCAAGTGGCGCGACTGGGTGGACTTCGGCTGCGGCACCATGGGCGACTTCGGCTGCCACCTGCTCGACCCCGTCTTCACCGCGCTCAAGCTCGGCAATCCGCTCAGCGTCAAGGCGGACAGCGTCGGCGCAAACCCGCAGACCTGGTGCCGCGAGCAGACCATCGAATGGACCTTCGCCGGCACGGAATTCACCAAGGGCGATACGATCAAGGTCACTTGGTATGACGGCGGCCGCCTGCCCGACCTCGCGCTGGCGCGCATGCCCGCCGGCAAGAAGCTGCCCCCGCTCGGCTCGATCTTCATCGGCGAAGAAGGCGTCATGCTGCTCCCTCACTACGCGCTACCCTCGCTCTTCCCCGAGGAGAAATTCGGCAAGAACCTCAACCCCGGGGAACTCGCCCGACGAGCCCGCGCCAAGGATAAGCCCATGGACAAAGTCGCGGTCGACCTCGCGGACTTCGTCGAAGGTTCGAGCCATTACCATGCGTGGGTGGACGCGATCGTCGACGGTCACGAGACCACGGATAATTTCGCTTACGCCGGTCCGCTGACCGAAGCCGTGCAGCTCGGCAACGTCGCCTCGCGCCACAGCGGCGTGAAGCTCGACTGGGATGCCGCCGCCATGAAGTTCCCGGGCAAGCCTGAGGCCGAGGCTTTGCTGACGAAGCAGTATCGGAAGGGATGGGAGATGATCGCGGCTGATCGCTGAAGCGATCAGCGAGGGGGCACGTGGGCAAGGTGACACGGGGGCATGGGAACTAACACACCGTGCAAAGGTGCAAATCGGAACGGTGCTCCTGTGCAAAAGTGCAAAGGTGAGAGGCAGCGCTCAAGGGGAGACCGGAAACCGGATAGTCAGCGGGGGCCATGGTAGGGGCGTGCGGCCCGCGCGCCCGTGGATGACCGAGCCGGTCATCCCTACCTCGAGACAGAACATGGTGCTCAATCGGGGCAGCAAAGGGAAACCGGATAGTTAGCTAGGGATTCATGACCGCAGGTAATATTCCGGTCTCCGGTTTCCCCTTGAGCGCTTTAGCGGCATCCTCGGGTCTCAGGTCTCGGCGATCGGGAGCCAGGTGCGGGTCTTCTGGTTTGGGGGACGGGTGCGGGCCCGAACCTGCACCTGATGCTGAATACCCGAACCCGAAACCTGAAGGCCGAGACCCGGGACCTGAGAATGGTTTAGCCAGAGCTATGTCGTGACGCGGTCCCGACCCTAACCAAGGCATGGCGACCAGGACAGCACGTGGTGCTGTCCCTACCTCGATACCCGTTCGAATCATTGCAACCTTGAGGCCATACGGGGGTTGTCATGAGATATCCCCATGCGTCTCCTTGCCCTTCTGGTCCTCGGTTGTTTCTGCGCCGCCTTGTCCGCCGCCGAAACGAAGCCACTCAATGTCCTGTTCATCGCGGTCGATGACCTGCGGCCCGAGATCAACGCCTCAGGGAGCAAGGTGATCAAGACCCCGAACATGGATCGGATCGCGGCGAGGGGCACGACGTTCGACCGGGCCTACTGCCAGCAGGCCGTGTGCAGCCCCTCGCGTTCGTCGCTCATGACTGGCCGACGTCCGGACGCCACCCGCGTCTGGGATCTCGACACGCACTTCCGGACCGCCCTGCCGGACGCCGTGACCGTCGCGCAATATTTCAAGAACCATGGCTACCACAGCCAAGGCATGGGCAAGATCTTCCATGGCGGCTATGATGACGCCCCCAGCTGGTCGGTGCCCTGGCAGACGCCCAAGGCTCCGGCCTACGCCTCCGAAGCGGCGCTCAAGCTGGCGGCCGATCCGGCCAACATCGACAAGAAGGGTCGCGCCCGCGGTCCGGCCTACGAATCGGCCGACGTCCCGGACGACACCTACACCGACGGCAAGACCTCGCGTCTCGCCGCGAAGACCCTCGCCGAACTGAAACAGAAGGGGAAGCCCTTCTTCCTGGCGGTCGGCATGGCCAAGCCGCACCTCCCGTTCGTCGCGCCCAAGAAATATTGGGACCTTTACGACCCGGCGGAAATCTACGTCCCCGCCTTCCAGAAACTTCCCGCCGGCGCCCCGGGTTTCGTCGGTCATACCAACGGCGAACTCAAGAGCTACGCCGGGATCCCGGACGTGGACCCCGTCCCCGCGGACCTCGCCCGGACGCTCCGTCACGGCTACTACGCCGCCATCAGCTACATGGACGCCCAAGTCGGGATCGTCCTCGACGCGCTCGAGAAGGAAGGACTCACGGACAGCACCGTCATCGTCCTCTGGGGGGACCACGGCTGGCAGCTCGGCGAGCACGGCCTTTGGCACAAGCACACCAACTTCGAAGTCTCGGCGCGCGCGCCCTTGCTGATCAGCATGCCCGGCCAGAAGGAACCCGGCCGCAAGAGCGCCTCGCTCGCCGAATTCATCGACATCTACCCCACCCTCGCCGACGCGTGCGGACTGCCCAAGCCCAAGGACGTCGAAGGCGTGAGCCTCAAGCCGGTCCTGGACGACGCCTCCGCCCGGGTGCGTCCCGTCGCCATCAGCCAGTATCCGCGTAATGATGCCGGCAAGTCGCTGATGGGTTACAGCATCCGCGACGACCGCTGGCGCCTGACGCTCTGGCGCGACCGCAAGGATAACTCCATCCACGCGACCGAGCTCTACGACGAAGCCAACGATCCTCACGAGACCGTCAACGTCGCGACCAAGGACGAGCATGCTGAGGTCATCGCGCGTCTCACGAAGTTCCTGCCGCCACCCATCGCCCCCGCGACCGCCGAGAACACCGCCGGGCCGAAGGGCAAAAAAGGCAAGACCAAGCCCGCCGAGAACCCCGCGCCCAAGACCGGAGCGACCAAGGACCGTGGAGCCATGTTCGACGGCCGCGACGCGAACAAGGACGGCAAGCTGAACAAAGAAGAGTTCATGCTCCACCAGAAGGACCCCGAGCAGGCCGCCCAGAACTTCGTCAAATTCGACAAAGACAAGAGCGGCGACGTCGACCGCCAGGAATACGTCACCTCCGGCAAGTAAGCAGTCGCGTCCGAGCAAGGTTGCTCGGCCCTACCCCGCGACATTCAAAGGCAGGTGCGTGCGGCCCGCGCACCTATGGATGACCGGGCCGGTCATCCCTACCTCGAGACAGAGGCAGCACTCAAAGGGGGCAGCAAAGGGAGACCGGATAGTTAGCTGGGGACATATAACCGCAGCATATATTCCGGTCTCCGGTTTCCCTTTGATTGGTTGAATCGTTTCGGGTGGCAGGTGGCAGCCTCAGGTGGCGGGTGGCGGGAGGATACTGAACCCTGCGGGATAGGATGGTTGGCAGGGGCGTGCGGCCCGCGCGTCCATGGATGACCGGGCCGGTCATCCCTACCCATGACCCGTGCATTATTTACGGCCTCTCACTTTCATAAGTTGGTACGACTAAAAATCCGAAGCCTTCTTGGGGCCGATCACTCCGTACGCAGACGGTCGGTCTCGCGGACGCGGAACTGCGTCGGCGTGAAGCCCGTGTGCTTCTTGAAGTCCTTGCTGAAGAAGT
Source organism: Opitutales bacterium (assembly GCA_044375965.1). Classification (GTDB taxonomy): domain Bacteria; phylum Verrucomicrobiota; class Verrucomicrobiia; order Opitutales; family UBA953; genus UBA953. The sequence goes on from JBILLR010000037.1 coordinate 5,756, forward strand.
AGCGGTCGGAATAGCCTACCTGCTCGGCGATCTCCTTGATGTCATCGGCCGTATCGGCCAACCGCCGCTTGGCCTGGCTGATACGTTCACGGCGCAGCCAGTCGATCGGACTGGTCCCGAAGGAGGATTTGAACACGCGGGAGAAATGAGTCGGACTCAGGCCGGCGAGCCGGGCGAGCGAAGGCACCGTGTGCTTCTCGAAGTAGAAGAGCTTCATCTGTTCGACGCAGCGGGCGAGGGCCGGGGGCACCTTCGGGGTGAGTTCGCCGAGACGTTGGCGGGCGCAATAAGCCTGCGCCACGAGCATCGCCACCTGCGCATGGATCAGCGCGGGCGACTCAGGGGAGTCGGCCGGGATGAGACGGAAAAGCTCCTTGAACACCGGCGTCGCCACACGGAGATCCATGCCGCCGATGACCGGCGCCTCACGGACGCCGAGCAGGTCGGACAACTGCGCCAGACGCGGTCCCTCGGCGCGGATCCAATATACCTCCCATGGATCGTCCTGCACCGCGCCGTGCTCGTGCGGATGGTGGCAGTTGATCCAGACCAGGTCGCCGCGGCGGACCTGATGCGTCCGACCCGCGATGCGGGTCCAGCCCTTGCCGCGCAGGCAGAGGATGAGCTCATGTCCCGGGAAGTGGTCGCGCTTGATGTGATGCTCCGTGCCGGCGAGCAGATGGCCCGCGCGGGGCACCGTGTAGAACACTTCCTGGTGGGAAGGATTGGGGGTCGCGTAGAGCGAAATCGGGAAGCGGTTGGCGACGGGGGGCTGAGCCATGGTAGGATAATACAACCCGCCGGTCGGGGCATGCCATTTAAAACTGCCGGCTTCGGCGTAGAATACCCCCCAGATGAAACAGCCGACCCCGCTGCTCCTCGCCCTCCTGGCGCTCGCCCTCCCCGTTTCCGCGGCGGAGCCGGTCAGCTTCAGCCGCGACGTCCTGCCCATCCTCTCCGACAACTGCTTCGGCTGCCACGGCCAGGACGAGTCGCACCGCAAGGCCAAGCTCCGGTTGGATGTCCGCGAGGCGGCCATCGCCAAGGAAGCCTTCGTGCCCGGCAAACCGGACGTCAGCGCCCTGATCGAGCGCATCGTCACCACCGATGAAGAAGAGCTCATGCCGCCGCCTAAGTCGCACAAGGCCCGGCTGACCAAGGAACAGGTGGACATCCTACGCCGCTGGATCGCCGAAGGCGCCGTCTGGGGCAAGCACTGGGCTTTCGAAGCCCCCGTGAAGGCCCCGTCGACCGGCCACCCCGTCGACCACTTCGTCGGCAAGAAGCTCGCCGCCGAAGGACTGGCGCCCGCGAAGGAAGCCCCTAAGCACACCCTGCTCCGCCGTCTCTCCTTCGACCTCACCGGCCTGCCGCCGACGGAGGCCGAGACCGCCGCGTTCGTCGCCGACACCTCGCCCAAGGCCTACGAGCATGCCGTCGACCGTCTGCTGGCCTCGCCGCACTACGGCGAACGCATGGCCATGTGGTGGCTGGACGCCGCGCGCTACGCGGACACCGACGGCTTCCAATCGGATGCGACCCGCAACAACTGGCCTTGGCGCGACTGGGTCGTCGAAGCCTTCAACCGCAACGTCCCTTACGACCAGTTCACCCTCGAACAATTCGCGGGCGACCTCCTACCGGACGCGACCCTCGAGCAGAAGCTAGCCACCTGCTTCCAACGCAACCACATGACCAACGGCGAAGGCGGCCGCGACCCCGAGGAGTCGCGCGTCGATTACGTCCTGGACCGCGTGAACACCATGGGCACGACCTGGCTCGGCCTCACGCTCGGGTGCGCGCAGTGCCACACCCACAAGTTCGATCCCATCACCCAGGCCGACTACTACGCCCTCTCGGCCTTCTTCAACAGCATCGACGAGGACGGCAAGGCCGGCGGCGGAGCCAAACCCTACCTGCCCTACCAGTCGAAACACTCCAGCCGGGCGATGGCCGAGGCGCAGGCCTTGGTCGACGCCGCCAAACCAGCCGAAGCCGACGCACGCAAAACCGCCGAAGCACCCTTCGGCGACTGGCTGAAGCAGGCGCGTAGCCGGCTCGCCGCCCCGCACGTCAGTTGGACGCCCTTGAGGGCGGACGCGCTCGAGACCGCCGAAGGCACCGTGCTCACCCAGGAGGCCGACCTCGCCGTCCAGGCCTCGGGGCCGCACCCCAACCAGGACGAGTATCGTTTCATGGCCAGCCCGCGTGGCCGGCGCATCACCGGCCTCAGGCTCGAAGTCCTGCCCCACCCCACGCACACCGGCGGCGGCCTCTCCCGCGGCAAGGACGGCGAGTTCATGCTCACCGACCTCAAGGCGCAGGTGCGCACGAAGGGCAATTCGCTGATCCGGGACATCCTCCTGGATTCGGCCGTCGCGGACTTCACCGCCGACAAGAAGAAGAACGGCAACTACGGCGACGTGAAGGACACCCTCGATGACGATCCGCGGAACGGATGGACCACCTTGGGCGCGGACAAGACCAAGCCGCACCAGGCCGTCTATCGGCTCGCCGAGCCCCTCATCCTCGGAGCCGACGAAGAACTCATCATCGAACTCCGTCAGCGTTCGACGCTGGGCGACCGCAACCTCGGACGCTTCCGCCTCGCCGTCACCGACGAAGCCGGACCGGCCGTCGCGACGATCGGTGCCACTCCCTTTGAACGGCTCGCCGAGGCCAAGGCCGGACCTGACACCCAGCTGCGGGAAGACCTCTTCAAGCAATTCCTGGCGGACCACCGTCCCTATCTCGAGGCCCGGGCCGCGTTGGACCGCGCCCTGCGCGACCAGGCGGACATCAAGGCGCGGGCCGGCAAGGTGAACGTCATGGTCCTCGCCGAGCGCAAGGAGCCTCGCGACACCTTCGTGCTCGTCCGCGGCGTCTGGGACAAACACGGCGACAAGGTCACCCCGGACGTCCCGCAGGCGCTGGTCGGCTGGCCCGAAGGCGCTCCGCGCAACCGCCTGGGATTGGCGCGTTGGCTGACCGCCAAGGAGAACCCGCTGACCGCACGCGTGACCGTGAACCACCTCTGGCAGATGCTCTTCGGCCAGGGACTCGTCCGCACCACCGAGGACCTCGGCCTGCAGGGCGAACGCCCGCTCCATCCGGAGCTCCTCGACTGGCTGGCCGTCGACCTCATCGAACACGGCTGGGACCTCAAGCGCACGCTCAAGCTCATCGTCATGAGCGCGACGTATCGTCAGGACTCCTCGGTCACCCCGGCCCTGCTCGCCAAGGACCCGGAGAACAAACTCCTCGCCCGCGGAGCCCGGTTCCGTCTGCCCAGCTGGATGATCCGGGACGCCGCGCTCCGGACCGCCGGCCTCTTCAATCCCGTGCTGGGTGGTCCGCCCGTACGTCCCTATCAACCGGACGGCGTCTGGGAGGAGCTCTTCATGGGCCGCTTCAAATATGAGCCCAGCGAAGGCCCGGCCCAGTATCGCCGGACCCTCTACGCCTTCTGGCGTCGGTCGATCGCGCCCACCTTCCTTTTCGACTCCGCGCAGCGTCGCTCCTGCGAAGTCCGTACCGGACGCACCAACACCCCGCTCCAGGCCCTGACCCTGCAGAACGACCTCACCTACCTCGAAGCCTCACAGGCGATCGCGGCGGACGTGATGCGCGAAGGCGGCGACGCCGGCCGCATCCAGAAGCTGCTGCGCAAGGTCCTTTCACGTGAAGGCGACGACCACGAAGCCACGACGCTCGGGAAGACCCTGAACGAAGCCCGCGCCTATTATCGTCAGCACCCCGCCGCAGCGGCCAAGTTCCTCAAAATCGGCCAACGCAACCCTGCCCAGGCCGATCAACCCGAACTCGCCGCCTGGACCCTGGTCGCGAGCCTCGCCCTCAACCTCGACGAGGCGATCACGCATGAGTGAACGAAACACAAGTGGGCACGTGGGCACGTTGACACGGGGACACGGAAGCACCCTCAAACAAGGCTGAGGACCAGATTAGCCCATCCTTCACCCTTCGTCATCCATCTGCCATCTGTCATCCGCCATCTGTCATCTACTCACAATGAGCCCCCTCTCCCGTCGTTCCTTCCTCGCCACCGGCCTGGCCGCGTTGGCGGCCCCGCGCTTGCTGGCGCAGGCCGGCGCCGCGCCGGCGCATCACGGCGCCATCGTCGGCCATGGCGAGCTGCGCTACCGCGTGGACAAGCTCTGGTGTCAGGCCGACAAGGCCAAGCACCCCGTCAAGGATTGCCATGAGATGGTCCAATCCGCCGACGGACGTCTCTTCCTGATCACGAATCACAAGCAGAACAACATCCTCGTCTTCGACGTCCAGGGCAAGGTGCTCGACGCTTGGACGCTCGGCATGGGCGCCGGACATGGGTTGACGCTACATCGCGAGGCTGACGGCACCGAATACCTCTACCTCACGGACAATTCCGGTCGCATCGCCAAGACCACGCTCGCCGGCAAGGTCGTGCTCGAACTCCCGCCCGCGCAGAAGTGCGGCGCCTACTCGGAAAAGGAACCTTACTCTCCGACCGAGACCGCCGTCGCGCCGAACGGGGACATCTACGTCGCCGACGGCTACGGCTCGCAGTTCATCCTCCGCTTCGACAAGACCGGCAAGTATCTCGGAAGGTTCGGCGGCAAGAGCACCCAGCCGACGAACCCCGGCAAGTTCATGCAGGCCCATGGCGTCGCCATCGACACCCGCGGCCCCGAGCCCCTGCTCGTCTGCACCGAACGCGTCCGCAATGAGTTCAACTGGTTCACCCTCGAAGGAAAGCACGTCCGGGGGGTCTATCTCCCCGGCGCCTACGTCAGCCGGCCCGTGATCGCCGGCAAGCACCTCTACTCCGGCGTCTGCTTCGGCGCCAAGCCGGACGATTACCGCATGTGGCAGGGCCGCGGCTTCGTGACCATCCTCGACGAGCACGACCGCGTCGTCTCCAACCCCGGCGGCCAGGAACCCAGGTACGTCGACGGACGACTCCAGGCCATGTTGCAGGACCAGCCCGTCTTTAACAACTGCCACGACGTGTGCGTCGACGCACGCGGCGACCTTTACGTCTGCCAGTGGGCCAGCGGCGGCGTCTATCCTTACAAACTCCATCGCCTCGCATGAGTCCCGACCCCTTCGACGCCTCC
>JBILLR010000091.1:0-3689 GCA_044375965.1 Opitutales bacterium
TTCGCGATGATGTTCGAGGTCGTGTCATCGGCCGCGTGGATCATCTTCGCGCCGGTGTCCTGGTGCTGGCCGTCGTTGGCCAGGGCGATCGAGAGGACCTCCCCGCGGGCGCGTTTGCCGCGCAGGACCACGCCGGGATACTTCATCGTGAGGCGGGAGCCGATGTTGCAGTCGATCCAGCGCACTTCGGCGTCCTCCTCGGCCACGCCGCGCTTCGTCACGAGGTTGAAGACGTTGGCGGACCAGTTCTGGACGGTGATGTATTGGATCTTCGCGCCCTTGAGGGCGACGAGCTCGACGACCGCGGAGTGGAGGGTGGCCGTCTCGAACTTCGGGGCCGTGCAACCCTCCATGTAGGTGACCTCCGAGCCTTCGTCGGCGATGATGAGCGTGCGTTCGAACTGCCCGAAATTCTCGGCATTGATGCGGAAATAGGCCTGCAGGGGCTGGGCCACCTTCACGCCCTTGGGGATGTAGATGAACGAGCCGCCGGAGAAGACCGCGGAGTTGAGGGCGGCGAACTTGTTGTCACCGATCGGGATGACCTTGCCGAACCACTTGCGGAAGATCTCCGGGTGGTCGCGCAGGCCTTCGGTCGGCCCGCAGAAGATGACACCCTGTTTCTCGAGCTCTTCCTTCATGCGGGAGTAGACCGCTTCGGAGTCGAACTGTGCTTCGACGCCGGCGAGGAACTTGCGTTCCGATTCCGGGATGCCGAGGCGTTCGAAGGTCTTCTTCACGTCATCGGGGACTTCTTCCCAGGTGCGGACGGGTTTCTGACCTTTGGAAAGGTAGTAGCGGATGTCCTCGAACTTGATGTTCTCGAGGTCGGCCGTCGCCCAGTGCGTGGGCATCGGCATGTCCTGGAAGATCTTCAGCGATTTCTGGCGGAACTCGCGGATCCATTCCTCCTCGCCCTTGACCTTGGCGATGTAGTCCACGGTCGCGGGCGTGAGCCCGATACCCGCGTCGAAAGCGTAGTTCTCTTCGTATTTGAAGTCGCCCTTCGAGCGGTCGACTTCGATCGCTTCGCGCTGGGCCAGGTTGTCGTCGATGTCGGCCATGGTCTTCAGGCGGAGGCGAGTTCCGTCTTCACCCAATCGTAGCCCTTCTCCTCGAGTTCGAGGGCGAGTTCCTTGCCGCCGCTGTGGACTATGCGTCCGTCCCACATGATGTGGACGCGGTCGGGGACGATGTATTCGAGCAGGCGCTGGTAGTGGGTGATGACGAGGAAGCCGGTGTCCGGGCCGCGCATGGCGTTGACTCCTTCGGAGACGATGCGGAGCGCGTCGATGTCGAGTCCGGAGTCGGTCTCGTCGAGGACGGCGTACTTCGGCTTGAGCATCATCAGCTGGAGGATCTCGCAGCGCTTCTTCTCGCCGCCCGAGAAACCTTCGTTGACGAAGCGGGAGGTGAATTTCCGGTCCATCTTGAGGGCGTCCATCTTGGCGTAGAGCTCGGCGTAGTAGGCCTTGGCGTCGAAGGGCGCGCCCTTGGTCTGGCGGGCGACGATCGCGGCGCGGATGAAGTTGGCGATGGTCACGCCGGGGATCTCGCTCGGGTATTGGAACGCGAGGAAGAGGCCGGCGCGGGCGATGACGTCGGGTTCGAGGCCGAGGATCTGTTCGCCGTCGAGGAAGGCTTCGCCGGACTGCACGGAGTAGTCGGGGTGGCCGGCGAGGACCTTGGAGAGCGTGCTCTTGCCGGTGCCGTTAGGCCCCATGATGGCGTGCACTTCGCCCTTCGGGACCGTGAGGGAGAAATCCTTCAGGATCGGGCGGTCGCCGATGGAGGCGTTGAGGTTCTTGATGACGAGCGAGTCGGACATGGTGGAGGGAAGGTCTTAGTTGGAGGTCTGTTCGCCGGACTGGGCGCGGCCGTGGAAGCTGATCTCGATGACTTCGGAATCGAAGCCGGGCGGAAGGATCGAGCGGAGGCTCTTCAGGACTTCGGGCGGGAGCTCGATGTCGTGGACGCGGCCGGTGGCCTTGTCGCGGAAGTGCGCATGCGGGGCCAGGTTGGGGCAGTAGCGGGTGGACTCGCGCTCATGGTTCACCTGGCGGACCAGGCCGCAGCCGACGAAGGTCTCGAGGCAGTTATAGACGGTGGCCAGGGACAGTCCGGGCATGACCTCGCGGGCGCGCTGGAAGACTTCGTCGACCGTGGGGTGGTCGCGCTGGGCGAGGAGGACGGTGAAGACGGCTTCGCGCTGCGGGGTGACCTTCTGGCCACTCTTGCCGAGGGCTTCTTGCAGGTGCTCCCGATCGTGTTCAGTGAGATTTTGAATCATTCTAACCGCCTAATCAGTTAGAATGAGTCTAATCCGCAAGAAGAAAGGGGTTAAACTTAGGGACAGGGGTAGGGGTGGGGGGAGGGGTAGGCAAAAACGAGGGTGTGGATTCCTACCCCCACCCCTACCCCTGTCCCTACCCCTTAGGTCTCAATTAAACCCCTGCGTTTCTTCTCCGCCGGTCTGCTCGTCCAGCTTCCGCTGGGCGTCGAGGCGGGCGAGTTCATCGGCCACGGACCGGATGCGCTGATCTTGGGAGAGGCATTCGAGCAAGGAGCGCCGGGTGCCGCTGTCGGTCACGAGGTGTCCGGCGGCAGCATCGGCCAGGGCTCCGGGCTGGTTCGCCAGACTGCGCAGGCGCTGCATGAGCGGGGCGGCCTCTTCGCCGAGTTCGGCGACGATATTCTCGGCGAAAGCCAAGACGCGCGCGATGTCGCGCGTGGAGCCGGCGAAGTCCGTAGAGGCTTCGTCGACGACCGGCGCGATCTCGAGCTGCGGGTACGGCGTCTTGCGCTTCACCTTGATCACGCGTGCTCGGCGCAGGCCTTCGAGGACGATGTGCGAGGTGCCGTCCTCGAGTTCGACGTGTCCGACGATGCGTCCTACGCACGTGAACGGGCAGGGCGGTTCGTCGTTGTCGGGAGAGAGGCTGTCTTGGTCCAGCTGCGAGATCGCGAACATGCGGCTGCCGGCGAGGGTCTCCTTCAGCATCTTGCGGTAGCGCGGCTCGAAGATGCGCAACGGCAGCAGCTGCTGCGGCAAGAAGACGCAGTCGCCCAAGGTCATGACGGGGACGACGACGGTGGGAACCATAGGTCCGATAATGGCAGGATTACTCCCGAAGGCAAACGATGGAGCAGCTTGGATGAAAGAATCGATGACTGAGGACTGAGTCGAGGACAGATGACCCAATCAACGATGGGCCTAGATTTATTCCCCGAAATCGACTCTGTCCTCTGTCATCGACGCAGCGCTCTGTCGTCTGTCATCCGCTACTGCCACTGATCCAGGAAGAGCTTCTTCGGGTCCGGGCTGTCGGACTCCGCGAAGTAGACTGCCATGCGTAAGGACGGCAGGAAATGCGCGGGGAGCTTGGCTTTGTTACGTGCCGCGATCTCGGTGAGCAGGGATTCGGGCGAACGGCCGGCCAGCTGGTCGACGCGGTAGTAGCCGGCGTCGAGCAGCTCGCGGGCGACGTCGACCGGGAAGCGCGCGATGCGCATGAACGGACTGCACACGGCCTCCCGACGTCGTTCGGCCGCGCGCTGTCGTTCCGCTTCGTCCACGATCAGAGTCGGGCGAGGATCGCCGCGCCCATGGCCTTGGTGCCCACGGCCTTGCCGCCGCCGGCGATGTCCGCGGTGCGGATGCCTTCGGCGATGGTCTTCTCGACCGCGAG
>JBILLR010000092.1:0-3636 GCA_044375965.1 Opitutales bacterium
GCCGACGTGTCCGAGCTGGAGGGCGGTGAGGTCTTCTGTCTTGAGCCACGCGCGCAGGACTTTGCTGGTCGGCAGCGGGCCGAGGAAGACGGCGGCCTGCGGGCGAAGGACGCGGGCCGCCTTGGCGTCGCGTAGGATGAGGTCGTAAGCCGAGACGAGCGAAGCGTCGCCGGCGAGGTCGCCGCGTAGGGTGCCGGCGCCGTCGGCGAGGATCGGCCAGCCGGTGAGGCGGGAGAGTTCGCGGAGGGCCGCGGCGCTTTCGTCGCGATCCTCGAAGGCGTGCGGGCCGACGACGATCACGCCGCGTTCGGTCTTGGGCAGCAGGCTGGCGACCGTGGCAGGCGTCAGGGTCGGACGGACGACTCCGGAGGGCGGTACGGCCGTGAAGGTGTCGAGATCAAGCCCTGCGGGTGCCTTGAAGCCCTTTTCCGGCTCGGAGGGCGGCAACGGGTCGCGGAAGGGCAGATTGAGGTGTACCGGGCCAGCCAGAGGGCCTTGCGAGCGCTGCCAGGCGTCGACCAAGAGCTGCCGCCAGTGGCGGAGCAGGGTCAGGTCAGAACCCGGTACGGCGGCCTCGGCGGCCCAGACGGGGTAGGCCGCGAAGATGCCATTCTGAGCGATGGTCTGGCCGGAGTGGCATTCGCGGAGTTCCGGAGGGCGATCGGCGGTCAGGACGAGCAGCGGCGTGGCCGAGAGGCGTGCTTCGACGACGGCGGGCAGGTAGTTGGCGGCGGCGGTGCCCGAAGTGCAGAGCAGGGCGGCCGGCTGTCCGGTGGCCTTGGCGATGCCGAGGGCGATAAAGCCGGCCGAACGTTCGTCGAGGGCGACCGTCACATGGAGGCCAGCGGACTCCGCGAACGCGTGGGCCAGCGGCGTCGAGCGCGAACCGGGCGAGATCACCACGTGCGTGAGTCCGAGGCGACGGAGGGTGCGCACGCCGACGTCGGCCCAGAGGGCGTTCGTGTTCAGGTGCTTCGTCGCGCGAGCCATGGTCACAGGCAATCCGGCAAGGGCAGGGCTGTCCAGCGTGGGCTTGGTTTTGGGTTTAAGCCCGGCCGATTGGCGCTAAGTTTCCTGCTCAAATGGAGGTCTTCCTCTACTTGCTCCCGCTCATCCTGGCCCTGATCTTTCCGGTCGTGCTGGTCCACGCCATTTTCTGGGGCATGACCTTCACCGTGGACGCCGGGCACATGCGGGTGCGGATCTATGGTTTGACGGCCCGTAAGGTCGCTTTGAGCGATATCGAATGGGCCGCGCACGATTGGGTCTTCTGGAACGAGCATTGGACCAATACCGTGAACCCGAATAAACTGGTCCTGCTCCGTCGTCGCACCGGCTGGTTCAGGAATTTCGTCATCAGTCCGCCCTCGCCGCCGGACTTCCTCCGTGAACTAGCCGCGCACGGCGTGACCGTTCGTTGATCTTCATGCGTTCCCTCCTCGCCTATCTCTGTGTCCTCGGCGCGCTCGTCGCCGCCGACCGCCCCGTCTTCTTCGCCATGGACACCGCCGCGCGGCTCGAGCCTGCCGAGTGCGCGCAAGTGCTCGCTGAGCTCGGCTATGCCGGTCTGGGCGGCCGTCCGTCGACGGCGAAGGCTTACGCTGCCGCGCTGCGGTCCAAGGGCCTCGGCTTTTTCAACGCCTACCATGTCGCGAACTTCGCCTATGGAGAAACCCGGCTGCCCGCCGATCTCACGAAGGCGGTCGACGACCTGGCCGGTACCGGTGGCACGCTGTGGCTGGCGATCAGGAAGGTGCAGTTCCCCGCCGGCATGATGATGCCGCCGGAACATGGCGACACCGTGGTCGTGCCGCAGCTCAAGCAGTTGCTGGCCTATGCGAAGCCAAAGGGCTTGAAGGTCTCCCTCTATCCTCATGCCGGCTTCTGGGCCGCGCAGTTCGAAACCTGCGTGCGCGTCGCGGCCAAGGTCGACAGCCCTTCGCTCGGCGTGACCTTCAATCTCTGCCACTGGCTCAAGGTCGAAGGCTCGGAGCGCGATCCGCTGCCGCTGATCAAGGAAGCGCTGCCGCGGCTGAACTTCATCACGATCAACGGAGCCGACACCGGCGACACGCAGAAGCTCGGCTGGGATAAGCTCATCCAGCCGCTCGGCCGCGGGACTTATGACGTCGGCGCGTTCGTGGCCAAGGCCCGCGCCGCCGGTTATCGCGGCCCCTTCGGCTTCCAAGGCTACGGCATCAAGATGGAGCCCAAGGAGCTGTTGAAGGAGACGATGGAGGGGTGGAAGAAGGTGGTGAAGTAAGCGGTTAGCGGTTGGAAACATTTCGGGTCACGGGTCACGGGCTTCTGGCGCCAGGTGCGGGTAATCAGGTTCGGGATCCGGACCCGGGACCAGAAAGTCATACCAAAATTTGGCGGATAGGTAGGGTTGAGCGCCCTCGCTCAACCGCGGCTGACCGAGGCGGTCAGCCCTACCCAAACACATGCCGAAGCCACTCATCCGGTCTCCGGTCCGCCCACGGACGTGATGGTGATCACGTCCCTACCTCGAGAAACAAAAACCCCGGTTGCCCGGGGTTTTTGTTTTCAACGGCTTACTTGCCGGCCGCGTGTTCCTTCGCGTGCTCGCGAAGCGGGTCGTAGGCGAAGTCCTTCTTCAGGTCGCGCCACGAGGCGTGCACGTGGTTGGCGCCGCCCTGGAAGTTGGCCATCTCGAAGAGGAAGGTCGGGCCCTGGATGCTGTAGTAGTGGGGCTCGCCGACTTCGAGGCCGCCGTTCCAGGCGAACACGAGGGACTCCTTCACGGCATCGATGGCCTGGAGTTCGCGGGCGGCGAAATCCGGGCGGGTGCGGCTGACGTATTCGTAGATGATCTTGCCGAGCATCTGCTTCTGTTCGGCGTTCAGGGCCGTGGCGGCGATGCCTTGGTGCTTGATGAGACCGTCGGCCTTCTGCTTGTTGCCGGTCACGATATCCTTGAAGGGATCCTGGTTGAGGAAGCCCTGCTTGCGCTGTTCGGCGGTGAGGGACTTCGCGAGCTGGCGGCCGAGATCATCTTCATACTGGAGCACTTCCAGCCCCACGGGGCCGGGCTGACCTTCCTTGATCTTGCCCGGATTGCTGGCGAAGAAGGAGGGGGTCGAGCTGACGAGTTCGCCGTTAACGAGGGTGAAGTTGAGGGACAGGTGGTGGCCTTCCCAGCGGAAGCCCCAGGTGCCCTTGGCGTCCGGCGTGCCGAAGATGGACACGAAGTAGTTCTCGGCGTCGCGCTTCGGGCCCGAGCCCTTCTCGAGTTCGAGGAGGACGTGTTCAAGGGCCATGATGGATTCGGCCTTCATGTGGCCGCGTCCGCTGAGGGCGACGGAGAGGATGGCCTGGGCGAAGTGGCGTTGGCCGGGATTCATTTCCTTGAGCGGGAGACCCTTGCGGACGGCCGGCACGAAGATCCAGTTGGTGCGCTCGGCGTCGTCGAAGCCGAAGGTCGCCTTGGCCTTCTGTTCGGCGTTGAGCGAGCCGAGGAAGGCCGAGGCCGCGGAGGACAGTTCTTCGCCGGCGGTATGCGCGAGGGCGGCGGGGATGGCGGCGGCCAGGAGGCTGAGCGCGCACAGGAGGCGGGTGAGGGAACGCATGGGGGTGTCAGGTGAGGACAGGGGTGTAAGGGAAGGGTTCCCGGAG
>JBILLR010000036.1:0-11293 GCA_044375965.1 Opitutales bacterium
AAGCCGATCCCGCGCATCGCCCTGGCGAACGCCGAAGATCAGGCCACCCTGGGTCATCTGTTGCTCGTGGCAGGTCAGCTGTCCCGACAGCTCGGCCTCGCCAACGGTTTCCGCATCGTGATCAACAACGGTAGGGACGGCGGCGAGACGGTCCCGCACCTGCACGTGCATCTGCTGGGTGGACGCGCCCTCGCTTGGCCGCCAGGCTGAGGCCATGAGCGCGCCCGAACCCTGCCTCGTCCTCGACGGCTCCGCCCGCGCCGGAGTCCGGGTGGGAGTTCTCGCGGGGGGTCGCTGGGTAGGGCAGGGCGTTTCTCCCGACGGCGCCTTGGAAGGTCTTTTCGGCTGCGTCGAAGCCGCGTTGGCGGACGCGAAGCTGTCGCTGAAGGACATCCGCTCCTTCGCCCTTTGTGTCGGTCCTGGCTCGGTGCTCGGCATCCGCATCGCCGCGCTCGCGGTCCGCTCCTGGTCCGCCCTCGAGCCGCGTCCGATCTTCGTCTGGGAATCCCTCGCCGCCCTGGCGCGCTCCGCGCTCGTCGCCGGCGAGCAAGGTCCGTTCCTCGTGGCCGTCGAGTCGCGACTGAAGCGCTGGCACGCGCTCGAGGTAGCCGCCGACGGTTCCCTTGGCGTACCGTTCGAGGCCGAGGCCGCGCAGCTGAACACCGCCGGCCGCCGCTTGTTCGCGTCCGGCGAAGTCGCCGCCGCGGCGCTGCCCGCGCACCTCCCCGTCCCGGCGCCTTGGTCGGCTTTGCCGGTCTTGCTGACGCAGTCCGGCTTCCTCCGCGAGGAAAGCCGACCCGACGCCTTGAACGTCGCCCAGGATTTCGCGACCTGGTCCGGTGAGCGCCACCGAGCCGACGCATGAGCGCTTCCTCCGCCCGAGCCTGGGTCGAGATCGACCTGCCCGCCATCGACCGCAACGTCGGCCGCATCAAGCAGGCTCTGCCGCCGCATGTGCGCTATGTCGCCGTCGTGAAGGCCAACGCCTACGGACACGGCATGCCCGAGGTCGCCACGCGCCTGCTCCAGGCCGGCGTGGATTGTTTCGCGGTGGCGAACGTCGCCGAGGCCGCGATCCTGCGCGAGGTCGGCCATGACGCGGACATCCTCCTCCTCAGTCCGACCCTGCCGGGCGAGCTCGCGCGCGCCGTCGCGCTGGGCCTCGACATCACCTTGAACTCCCTCGCCGAAGCGCAGGCCCTCGCCGCGCTGGTCCGCGCCCGTGACCGTCGCGCCAAGGTCCATGTGAAGGTCGACACCGGCATGGGCCGCGCGGGCGTCTGGCACGAGCAGGCGGCGGAACTCTTTGCTTTCGTGCTCGCCGAGCCAGCTCTGGAGTGGCGCGGGGTCTTCACGCATTTCTCCGAAGCCGACCAGGACCAAGCCTTCACTTCGGCTCAGCGCGCGACGTTCGTCCGTCTGCTGGAGAGCATCCCGACCTCCGTCCGCGCCGGGATGCTCATCCATGCCGACAACAGCGCGGGCTTGGAAAGCTTCTCCGCCGCTGCTCCGTTCAACGCCGTACGGGTGGGGTTGATGCAATATGGGCTGCCGCCTTCGGCCGGGTCCTTCCTGGCGAGCCTCCGTCCCGAGCCGGTGCTATCCTTCCACGCCCGCGTCGTGCTGGTCAAGGACCTGCCCGCCGGCACCGCGGTCAGTTATAACCGCACCAAGATCCTCAATCGTCCGAGCCGCGTGGCCATCGTGGCGGTGGGTTACGGCGACGGCGTGCCCACGGCCGCCAGCAACCGCGGCCATTTCTTGGTCCGTGGCACGCGTTGTCCGATCCTCGGACGCGTCACCATGGATCAGACCATCATCGACGTGACCGACGTCCCTGCCGCCTCGGTCGGCGACGTCGCCACGATCCTCGGCGCCCAAGGCGGCGATCGCATCACGGTCGCGGAGTTCTGCGCCTGGTCCGACTGCATCCCGTGGGAGGCCCTTTGCACGCTGACGCAGCGCGTCCAGCGCGTCTACCGGACCGATCGTACCTGACCATGAGGGCTTACTTCCGTCTGGTCTGGTGCGTCGTCCTGGCGGGAGTCGCTTCCGCGCAGGATGGGGTCGTCGCTTCCGCGGTCGCGCATGCCCGCGCCCATCCGCAGGGCGACGTGCCGGCCAGCTTCGTGGCCGAGGATTATCGCCGTGACCTCCGCGACCTACCCATCGGTGTGTTTGATTCCGGCGTCGGCGGCCTGACGGTCCTCGAGGCCCTCAAGGCCCATGACCGACATCACAACCTGACGGGCGCGGACGGCGCGGACGGCGTGCCGGATTTCGCCGGCGAGAGCTTCGTCTATTTCGGCGACCAAGCGAACATGCCGTATGGCAACTATTCCGCCGTAGGCCGGACCGACTTCCTGCGTGAACTCGTCCTGCGTGACGCCTTGTTCCTGCTCGGCCGTCGCCAAGCCCATGGCTCCAAGCCGCCGGTGAAGGCCATCGTCATCGCCTGCAATACCGCCACGGCCTACGGGCTGGAAGACATCCGCGCCGCCGTGAAGGCCTGGGGCATTCCGGTGATCGTCATCGGCGTCGTTGAAGCCGGTGCGCAAGGCCTCGCGGAGACCGCGGAAGGCTTCCAGGGCGGGGTGGCCGTGCTCGCCACCGTGGGGACGTGCGCCTCCAACGCTTATCCTAAGGCCATCGCCAAGGTCAGCACTCGTCCGGTCCGCCAACTCGGTTCCGCCACGTTAGCCGCAGCGATCGAAGGCGACCCTTCGGTCAAGACGCCGATTCGTGACATCATCCGGACTGAGGTCGGTACGTTCCTCAAGTCGGCCGCCGCCGACCAAGCGGCGGCGATCGACACCCTGATGCTGGGCTGCACCCATTATCCTTTGGTCGCTGACGAGATCTCCGAGGCCTTCGCCTATTGGCGCGATCATGCCGATGCGGACGGACGTAAGCCTTACGCGCAGCTAGTCTCACCCCATCTCAAGCAGGTGAATCCTGCCGCTTGGACCGCCGAGGCCTTATGGCGTTCGCTCCATGGCGCCAAGATGACGGCCGAGGAGAAGTCGGTCGATCGTGATCAGTTCTTCGTTTCGGTCCCCAATCCTGCCTGGCCGGGCGTCGGCCTCGCCGCCGACGGGTCTTTGGCTTACGAATATAAATACGGACGTCTGCCCGGTCAGGTCGGACGCGAGGATACGGTCAACGTACCGCTCACGGCGGTCATGCTGCCGGCGCCGACGGCCAAGCTCGTCCGCGAGAGGCTCCCGCTGACGTGGAAGAGCCTGCAGGGCGCCCGATGAGCCCGGAGGCTCAGGGTTGCGTGGCAGGCTCGCGGCGGACGGCCACCACGATGGCGACGGCGACGCAAAGGAGGGAAATGCCTCCTGCGAGGATCTGCGTCTCCGCCATGAGCATCTGGTAGACGTGCGGAAGCAGCGTGGCCAATCCCGTGCCGACCGACGTGCGGTCGAGTGGGTGACGGCGGGCGATAAGCATGCCGCCGGACCAGAGCACCGCGGGGATCATGCTCCAGAGGGCGTGGGCTGGGGTGAGCCAGGCTTCCCAATGAAGGAACACCTCAGCCGTGATCACCAGGCACAGGAAGGAGACCAGTGCCAGGATGAGGTTCTCCAGGAGGTTATGCCCGCGTTCGGCGTCGGCGAGCAGGGCGGCGTTACTCGTGGCTACATGGCGCCCATAGGCGGTCGCCGCCAGCGCCACGAAGATCAACAGATAGCCGATCATGCGGTTCGTCTATCAGGGTCCAGGTCTTGCGGCGGCGGTCAGGCCGGCGGTTAGCTCTTGAAGCCGAAATACTGGCTGGCGTTACCGTAGCAGACGTCGGCGATCAGGCGTTCGTTCCAGTCCTTACGGTCCGGAATGCGTCCCGACTCGACGTCCTGGCCGACGAGGTCGCACAGGATGCGGCGGAAGTACTCGTGGCGCGGGTAGGAGAGGAAGGAGCGCGAGTCGGTGATCATGCCGATGAAGCGGCTGAGCAGGCCGAGGTCGGAGAGGGCGTTCATCTGGTCGCGCATGCCGCGTTCCTGGTCGAGGAACCACCAGCCCGAGCCGTATTGGATCTTACCCGGGGTGACGCCGTCCTGGAACGAACCAGGCAGGCAGGCGAAGAGGGCCGTGTCGGCGGGGTTGAGGTTGTAGAGGATCGTCTTTCCGAGGGCGTTCTCGCCCGAGAGCGCGCCGAACCAGCGGATGAGGCCGGGACCTTGGCGAAAGTCGCCGATCGTGTCGCAGCCGGCGTCGGAGCCGAGGCGCTTGAGCAGGCCGAGGTTCGGGTCGCGGACGGCGCCGAGGTGGAGCTGGGTGGCCCAGCCCTTGGCGTGGTTGAGGCGGCCGACGTGCAGCATGATGAAGGCCGTGAACTTCTCGGCTTCCTCGAGCGTGGCGGCCTTGCCGGCGATGGCGTTCTCCCAGATGGCCTTGGCTTCGGCTTCGGTGCAGGAAGCGTCGGGCAGGTAGTCGAGGCCGTGGTCGGAGGCTCGGCAGCCCGCGGCGGCGAAGTCGTCGTGGCGCTGGTTGAGCCCGGCGATGAGGCCGGCGAAGGTGTCGGCGCCCTTGCCCGTGGCGGCGGCGAGGCGTTTGGCCCAGGCCTGCAGGCGCTCAGGAGAGCGGACCTTGAGGCACGCGTCGGGGCGGTAGGTCGGGACGACCTTGGTCTCGAAACCGGACTTCGCGATCCGGTGGTGCAGGTCGAGGGAATCGGCCGGGTCGTCGGTCGTGCCGACGACGCGCACCTTCATCAGCTTCAGGATGCCGCGGGCCGTGAGGTCGCCGTGCTTGAGCTGGCGGTTGGCCTCGTCCCAGATCTTCTGGGCCGTGGCGCCTTCGAGGACGTCCTGGATGCCGAAGTGGCGGCGAAGTTCGAGGTGCGTCCAGTGGAAGAGCGGATTACGGAGCGTGGACGGGACGGTCTCGGCCCAGGCCTGGAACTTCTCGCGCGAGGTGGACTTGTCGCCCGTGATGAGGTCTTCGCTGACGCCGTTGGCGCGCATCGCGCGCCACTTGTAGTGGTCGCCCGCGAGCCAGATGGCCGTGAGGTCTTCGAAGCGGCGGTCGTCGGCGATGTCCTTCGGGCTGAGGTGGCAGTGGTAATCGACGATCGGCTGCTCCTTCGCCACGCCGTGGTACAGCTTCTGCGCCGTGCCGGTCGAGAGGATGAAGTTATCGTCCATGAAGGCCATCGTCGTCGGTCTCGTTCAGATGGACATCGCGGCGAAGCCACCGTCGACGACGATTTCGGCGCCGGTGACGAAGCTGCCGGCGTCGGAAGCGAGGAGGAGCGAGGCGCCGATGAGTTCCTTGGCTTCGCCGAAGCGGTTCATCGGGGTCTTGCCGAGGATCATCGCCACGCGCTCAGGGGTGAGCACCTTGCGGTTCTGTTCGGCCGGGAAGAAGCCCGGGACGAGCGTGTTGACGCGCACGCCCTTGGGCGCCCATTCGCGGGCGAGGTTCTTCGAGAGGTTGTGCACCGCGGCCTTGGAGGCCGAGTAGGTGAAGACGCGGGAGAGGGGCAGGATGCCCGACTCCGAGCCGAGGTTGATGATCGAACCCGCGCCGGCCTTGACCATCGCTTCGCCGAAGACCTGGCAGCCGAAGACGACGCCCTTCACGTTCACCGTGAGGATCTTGTCGAGCTGGGCTTCGTCGATGTCGAAGAAGGGCGTGGGAGAGTTGACGCCGGCGCCGTTGACGAGGACGTCGACCTTGCCGTGCTTGGCGAGGATGCCGTCGCGGAGCTTGATCAGGTCGGCCTTGTTGGTGGCCTCGCAGGAGAGAAACTCGCCGGAGCCGCCAGCGGACTTGATCTTGGCCAGACGGGCGTCGGCCTTGGCGGGGTCGCGACCGACGAGGATCACGTGGGCGCCGGCGGAGGCGAAGCCTTCGGCCATGGCGCCGCAGAGTTCGCCCGTGCCGCCGATGACGACGGCGACGCGTCCTTTGAGGGAGAAGAGTTCGAGGGAAGACATGATTACAGGATAGGGGTGGGGCGGACTGATTAGCGGA
Source organism: Opitutales bacterium (assembly GCA_044375965.1). Taxonomy (GTDB): domain Bacteria; phylum Verrucomicrobiota; class Verrucomicrobiia; order Opitutales; family UBA953; genus UBA953. The sequence goes on from JBILLR010000036.1 coordinate 5,986, forward strand.
CGACGCGGGCGCCGCCGCCGGAGAGCTGCTTCTCGACTTCCTTGCGGGTGACCATCGACGTATCGCCGGGGGTCGTGGACGCCAGCGCGCCGTGGGCGGCGCCATAGTTCACGGCCTTCTGGGCGTCGTTGTGCTCGAGGAAGCCGAAGACCAGGCCCGAGGCGAAGCTGTCGCCGCCGCCGACGCGGTCGAGGATCTCGAGTTCCGGGAACTGGATGCTGTCGTAGAACTTGCCGTCGTGCCAGCAGATGGCGCTCCAGTCGTTCTTCGTGGCGGTGATCACGCGGCGCAGCGTGGTCGCGGCGACCTTGAAATTGGGGAACTGCTTCACGGCCTCGGCGATCATGTCCTTGAAGGCCTGGGTCTCGATGTTGGAGATGTTATGGTCGACGCCCTTGACCTCGAAGCCGAGGGAGGCGGTGAAGTCCTCCTCGTTGCCGATCATCACGTCGACGTACTTGGCGATCTCGCGGTTCACTTCCTGGGCCTTCTTCAGGCCGCCGATGGTCTTCCAGAGGGATGGACGGTAGTTGAGGTCGTAGGAGACGATCGTCCCGTGCTTCTTGGCGGCCTTCACGGCCTCGATGGTGGCCAGCGCGGTGCTCTCGGAAAGCGCGGCGAAGATGCCGCCGGTGTGCAGCCAGCGGACGCCGAGCTTGCCGAAGAGGTGCTCCCAGTCGAAGTCGCCGGGCTTGATCTGCGAGGCCGCGGTGTTGCCGCGGTCCGGGACGCCGACGGCGCCGCGGATGCCGAAGCCGCGCTCGGTGAAGTTGAGGCCGTTGCGGACCGTGCGGCCGATGCCGTCGTCCTCGCGCCACTGGATGAAGTCGGTGTTCACGCCGCCCTGCATCACGAAGTCCTCGAGCAGGCGGCCGACCTCGTTGTCGACGAACGCCGTGCAGACGGAGGTGCGCAGGCCGAAGCACTTGCGCAGGCCGCGGGCGACGTTGTATTCGCCGCCGCCTTCCCAGGCCTGGAACTGGCGCGTGGTGCGCACGCGGCCCTCGCCCGGGTCGAGGCGGAGCATGATTTCACCTAGGGAGACTTGGTCGAAGGCGCATTCCTTCGCCGGTTTGATCTGGAGGGCCATGGTTGGGAGGGGTCAGGTTTTAAGAAGGGAAGTGGGCTCAGCCGGTGGGCAGGGAGGCGAGGTCGAACGGCGGATGGCCGATGTGGGCGGCGATCTCGTTGAAGGCCTCGATCTCGGCCTTGGAGAAGAGGAGGCCGCCCGCCTTCTGGCTGCGCGCGGCGAAGGTCGCCTCGAGCTGGCCGGGGAGCATGCACTTCTCGTTGCCGTGCCCGAGGACGTCGGCGAGGACCGCCTTCACGTTCTCGGACTGGCTGCGGCCCTTGGCGAAGACGCCCGAGCTGATGGCGTCCGGGTGGATCACCTGGAAGAAGAAGGCGCAGGCCTGCTTCTCGCCGGGGACGTGCGTGCGGCTGCGGATGGTCGGCAGGGAGCCGCCGATGAAGCCTGCGACGATCTCGTTGATGAGCGAGAGCCCGTAGCCCTTGTGGGCGCCGAAGGGGATGAGCGAGACGGCTTCGTTCGGGTCGAGGGTGACCTTGCCGTCCTTGTCCACGGCGGCGTCCGGCGGCAGCATCTTGCCTTCGCGCTTGAGCACTTGGACGCGGCCCATGGCGATGACCGAGGTGGCCCAGTCGATGACGATCGGGAAACCGACGGCGTCGGTGGTGGGGAAGCCCCAGGAATGCGGGTTGGTGCCGAGGGTCGGGTGCTTGCCTTGGAACGGGACGACTTCCGCAAGCGTGGCGGTGCAGTTCGTGTAGGCGATGTAACCGCGCTTGGCGGCCTCCATCACGTAGCCGCCGCCCCAGAGGTAGTGGAAGGCGTTGTCGACGGAGACCGTGCCCACGCCATATTTGTCGGCGAGCTCGATGCAGCGGTCGATGGCGTCGACGGCGACGGCTTGGCCGAGCTTCTGGTGGGCGTCCCAGACTTCGGCGGCGGCGAAGCGCGAGGCCTTCTTGGTGACGGCGGCGTTAGGGGTGCAGCCCGGGACCTTGGCGCCGGAGCCGAAGAGCTCGTCGAGGTGCAGGGCCTTGAGGGCGTTGTGCGTGCGGATGCCGTGATGCGTGGCCATGCTGGCCATCTGGGCGGCCTGGGCCGATTCCTTGGCTCCGAAGCCGCGCTTGACGTAGGCGGCGGTGACGAGCGCCTCGTGGGCGGCGCGGGGGACGACGTGGAAGAGTTCGCTCATGGTATTGTCGAGTGGGGAGGTCAGACGACCTTCTTCACCGGCACTTCCGGGTTGATCTGGGCGAGGGGCTTCTCGCCGTGCATCGCGCGGATGAGGTTGGTGACGGCGGCGACGGCCTGGCGCTGGACGCTTTCGGCGGTGCGGGAACCGATGTGCGGCGTGACGACGCAGTTCGGGAGCCTGGTGAGGGGATGGTCGGCGCGCGGCGGTTCTTCGTCGAGCACGTCGGTGCCGTAGCCGCCGACCTGGCCTGACTTGAGCGCGGCCGCGATGTCGTCGGTGTGGACGATCTCGCCGCGGGCGCAGTTGAGGATGAGCACGCCCTTCTTCATCTTGGCGATGTTTTCGGCGCGGATCAGGTCGCGCGTCTCGGGGGTCAGGTTGGTGTGGAGGGAAAGGTAGTCCGAGACCGCGAAGACTTCGTCCATCGTGCCGGCGCGCTTCACTTCGTGCTGGGCGGCGAACTTGTCGTCCCAGTAGAGGTCGAAACCGACGACCTTCATGCCGAAGGCGCGGGCCCGGATGGCGACTTCCTTGCCGATGCGGCCCATGCCGATGATGCCGATCGTCTTGTCGAGCAGCTCATGGCCCGTCTTGCGCTTCCAGCCGCCGGAGCGGGTCGAGTCGGTGTGGAAGTAGAAGTTCTTCTCCAAGGCGAGCAGGAGGAGGAACGTGTGTTCGGCGACCGTGGTATGGTTGACCCCGGGGGTGAAGAGCAGGGGGATGCCCTTGGCGGTCAGGGTCTTCACGTCGATCTTGTCGACGCCGATGCCGTATTTCGAGACGACCTTGAGGCGGGGGAGGGCTTTCTCGATGACGGCGGCGGTGATCATGTCGTCGCCGCAGATGTAGCCGTCGAACTGGCCCACCAGCGCGAGGGTGTCCGCTTCGTTGAGAGGCCCGCGCGCGGTGACGACTTCCCAGCCCGTCTCGGCGAGCATCTTGTGGTGTTCTCCAGGGGTGTCCTGGAAGGAGGTGGTCGTGAGGAGGATGCGCGGCTTCGACATGGATGTATTCACGCCCAAGGTGGCTTTAGGGTGGGTTTCCGTCAACAGGACTTCTGGGGTGGACTTACCTCAAAAACGGCGTTTGGTAGCCGCACCCCGATTTTATGTCGAACGCCGCCTCAAGTACCGGAGCCCCCTCGCACCGATGGGTCATTCTGGCCCTTCTATTCTTCGCGACCACGATCAATTACATCGATCGCCAGATTCTCGCCCTGCTTAAGCCGATGCTGGATACGGAGCTGGGCTGGACCAACGAGCAATATGGCTACGTCAACTCCGCCTTCCAGGCTGCTTATGCGTTCGGTCTTGTCGGTTTCGGCTGGTTCATCGATCGCTTCGGCGTGAAGGTCGGTTACGCCGTCTCGATCTTCGCTTGGTCGGCCGCCGCTGCGGCGCATGCTTTGGTGGGGTCGATTTCGGGTTTCCGCTGGGCGCGCATCGCCTTGGGCGTCGGTGAGGGCGGTAACTTCCCGGCGGCGATCAAGACCGTCGCCCAGTGGTTCCCCCGCTCGGAAAGGGCTTTCGCCAACGCGCTCTTCAACTCCGGCACCAACATCGGCGCCCTGGTCGCCCCGGCGGTCATCCCGCTGATGGCCTTGAACTTCGGCTGGCGCTCCACGTTCGTCGTGGCCGGCTTGCTCGGCATCATCTGGATCTTCTTCTGGATTCCGCTGTTCAAGGAAGCTCCGAAACTTGAGGACGAAGAAATCACCTCCGACCGCAAGGTGCCGTGGCTGAGCCTCCTCGGAAAGCGCCAGGCCTGGGCCTATATGATGGCCAAGTTCCTGACCGATCCGGTCTGGTGGTTCTACCTGATCTGGCTGCCTGACTACTTCAAGCGCGAGCAGCACCTCGACCTCAAGGCCTCGGCCCTCCCGCTCGTCACCCTCTACGGCATCGTCACCGTCCTCAGCATCTTCGCCGGCTGGCTGGTCAAGCGCCTCGCCGAAAGCGGCCACGACATCGTCAAGGTCCGCAAGGTCTCGATGCTCATCTTCGCCCTCTGCTCGTTGCCGATCTTCTTCGTCCGCGGTCTCGGCATGTGGGAGGCCGTGCTCCTCATCGCCTTCGCCGCCTCCGCCCACCAGGCCTGGTCCGCCAGCCTTTACGCGACCATCTCCGACACCTTCCCGAAGGAGGCCGTCGCCTCGGTCTCGGGTCTCGGCGGTTTCGTGGGTTCCATCGGCGGCATGATCTTCCCGGTCGTCGCCGGCCGCATCCTCGACAGCAACGCCAACGGCTACGCGGTGCTCTTCGGTTTCTGCGCCTTCGCCTACGTGGTGGCTTTCGCGATCCACCACATCCTGGTGCCGAAGCTCGAGATGGCCGAGGTCTGAGCCTCGTCTTCAGTTGAAATGAAAAGGGCCCCGTGACGGGGCCCTTTTTGTCGGCGGAGCGGGCGGTGCTTAGCCCGCGACGACGATGTTCACCAGCTTGCCCGGGACGACGATCTCCTTCACGACGGGCTTGCCGTCCGTGAACTTGATCACGTCGGCGTTGGCCTTGGCCAGCGCCAGCAGGGCGTCCTTGGAGATGTCCTTGGCGACCTTGGCGGTGGCGCGGACCTTGCCGTTGACCTGGAAGATGACCTCGACGGTCGTCTCGACGAGCTTGGAGACGTCGAGCTTCGGCCAGCCGGCCGCGGTGATGCTCTCTTTGTGGCCGAGGCGGGCCCAGATCTCCTCGCACACGTGCGGGGCGAACGGGGCGGCGAGGCGCACGAAGTCTTCGACGGTCGCGCGGCGCAGGGCGGGCGACTTCTCGGCGACGTTCATGAGGATCATCATCTGCGAGATGGCGGTGTTGAACTGCAGGGTCTCGATGTCCTTCTCGACCTTCTGGATGGTGCGGTGGAGTTCGCGGACGAGCTCTTCGGATTCGGCGCCGTCGGCGCTGATCTTGGCGGAGGCCGCGCCGGTGTTCTCGTCGACCGCCAGACGCCAGAGGCGCTTGAGGAAGCGGGTGATGCCGATGATGCCGTCGGAGTTCCAGGGCTTGGAGGCCTCGAGCGGTCCGAGGAACATCAGATACATGCGCAGGGCGTCGGCGCCGTGGTCCTTGACGATGGCGTCCGGGTTC
>JBILLR010000002.1:0-34496 GCA_044375965.1 Opitutales bacterium
TTGCTCCGTCTGCTCAAGGTCGGCGGACTCGCGAAGCGTCCGTGGGGACATCTCTCGCAGGGTGAAAGGCAGCGCGTGCTCATCGCCCGCGCCCTGGCCTCCGATCCGGCGCTGCTCATCCTCGACGAATCTTGCGCCGGGCTCGACCCGGTCGCGCGTGCGGAGTTCCTCGCGCTCGTGAAACGTCTGCCGAAGCTGACGCCCGGACTGGCGATCGTGTTCGTCACGCACCACGTAGAGGAGATCCTGCCGACCTTCACGCATGCGTTGCTGCTGCGCAACGGGTCGGCCCTCGCCGCTGGCAAGATTGTCGACGTCCTCAAGCCCGCCGTGCTGTCGAAGCTCTTCGGACGGAAGGTCCGCCTGACCAAGGGCCGGGTCGGCTGGGCGCTGGCCGTCGCCGGGAAATAAGGCGGCGGGGCGGTTTGACCGCTTTCGACTTCCCCTTAACCCCTGCTTCATCCTACTTCATCTGCTTTCGCAATGCCCTCGCCGTTCGACCATCTCCTCCCTCGCTACGACGCCGTCGTCATCGGCGCCGGCCTCGGCGGGATGACCGCGGCGAACAACCTCGCGAAGTTCGGCCGCAAGGTGCTGCTCCTCGAGCACCACTACCAGCTCGGGGGCCTCGCGACCTACTTCAAGCGCGTCGGCGGCCACGTCTTCGACATCTCCCTGCACGGCTTCCCGCACGGGATGATCAAGTCCACGCGCCGCTACTGGACCAAGGAGATCTCGGACCGCATCCATCAGCTCCACGACGTCCGGTTCATCAACCCCGACTTCGACGTCCGCACGACCTTCGACCGCGCCGACTTCACGCGCATCCTGATCGAGCAGTTCAAACTGGCGCCTGAGACCGTCGAGGCCTTCTTCGCGCACCTGCGCGAGATGAACTACTACGACAACGACCCGCGCACCACGCGTCAGCTGTTCGAGCAGTTCTTCCCCGGCCGTCCCGACGTGCAGCGCCTGCTCCTCGAGCCGATCGCCTACGCCAACGGCTCCACCCTCGACGACCCCGCGATCACCTTCGGCATCGTCTTCTCGAACTTCATGTCGAAGGGCGTGTTCATCTTCCAGGGCGGCACGGACACCATGATCAACCTCATGACCGCCGAGATGAAGGCCAACGGCGTCGACATCCGCCGCAACGTGCTCGTCGAGAAGGTCCATGTCGAGAAGGACGCCTCCGGCCGCCGTCGCGTCGTGGGCGTGAAGCTCCGCGGCACGCGCGAAGGCGAAGAGGCCGAGGTCGCCTGCTCGGCCGTCGTCTCCAACGCCAACATCAAGGACACCGTCCTGAAGATGGGCGGCGAGGACGCCTTCGAGACCCCGTTCCTCGAGGAAGCCCGCAAGGTCCGCGTGAACACCTCTTCCTGCCAGGTCTACATGGGCGTGCGCGAAGGCGAGACCATCCCGCACATCGGCGACCTCGTGTTCACCTCCGAGGCCAAGCCGTTCTCGAGCCACGAGCTCGTCGACTTCCATACCACCTCGCGCACCTACTCGGTCTACTATCCGGACACCCGTCCGCACACTAAGCACCCGCGCTACGCGATCGTCACCTCGGTGAACCAGAAGTTCGAAGACTGGGCCGGCTTGTCCGACGCCGATTACGCGACGCATAAGGCCCGCGTCGTCGAGGAGTCCTTCAAAGGCCTCGAGAAGTTCATCCCCGACATCCGTTCCAAGGTCGACCACGCCGAAGCCGCGACCCCGCGCACCGTCCAGCGTTACGTCCGTCATGTCGGCGGCACTTCCTTCGGCACCAAGTTCGAAGGCCTCAAGGTCTCGATGGCCCTGCCTGAGCAGGTCGGCGGCTTCTACCACGCCGGCAGCGTCGGCATCATCATGTCCGGCTGGCTCGGCACCATCAATTACGGCGTAATCGTCTCGGCCAAGGCCGATGCTTACCTGCGCGAACCGAACGCCAGCCCGCTGGGCGACGCCGCGGCGAGCGCGGGAGTGTGAGTCTGGTCAGTTGATCCGTTGATCGGTTGGCCGGAGGACCGGACCAGGGGGGCATGCATGGATTGTCCGCCTGAGCCCGGCCCACCTTATCCTTCATCATCCATCTTATATCTGCTTTCTTCAGTCTTCCATCAGCCGGGCTTTCCGGCGGCTTGACGGTGACCGGGATTCGGCAAGTCTCACGGCATGGCCAACGAAAAGCAGTCCCTCGCCAAGAAGTGCGAGAACGCCCTCGAGTATTTCATCTTCGCCAGCCGCTGGGTGCAGGCGCCGATCTACGTCGCGCTGATCGTAGCCGCCGTCGCCTACGCCTGGAAGAGCGTCCAGGAGCTCCTGCACCTGCTCCATGATTTCTCCGCCGCCTCGGAAAGCTCCATCATGGTGGGCATCCTCTCGCTCGTGGACATCTCGATGGTGGCCAACCTCGTCAACATGGTCGTCGTCGGCGGCTACGTGACCTTCGTCTCGCGCATCGACTTCGGCGACAACGGCGACCGTCCCGATTGGCTCGACCACATCAACGCCAACACCCTCAAGGTGAAGCTCGCCGGCAGTCTGGCCAGCATCTCGGCCATCCACCTCCTCAAGAGCTTCATCGCCATCACGGAGACCGTCGTCGAGGGCACGACGATCTCCGCCAATGCCGAGAAGGCCGTCCTCTGGCAGGCCATCATCCACGGGGTGTTCCTCGTCTCCATGATCCTCTTCGCCTGGGGCGAGAAGATCCAGCGGACCGACGATCACTGAGCCCTCGGCGGCAGGTCGCTGACCCAGCCGACCAGGTAGCGCTGGAGGGGGGAGGACCATCCGTAGTGGATGCGCAGGCGCGCGCCGGCGGGGTCCGGCTTGGAGTCGATCGTCGCGTTGAGGCTGACCTTATGGCCATCATGCACCACGAGCATCGCCGCCTTGCCCCTCAGGCCCTGACGGGTCGGATGGCGGAGGTGCTGGGGAATCTCGTCGCCTTCGCACGCGCCGCCGATGCCGCCTTCCATCCGGACCATGCGCATGAAGTCGAGCGCGCGCATCGCGGCGTGGATATGGTCGAAGCAATCGAACGCGCAGGCCAAGCCGGCGTCGACGGCCGACTCGAGGATGACGTGGTCTTCCATGCTGGGCATGCGTGCGGCCCAGGCGAGGAAGTGACCGACGTTGGGCTGATGGCCGGGAACGAAGTGGCCCTGGACCTCCATCCGAGGGCAGGGAACCCTGGTCTCAGCCAGTTCCGGCCCGAAGTCGGCCACGAGTGCTTCGACCAGTGCCCTGTCCGCGGCGCGGAAGTCGACGGTCATCGTGGTGCTGTTGCCCTTGCATTCTTCATTATAGGACCAGCGAGGATCGAGGCCGACGTGGATGTCGCCGTGCAGCTCCGGGCCCGTCAGGCGGATGTCGTACCTGGGGGACGGGACGACGAAGAAGGCAGGCAACGAGGCGTCTTCGCCGCCACGTTCCTCGAGGCGGGTGCTGATGATCTCGGCCGCAAGCCTGGTCTTGAAGCGGCGGCGGAGGAGGGGGCGAGGTCGGGCGGGCGGGGCGGGACGGCGTTTCATGGATGGGTTTGAAAAAGAAGAGAGGGTGTCCCTGCCGTGCGGTCCGGGGGAAAACGGCGCTCGGCTGGAATGGCGAACGATGGAATGGAGTTTCGGAGAGGGACGCCGGGGTGGGCGGAGAATTCTTCGAGGACTTCACTATGCCCAGGTCCGGCGGGTTGTCCAGAGGGTGGCCTGTCATATCCTGCAAAATAATAACCCAGCTGTTTGCGGTGGTTTTATGGGGTCTACGGTCAGAGACCGAGGCGGAGGCTCGACCTCTGCCGCCGGAAGGCTACCTCGGAAGGCATGCCCCGCCTACCCCTGCTGGCCTGCCTCCTGCCCCTCGCCCTTTTCGCGGCGTCCGAACCTTACCCGGTGAGCGAAGCCACCGCGCCTGTGCCGCACCCCGCCGCGGACGCCCCGGGTTTCGTCCCTCTCTTCAACGGCCAGGATCTCGCCGGCTGGAAGACCAAGGGTAACTGGGTCTACGACGTCGACGGCACCGTCACCTTGCGGCCGCGTCCGGGCGAGACCGGTTGGAAGCGCTTCGACGCCTATGTCTTCACCGAACGCAAGTATCGCGACTTCGTCCTCGATCTCGAATTCAAGTTCGAGCCCACCGGCAACTCCGGCGTCTTCTTCTGCGTCGCCGACCCGCTGGACCCCGTGGCCAAGGGCGTCGAGCTGCAGATTCTCGACACCCACGGCCTCGCCAAGCCTGGTCACCATGACTGCGGCGGCATCATCCGCGCCATGGCCGCGTCCAAGAACATGGTGAAGCCCGCCGGCGAATGGAACCGCTACACCCTGACGCTCAAGGACCGCCGTCTCACCGTCGATTTCAACGGTGAGCGCACCATCGTGCTCGATCTCGCCGCTTCCCCGATGAAGGACCGCCCGGCCGAAGGCCATGTCGGTTTCCAGGACGAAGCCAAGCGCGTCTGGTATCGTAACGTCCGGATCAAGGAGCTGCGCTGATCAGCGGCGCAGCCAGCGACGGGCGAGCAGCCAGAGCAGCACCGGCACGACCACGCTGAGCGCCAGCGCCCAGGCGGGCTCGGTCTGGCCGAGCGCGCCGATCGCGGCGAAGAGGAAACTGGTCGGCACGCCGCCGCAGAGCAGCGCGAAGAAGTAAGTGCGGAACGGCATCCGGTTCAGTCCCGCGAGGCACGCGATCGCCTCGGGCAGGATCGGCAGGCAGCGCGAGCCCGCGACCAGCCAGGCGCCGCCGTCCGCGAAGAGCTTCTCGCCGGATTCCAGCGCCTCGGCGCCGGCCAGTCGCAGGGCGAGCGGGCGGCCGAGCCAGCGGCTGAGTCCGTAGGCGAGCAGGCCGGCCATGACCGTGCCGGCCGAGGCGTAGAGTCCGCCGACGAGCGCGCCGTAGGCGAGGCCGAGCGCCGACATCACGAGCGTGCTCGGGATCGGCAGCAACAAGTCGGCGACGAGCAGTCCCGCGCCGGCGAGCCCGCCGGCCGCGCCGAAGCCGGCGATCCAAGCGCGCGAGCCTTCGACCGTGAAAGTCGCGTCCAGCGCCTCGCCCCAGATCATCCATGGCACGATCGCGCCCGCCAGCAGGAGCGTCGAGGCGACGAGCAGGCCGCGATGACGGGCGAAGAAATTCATGCGCCGGCGCGCAGGTCTTTCCAGGGTGCTTCGCCGCTGACGTCGACCATGAACGGGCCCTTGCTCGCGCCGGGCGAAAGGATCGCGAGGATCGTGGCGTCCGACTTCGAGACGTTGAACGTCGCGTGCACGACGCCGGCCGGGATGTGCGCGGCATCGCCGGGCTTCAGGATGCGGCTCTCTTTTTCCACCCATTGTTCGACCTCGCCCGCGAGGACGTAGATCATCTCCTCGAGCTCGGGGTGCGTGTGGAAGGCGTGGCCTTCGCCCGCGGGCAGGGTCGCCTCGCAGACCTGCAGGTCCTTCGCGTCGGTGAGTTCGGGGCGCGTCAGCCAGTAATTGGTGCGGCCTTTGTATTCTTCCTTGATGGCCTCGGCCTTGGTCACGAAACGCAGCGGTTGGGTCATGCCGGACGCTACCGCACGGGCTCGCCCCACCGCAAGCATCGGTGGCCGGCGTTGACACCCTCGCCGGTCGGGACGTAGACATCGGCTTCCCCATGCCCCATGAAACGCACCCTATCCCTCCTCCTCGCGCTCGGCCTGTTAGGCGGCGCCTCCCTCGTCGCTCAGGAGACTAAGAAGGCTCCGGCCAAGAAGGCCGCCGCGCCGGTTTTCAAGTTTCCGCCCCAGCCAGCCGACGTCGCCGCGCCGCGACCAGGTCCGGACGGCAAGCCGTTGGCCTCTTTTCTTCGCTCGCACGAGAGCTTCCTCGCGGTCGCCAAGAAGGGCGAAGCCAAAGTCGTGTTCCTGGGAGATTCCATCACCGCCGGCTGGAACGGCCAGAAGGCCCTCTTCGAGAAGGAATTCGGACAGTATCAGGCCGCCAACTTCGGCATCGGCGGCGACCGCACCCAGCACGTCCTGTGGCGCGTCGAGAACGGCGAGTTCGACGGCCTCAAGCCCAAGGCCGTCGTGCTCATGATCGGCACGAACAACTCCGGCGCCGCGGACAACTCGCCCGAGCAGATCGCCGCGGGCATCAAGAACATCATCGCCGCGATCCATCAGCGCTCACCCGAGACCAAGGTGCTCCTCCTTGCGATCTTCCCGCGCGGCGCCACCGAAGCCAACAACCCCGGCCGCGCCAAGAACCAGGCCGTCAACGCCCTCATCGCCAAGTTCGACGACGGCCAGAAGGTCCACTTCCTCGACATCGGCGCCAAGTTCCTCAAGCCCGACGGCACGCTCGAGAAGGCCATCATGCCGGACCTCCTGCACCTGAACGCCGCCAGCTACCAGATCTGGGCCGACGCGATCCGCGAGAAGCTCGCTTCTCTCGCCAAGTAAGCCGTCCGCGGTCCCGCTTCCGGGCCGGTCCTCTCGCGGGGGCCGGCCCTTTGCGTGTCCGGCTTACTTGCCCCAGCCGGCGGGCAGGTCGGGCAGCGTGGCCGTCAGGATCTCGTGGATCGCGGCGCGTTCGGATTCTTCGAGGTGGCCGAAGGCGGGCGAGGGTGGGAACGCGCGCAGGCCGGCCGAGAGGCGCAGCAGCGTGATCTCCCGGAGCTGGCGGGGCAGGTGCGTGAAGCTCTCCGAGTAGATGAGCGGGCTGCAGCGGTAACGGAAGAGGCGCGTGCGTAGGTCGAGGTCGCGGAGCGAGCGGCCTCTGGCGTCGGCCTTGCGGTTCTTGGCGTAGGCGGCGGCGAAGACGCCGTCGGAGCGCAGCGCGTCTGCGGGCCACGTGGCTTCGTCGCGGCAGAGCAGGGCGTCGATCAGCTTCTCCGCCTGGCTTTCGAAGACCACGACGCAGGAGCCCTGTGGCGGGGCGTCGTCGGGCAGGCCGAGGATCGCGCGCATCGCCGGCCAGCGATGGAGCGCGATCCTCGCGTCCTGCAGCGCGGCGGAGATCACGTTATGCACGTGGACTTGGTGGTCATGCAGGAGCATCGGCACCACGTCGCTGGTCTTGAGCAGGTAGCGGCGCGTATCCACGAGACCTTCGAGCGAAGCGAGGTTACGGGTCGGTTGGGCCGAGGGGCCTTCGAAGTCTTCGATCTTCCGTCCGGTCAGGTTGCCGCGGTGACGCAGGCCGGGGCCGCCGCCGGTGACATACCAGCCGCCCCAGCGTTCTTCGAGCGGCGTGGACGGCGCGATGTTGGCGCTACCGGAGCCGGCGAGCGGTTCGCCGCGCGCATCGGGGAAGACCGTGCGGGTGCGCAGGGTGGGCGTGTGTTCGTGGCGCGCGTGGCAGAGCAGGCAGTCGTTGTCCCGCAGCAGCAAGGGGGCGGCGCCGGTCTCGTGGGCGTCGAGGACGTAGAAGGTCGCGCCGAGCTCGGGGTCGAAGACCGTCACCTCGAAAGAGCCGGTGGGAGCCCAGCCGACGTAGGCCTCGTCGGAGAAGTAGAGCACGCGGGGCGTCTCCGGCGTGATGAGGTCGCGCTGGAGGCTCGTCTTGCTGAAGACGAAGAGCTGGGATTCCGCCGGCACCTTGAACTCATCAAGCAGCCACTGCAGACGCTTCTTCGCCGGCAGGGACCGGATGGCGTTGGCGCGCGCCTGATGCGCGGTGTTCAGGACCGTCGCGCGGTCCTTGGCCTCGGTGGCCGAGTACTTGATCGGCGGCTCCTCGAAAGGCTCGGCCTGCTGGGCGGAGAGGTGCGGCGCCAGGAGGCCGGTGAGGCCGAGGAGCAGCAGGCGAGGCGCGGAGGAAGGCACGCGTCGACGATGGGGCGCCTTCCTCCGGACACAAGACCCGGCTCAGCGACGGATGCCGAGGCGCATCTTACGGATCGCCTCGGCCTCGATCTGGCGGATGCGTTCGCGGGAGACGCCGTGACGGCGGCCGATGGCGTCGAGCGTCTGCTCCTCGCCGTCGAGGCCGGCGCGGGCGCGGATCACTTCGAGTTCGCGGGGCGTGAGCTGGGCCATCACTTCGGCCAGCGCGGCCTGACGGTCGGCGGACTCGGCGTAGGCGGCGGGCGTCGAAGCCTCCGGGTCGGCGAGCGTGTCGCCGAAGGTCGTGTCGCTGTCCTCGCCGATCGGCGCGTCCAGCGACTGGCCGTGCTGCTGGTAGCAGCGCAGCTCGACGATCTTCTCGGGCGAACATTCCAGCGCGGCCGACAGTTCGGCCTCGGTCGCTTCGCGGCCGGTCTCCTGGAGGAGGGCGGCTTCGGTCTTGCGGAGCTTGGCCATCTGCTCGTGCAGGTTGCGCGGGAGGCGCACCGTACGGCGCAGGAAGTTGAGGTGGCGGAACACCGCGCTGCGGATGCCCCAGAAGGCGTAGGTGCTGAAGCGGTGGCCGAGGTCGGCGTCGAAGGCGCGGGCCGCCTCGAGGAGCGCGAAGTTGCCGGCCGCGACGAGTTCGAGCATCTCCTCGCGGGGCACGCGGATCAGCTTGGCGGCATGGTAGGTCAGCCGCAGGTTGCGGTTGACGAGTTCATCGAAGGCGGCCTGGGCGGGCGGGGTTAGGCTGCCGTCGGCCTGCTTGCCGGCTTTGATGCGATGGCCCAGCGCGAGTTCTTCCTCGGCGCTGAGGCGGGGCCAGCGGGCGGCCTGGTTCAGGTAGATCGTCAGGCTGTCCGCCTCGCCGGAGCGGTCGGGGGCCGTTTCGAGCAGGGTGACCTCGATTTCACCGAGTTCGGGGAAGTCGGAGCGGAGCAGGGAGGTGAGGGCGTCGGTCTTGGCGGTGCGTTGCGGGATGTGGTTGATCATGGAAAGAGAAAGGGTCCTGTATATATAGGGCTGAAAAAGGGGGTATTCAGAGACGCCTTTACATAAGTGACTGAAATTCAGTCAGATAAAAACGTATTATATTTTCTAGAGGGTGTCCGACAGGTGGGGCTGCCGAGCGGGCGGGCGACGGTGAGTCGCCCAATATGCCCGGGCTTTGGCGTCCGTCAAAGGGCGGTGGTCCTAGTTTTCCGGCGATAATCGGCAAACGACCGAGAATGGCCGATTTTTTGGGTGGGAACGGGCGTCGGATTGCGGAGTCTATAAAGTATGCCCCGCTTCCTCCCCCTTTGCGTCGCCATGCTTGCCTGGTTCGGCCTGTCGCTGTCCGCGGCCGACCGCCCGAACATCCTGATGATCGTCTCTGACGACCACGCTTGGTTCGATTACGGCTTCATGGGTTCGAAGGCGGTCAGCACGCCGCACCTCGATAAGCTTGCCGCGGAGTCGCGTCTTTTTCCGCGCGGTTATGTGACTAATTCCCTCTGCGGCCCCAGCCTCGCTTCGATGCTGACCGGCCGGCATGTCCACCGCCACGGCCTCACCGGCAATGATCCGTTCATCCCGGTCGCCGCCGCCGGAGCCAAAGGCGCCGCCAAGGCCGCCGCGGCGAAGCAGAAGAACGCCGCTTTCCTCGACGGTCGCGCTCGGATGATCAAGCGCTTCCAGGAATCGCCGATCCTGCCCCGCATCCTCGGCGAGCAGGGCTACGTGAGCCTCCAGACCGGCAAGTGGTGGATGGGGCCATATCAGACCGGCGGTTTCACCGAAGGCATGACCAAGGGGGGCCGCCACGGCGACGAGGGCCTCGACATCGGGCGCAAGACGTTGGCGCCCCTCACCGATTTCATCAGCCGTGCGAAGAAGGACGGGAAGCCGTTCTTCGCCTGGTATGCGCCGATGATGCCTCACGACCCGCACACGCCGCCGGAGCGCCTGCTCGCCAAATACCGGGACAAGTCCCCGACGCCGCAGGCCGCGAAGTACCACGCGATGGTGGAGTGGTTCGACGAGACCATCGGCGAGATCCGCGCCCATCTCGAGAAGGAAGGCCTCACGCGCGACACGATCATCCTGTACGTCGCCGACAACGGCTGGATCCCGCGCACGGACAAGCCTTCGGTCGACTTCGAGCGCTCCAAGCAGTCGCCTTTCGACGGTGGCGTGCGGACGCCGATCTTCGTCAGCTGGCCCGGTCATATCAAGCCGGCCGTCATGACCGAAGCCGCCAGCGCGGTGGACATCATGCCGACGTTGCTGAAGCTGGTCGGCGCCCCGGTGCCCGCCGACGGTGACGGCCTCGACCTGCTCGATGACGCCGCTTTGCGGGCGCGTCCTTTCGTCGCCGGCCAGAACTCGACCCACGACATCCTCGATCTCGCCCGCCCCGCGGCCAGCCTCCGTTACCGCTGGCTCGTCGCAGGCGACCTCAAGCTCATCGTCTCCAGCGGACTCAAGACCGGCGGGACCCAGCATGGTTCGGCCGACGCCACCGAGCCGCCCCGTCTCTTCGACCTCAAGGCCGACCCGCATGAGCGGCGCGATCTCGCCGCCGAACGGCCCGAGGACGTGAAGCGCCTCATGGCCCAGCTCGACGGCTGGTGGACCGGTCGCTGATCCGCATCTTTTCCATATGAACACCCCCCGCATCCTCCTCGCCGCGCTCGCCGCCGCGCTCGTCGGTTGTCAGTCCGCCGACACCACCGCCCCCGCCCCGGCGGCCAAGCCCGCCGCCAAGAAGGCCGCGCCTAAGCCCGCGCCCGCCCAGTATGTCTTCTACGTCGGCACCTCCGGCGCCAAGGCCCAGGGCGTGCTCCGCTGCGTGCTCGACGGCAAGACCGGCAAGATCTCCGCGCCGACCGTCGCCGCCGAAGCCAAGTCCGCTTCGTATGTCGCGCTCAGCCCTGATGCCAAGTTCCTCTACGCCACCGCCGAGGCCGCCGAAGGCGCCGTCGCCGCCTACGCCGTCGAAGGCGAGAAGCTGCGCCTGCTGAACACCGAGGCCTCCAAGGGCAAGGGCCCGACGCACCTCGCCGTCGACGCCGCGCGCAAGAACCTGGTCGTCGTGAACTACGGCTCCGGGTCGACCACCGCGCTGCCGATCAAGGCGGACGGCTCCCTCGCCGCCGCGAGCTCCTCGCTCCAGCATGCCGGCACGGGTCCGAACGCCGGCCGTCAGTCCGGCCCCCACGCCCACGGCATATACTTCCACCCGAAGAACGGCCGCGCCTACGTCGCCGACCTCGGCACCGACGACATCTTCATCTACAAGTTCGACGCTGAGAAAGGCCTGCTCACGCCGAACAAGCCGAAGTCCGGCCGCGTCACCGCCGGCGAAGGCCCGCGCCACCTGGCTTTCCACCCCAACGGCAAGTTCGCCTACGTGAACACCGAGATGGGCCTCAACGTCGTCGCCTTCTCCGTCGAGCGTAACGGTGGCCTGAAGCAACTCCAGAGCCTCCCGACGCTCCCGGCCGGCGCCGACATCAAGGGCGTCTCCACCGCGGAGATCTTCGTCCGCCCCGACGGCAAGACGCTCTACGTCTCCAACCGCGGCCACGATTCCGTCGCCGTCTACGCCATCGCCCAGGACGGCAAACTGACCCTCCTCCAGCACGTGCTCGGCACGCCGGCCACGCCGCGCGGTTTCGGTCTCAGCGCCGACGGCCGCTGGCTCGTCTGCGCCGGCCAGAAGTCCGGCACGCTCAACGCCTACAAGATCGGCCGCGACGGCAAGCTCACCGACACCAAGCAGTCGGTCGAAGCCCCGGCCGCCGCCGCGGTCGTCTTCGTCCCCTGAGGTCTTCTTGCTGATGCGTGGTCCGTTGCTCGCCGGTTTCTTCCTGACGGTCGCCCTCGGGGCGGCGCCGGTCGACTTCGCCCATGAGGTGGTGCCGATCCTGCGGAAGCACTGCGGCGAGTGCCACACGGGTGACAAGAAGAAGGGCGGCTTCTCGATGAACACCCGCGCCTCGCTGCTCGAAGGCGGCGAGAACGGCGCGGTGATCTTCCCCGGACAGGCGTCGAAAGGACGCCTGCTCGCATCGATCGTCAGCGACGATCCCGACGAGCGCATGCCGCCGAAAGGACCGCGCGTCACGCCCGCCGAGGTCGCCGTGCTGCGCGCCTGGGTGGAGCAGGGCGCCGTCTGGACCGAAGGCTTCGCCTTCAAGCAGCCGGCCTATGAGCCGCCGCTGCGGCCGCGCCAGCCCGTGCTGCCCGAAGCCAAGTCCGGCCGGATTCATCCCATCGACCGGGTGCTCGACGGCTGGCTCGCGGCCAAGGGCGCGCCGACTCCGCCGACGGCCGACGACGCCACTTTCCTGCGTCGCGTCATGCTCGACCTCGTCGGCCTGCTGCCGTCCGCCGAAGAAGCCCGCGCCTTCGCGGCCGACACCCGTCCCGACAAGCGCGAGGCGCTCGTGCGCGCGCTGCTCGCCCGCGACGTCGATTACGCCGACCACTGGATGGTCTTCTGGAACGACCTGCTGCGTAATGATTACGCCGGTACGGGCTACATCGACGGCGGCCGCAAGCAGATCACCAACTGGCTTTACCTCTCCCTGCTCACGAACAAGCCCTACGACCGCTTCACGCGCGAGCTCGTGGCGCCCTCCGCTGACAGCGAAGGCTTCGCCAAGGGCATCGTCTGGCGCGGCGCCGTGAGCGCGGGCCAGGTCCCCGAACTGCAGTTCTCGCAGAGCGTCTCGCAGACGTTCCTCGGCATCAACATGAAGTGCGCCTCATGCCACGACAGCTTCACCGACCGCTGGAAGCTGCGCGACGCCTACGGCCTCGCCGCCGTCTACGCGAACCGACCGATGGAGCTCGTCCGCTGCGACGTCCCCACCGGCAAGCCGGCCGTGGCCGCCTGGTTGTTTCCTGAGCTCGGCCAGGTCGATCCCGCCAAGCCGCGCGAGGAACGCCTGGCCCAGCTCGCCGCGCTCATCACCCATCCGGAGAACGGCCGGTTCCAGCGCACCATCGTCAACCGTCTCTGGCATCGCCTGATGGGACGCGGCATCGTGCACCCCGTCGACGCGATGCAGACCGAGCCGTGGAACCAGGACCTCCTCGACGTGCTCGCCAACCGCCTCGTCGAATCCGGTTACGACCTCAAGGCCGTGCTCGCCTTCATCGCCACCTCGCAGGCTTATCAGTCCCGCGCCGAAGTCCTCGCGCGCGACGCCGAGGACAAGGCCTACGCCTACCGGGGCCCGCGCGCCAAGCGACTCACCGCCGAGCAGTTCGTCGACGCCGTCTGGCGCCTGACGGGCACCACGCCGGCGAAGATCGAGCTCAAGGTGCCGCGCGCCGCGCCGACCGTCTCCGCCGTCAAGAAGCCCGTCGTCGAGCCGCTCGTCGCCGCGCCGATCTGGTCGGGCGACATCGCCGGCGGCCGCGTGCCCGCCGCGGGCGAGACGCGCACCTTCCGTCGTCAGCTCGTGCTCGACGCCGACGTCGACGCGGCGACGTGCGTCGTGACCTGCGACAACGGCTTCGACCTCTTCGTGAACGGCAAGAAGATCGGCTCCGGCGACAACTGGGCCGACCCGCAGAGCTTCGACCTCTCCGTCGGGCTCCTGAAAGGCGCGAACCAGATCTTGGTCGTCGGGCGTAACGCCGGCTCCGGCCCCAACGTCGCCGCGCTCGTCTTCCAGGCGAACGTCACGCTCAAGGGCGGCGAGCGCGTGAAGATGGCCACCGACGCCTCGTGGGAATGGACGACGAGCACCCCCAACGCCCGGGGTGTCTTCCCGGCCGGCAAGGGCAAGGCGAAGGCCGCGGAGCCTGTCTGGCAGCCCGTCGCGACCGTCCGGGGCGGATCCTGGCGCAAGGCTCAGTCCCGCATGGCCGAGATGCTCGCCGGCGTCGAAGGCACGAGCAGCCTGCCCGCGCGCGCGAGCCTCATGAAGTCCGATCTCCTGCAGCGGGCGCTCGGCCGGCCGAACCGCGAGCAGATCGTCTCGATGCGACCCAACGAGCTCAGCACGCTCGAGGCCATCGACCTTTCCAACGGCCAGGCGCTGACGAACCTCCTCGCCGCCGGCGCCGCCAGGCTGAAGGGCCGCGCCTGGGCTTCGCCGGAAGAACTCGCCCGCTGGCTCTATCTTTCGGCTCTCAGCCGCGAGCCCGCGCCCGCCGAACTCAAGGTCGCCGTCGGCATGGTCGGCGCCGACCTTTCCGAGCAAGGCATCGCGGACCTCCTCTGGGCCGTCTGCATGCTCCCCGAATTCCAGACCATCCGCTGAACGCCATGTCCTCCCCGCTGCCGCTTGATCCTTCCTTGCCCGAGCCGCTGGCCCGGCGCGAATTCCTGCGGATGCTCGCCGCCGCCGGGGCCGCGACGCTCTCGATGAGCGCCCCGCGCCTCCTCGCCGCAGGCGAGAAGGTCGTCCAGCCCGCCGCCTCCGCCGACGCGGTCATCCTCATCTGGCTCGCGGGCGGCATGGCCGCGCCCGAGACGTTCGATCCCAAGCGTTACGCGCCTTTCGAGAAGGGCCTCACCTACGACCGAGTGCTCAGCACGTTCCCCGCGATCCCGACGTCGGTCGACGGCGTGCGCATCTGCGAAGGCCTCGAGCACATCGCGCAGGTCATGGACCGCGGCACGCTCATCCGTTCGGCGGTGCAGCCCGACCTCGGAAGCATCCTGCACTCGCGCCACCAGTTCCACTGGCACACCGGCTACGTCCCGCCGCAGACGGTCGCCTGCCCGCACCTCGGCGCCTGGATGGCCCGCGTGCTCGGCCCGCGTAATCCGGTCATGCCCGCCTTCGTGAACATCGGGCAGCGCCTCGAAGGCGTCGGCGAAAGCGAGGAGCTCAAGGCCTTCACCACCGCCGGCTTCTTCGGCGGCGAATACGGCCCGATGAACCTGCCGTTCCCCGAGGAGGCCGCCGCCGCCGTGCGTCCGCCCAAGGGCATGGACGCCGGCCGCTTCGTGAACCGCGACCGCGAGTTCCGCCGGCTCGTCGACGCGACTCCCGACCGCGACCTCCTCAGCGATCACCAGCACGCGTCGATGCTCCGCTCGATGGACAACGCCTACCGCCTGCTCAGCGCCAAGGAGCGCGCCGCGTTCGACATCACGCTCGAGACGCCCGAGACGCAGAAGGAATATGACACCGGCCGTTTCGGCCGCGGCTGCCTGCTGGCCCGCCGGCTCGTCGAGAACGGCGCGCGCTTCGTCGAAGTCACCACGGAATACGTCCCGTTCTTCCAGTGGGACACCCATGGCAAGGGCCACGAGACCGTCGCCAAGCTGCATGCCGAGATCGACCGGCCGATCGCGCGCCTCATCCGCGACCTCGAACAGCGCGGCCTGCTCGACCGCACCTTGGTCATCATCGCGAGCGAGTTCAGCCGCGATGCCATGATCGAGGGCCGGCCTGGCTCGCAGGCCAAGGACCAGGCCTTCAACAAGTCCGGCGTCATCACCAGCCCGGACCATTACGGCCTGCACCGTCACTTCACCGGCGGCACGAGCGTCGTCATGTTCGGCGGCGGCGTGAAGAAGGGCCACGTCTACGGCGCCACCGCCGACGAACGTCCGCTGGTCGCGATCAAGGATCCCGTCTCGATCTCGGACATGCACGCCACGATCTTCCGCGCGATGGGCATCAGTCCCAAGACCGCGTTCGACGTCGAAGGCCGTCCGTTCTACGCGACCGTCGACGGCAAAGGCGCGCCGATCCCCATCTTCAGGGGTTGAGCGCGCGGAGCGGCGCGGCGTGCGCGCGGACGGCGGACTCGAGCAGCTCGCCCGTGCGGCGCATCGCTTCGTCGAGCGGCATCGCCGCGGGCTTGATCCCGATGAGCAGGTCGAACTGCGCGCGCAGGCCTGCCGATTCGTCGACCGAGCCGGCGACGCCGACGATTTTCTTGCCGAGACGACGCGCCAGGCGCGCGACGCCGACGGGGCCTTTGCCTTGCAAGCTCTGTTCGTCGAGACGTCCTTCGCCCGTGACGACGAGATCGGCGGCGGCGACGCGCGCTTCGAGGCCGACCTGCGTCGCGACCATGTCGAAGCCGCTCACCAGTCGTCCGCCGAGGAAAGCCATCAGACCGAAACCGAGACCGCCCGCGGCGCCGGCGCCGGGGATTTCGCGTGGGTCGACGCCGAGGTCACGCCGGGCCAGATCGGCCAGGTGTTCGAGGCGTCGTTCGAACCAACCGAAGTCGCGCACCCCTTTCTGGGGGCCGTAGACTCGGGTGGCTCCGCGGGGGCCAAGCAGAGGGTTGTCGACGTCGCAGGCTACGATCAGTTCGCAGGAGGGTAGGGAGGCCGGCTTCTCGATGTAGTCCGCCTCGAGGAGGGTCTCGAGGGTGGGGGAGAAGTCCTGGCCCTGCTTCTTGAACTTGTATCCCAGGGCCAAGGCGACGCCCAGTCCCCCGTCGTTGGTCGCGCTACCGCCGATTCCGATGAGGATGCGGCGGGCTCCCCGGCGGAGGGCAGACTGGATGAGGATTCCCGTTCCTAAAGTACTGGCTTTAAATGGGTTAAGTTCGATGTCTTGGACGATGGCCAGTCCGCTGGCCGCGCTCATCTCCATGATGGCGGTAGCCGAGGCAGGGACCCAGCCGAAGGGGGCTTGGCGGGGCCGGCCGTGGGCGTCCTGGGTCTTTTCGCTGACCCACTCTCCGGCCAGAGCGGTCGTCATCGCGAGCGCAGTCCCTTCGCCGCCATCGGCGATCGGGCAAAGGTCGAAAAAAGCCCCAGGAAACAATGTTTTGAGGCTATTTTTGAGATGTAACCCCGCTTTTTCGGCCGGTAGCGAGCCCTTGAATTTATCGTTGGCGATCAGGATGCGCATCGTCTGGCGGGGGCATTTTCGCCTTGGGGTCTTCTCTTTACAACCCCATTGGGGAAGCGCTCTTGATTTCCGAGGGGCCTGACCTACCATGTTTATCGAGGTCAAGCCCGTCGGGTAGCCTCGCCCTGTCGCCCATTACCCTTTAACTTATACGCTCATGTTGTCGCTTCGTCATTCCACCTTCGCGCTCTCGCTGCTCGCCTCCGCTTTCGCGGTCGCCGCCGACGAGGCGCAGCCTTCCAAGGAAGGCTTGGAGTTCTTCGAGAAGAACGTCCGCCCGATCCTCATCGACCGATGCTACGAATGCCACTCCGCCGAGAAGAATTCCTCGAAGGGGGGACTCATCCTCGACTCCCGTGACGGCGCCTACAAGGGTGGCGACGAAGGTCCTGCCGTCGTACCCGGAGACCTCGAGAAGTCCCTCCTCGTCAAGGCCGTCCAGTACACCGATCCGGAGTTCGCCATGCCGCCCAAGAAGACCGGCGGCAAGCTGCCTGACGAGAAGATCGCGATCCTCGAACAGTGGGTCAAGATGGGTGCTCCGATGCCCGGCGGAGGCGCCGCGAAGCTGACCGGCCTCACCAGCAAGGCCCGCGAGCACTGGGCTTTCCAGCCCGTCAAGAAATACCCCGTGCCGGAAGTGAAGAACAAGGCCTGGGTCAAGAATCCCATCGACGCCTTCGTCCTGGCCAAATTGGAAGAGAAGGGCCTGCAGCCTAATCCGGCCGCCAACCCCGAGGCTTTCCTTCGCCGCGTCTACTACGACCTCATCGGCCTCCCGCCCACTTCCGAACAGGTCGACGCCTTCGTCAAGGCCTGCGACAACGCCGCGCTCGCCGACTCGCTCGCCACCCGCGCCGGACGTCCCGCCGGCAACCTCGAGGCCATCTACACCAAGCAGGTCGACTTCCTCCTCGCCTCGCCGCACTACGGCGAACGCTGGGCCCGTCACTGGCTCGACACCGCCCGCTACTCCGACACGCGCGGACTGCAGGTCGACCAGGGCGACAGCCTCTTCCGGGACTATCGTTACGCCTACGCTTGGACCTATCGCGACTACGTCATCAACGCGATGAACGAGGACAAGCCGTACGACCAGTTCGTCGTCGAGCAGCTCGCCGCCGACCGCATCCCCGACATCTCGCCGGACGATCCCCGCCTCGCCGCCCTCGGTTTCATCACCATCGGCAAGCGCTTCGAGGAGATCCACGACACCATCGACGAGCGCATCGACACCACCACCAAGGCCTTCCTCGGCCTGACGGTCGCCTGCTCGCGCTGCCACGACCACAAGTTCGATCCGATCCCGATCAAGGACTACTACTCCCTGCACGGCATCTTCGCCTCGATCGTCGAGCCCCTGCACCAGACGCCCATCGCCGCCACCGGGAACACCGCCGCGGCCCGGGCCGACTTCCTCAAGCGTCTGAACCAGCTCCAGGACGAGCAGGTCGCCGGCTTCTTCCGCTACATGCGTGAGACCCGCGCCCGCTATGACCGCGAGATGGCCGGCCGTCTCATGATCGCCACCGCCCGCGGCGGCTCCTCCGAGGCCGGCGAATATTCCGACCGCTACAAGATCGACCTGCAGTCCGGCACGGACTTCGCCGCCATGCGCATCCAGAAGGATTCGCCCATCACCGGTCCGTTCGCCGCCCTGGCCGCCGTCCCTTACGTCTACTTCGCCGAGCGCGCCCCGATCGTCCTCAAGGAGTACCTCGACGACACGGAGAACAACGTGAACCCGATCATCGCCGCCGGTCTGCGTAACCTGAAGCCGAAGTCGATGCATGACGTCGCCGCCGCCTACCAGCGCATCTACAACGAGAACAAGGCCGCGATCCTCGCCCACCTCAACCTTCTGGCCAAGCCGGGAGAAGAGTGGAAGAAGACCTCTCCCGCCATCGCCCAGATGACCGGCTATCCTTGGGCCATCCCGTCCTACGACGAAATCTTCGACAACGAAGAGATGATCTCGCTCTTCAGCACGCGCAAGTTCTGCCAGGACTGGCAGAACCGTCCGATCTACGGCGGCATCGGCAACCGCGAGCCCGTCGCCTACTTCCGCCACCCGCAGATCAACGAACTGCGCCTCTCGCACCCCGGCGTCCCCGGCCACGCGATGGTCGTCCAGGATTCCGAAGGCGCCAAGGACAGCTACGTCTTCAAGCGCGGCGACAAGAACAACAAGGGCGAGATCGTCCCCCGCCAGTTCCTCGACATCCTGACGGTCGGCGAGCGCCGCCCCTACGTCGACGGCAGCGGTCGCTACGAGTTCGCCCAGTCGATCATCGCGAAGGACAATCCGATCACCGCCCGCGTGGCCGTGAACCGTACTTGGACCAAGCACTTCGGCGAAGGCTTCGTGAATACGCCCGATGACCTTGGCAACATGGCCGAGAAGCCCTCCCATCCCGAGCTGCTCGACTACCTCGCCACGGACTTCGTGGAGAACGGCTGGAAGATGAAGCGCCTCCACCGCATGATCGTCCTCAGCAGCACGTACCGTCAGGATTCCGATCCCACGGCCAACCCGCTCGTGGCCAAGAAGGGTCCGATCGACCCCCTCAAGGTCGACGCGGGCAACCGCCTCCTCTGGCGCGGCAACCTCCGCCGCCTCGATTTCGAGTCCATCCGCGACACGATGATCCTGCTGACCGGCAAGATGACCACCACCGTCGGCGGTCAGCCGGCGAACATCACCGACGAGCCGTTCAGCTACCGCCGCAGCCTCTACGGTTACGTCGACCGCCGCCGTCTCAGCGACACCCTCTCGCAGTTCGACTACGGCGACCCCGACACTTCGAACACGAAGCGTAATTCCACCATCGTGCCCCAGCAGGCCCTGTTCTTCATGAACAACGCCCTGTCGGTCGACGTCGCCCGCGCCGTCGCCTCCCGCAAGGACGTCGTGAACGCGATATCCGAGGATCAGCGCATCGTCGCGATGTTCCGCTGCATGTTCCAGCGTCGTCCCTCCTCCAACGAGATCCGCGTGGCCCAGGAATTCCTGACCAAGCAGAAGATGGCGGCCGCCACCGCCAACGTGCGTCCTTCGGCGCGCTCCGGCGAGCGCGGCAAGGCCGTGGCCCCCGTCGCCCGGACCGCCGCTCCCTCGACCAAGGGAGCTCCCGTCATGGCTCCGGACGGCGAAGAGAGCATGATGATGGCCGTGACCGGCGGCGGCGCCGAAGGCGTCCTGCGTAACGTGGGCGAGATGATCTCCCGCGAGCCGCTGACCCCGACCGAGCTCCTCGTCCACGCGCTGCTTCTGTCGAACGAGTTCATCTACGTCAATTGACGTTTTTGACAGTTTTTTTACGAGGCCGGCCCCCGCGAGGGAGTCGGCCTCGTCGTTTATCGGCTTAAGAAGGCATGTATTGGTTGAAACATTTCTGCCTTAATGGAGTATTTATCACTAGTGGCAAACCCCTTGCCGCCCACCCCGATAATTCCTCATGCCCTCCTTGACCGCCAGTCTCCGTCTGCTCGCCCTCCTCTCCGCCGCCGGGCTCTCCGCCGCCGACGCCCCGGAGCCGAAGATGGACCCTGCCGGCCTGGAGTTCTTCGAGAAGAACATCCGCCCGATCCTGACCGAGCGTTGCTACGAGTGCCACTCGAAGGAGAAGGGCGTATCCAAGGGCGGACTGATCCTGGACTCACGGCAGGGCATGCTGGCTGGCGGCGACCTGGGGGCGGCCGTCGTCCCCGGTGACCTCAAGAAATCGCTCATGGTCGTCGCGGTCCATCAAGGCGATCCCGACATCTCGATGCCGCCGCGCAAGGCCGGCGCCAAACTTTCCGCCACGCAGATCGGACTGATCGAACAGTGGATCAAGATGGGCGCGCCCGCGCCGGCCGGAGCCGGCGGCGCCAAGCTCACCGGTCTTTCCGACAAGGCCCGCGCGCATTGGGCTTTCCAGCCGGTCCAGAGCCATCCGGTCCCGACCAAGCTCAGCGATCCCGCCTGGTGTCAGAACGAAGTCGACGCCTTCATCATGGCCAAGCTCGACGAGAAGGGCCTCAGGCCCAGTCCGGCCGCCGACGGCGAAGCCCTGTTGCGCCGTCTTTCTTACGACCTGATCGGCCTGCCGCCGACGAGCGTCGAAGTCGACGCCTTCTCGCGCGAGTATGACGGGGCCCTCGCCTTCGACGCGATGGCCGTGCGCAAAGGCCAGCCCGCGCGCGCCGTGGCCGCCGTCGTCGAACGTACCGTCGACCGCCTCCTGGCTTCGCCTCACTACGGCGAACGTTGGGGTCGTCACTGGCTCGACACCGCCCGCTACTCCGACACCAAGGGCCTGAAGCGCAACGGCACCATCGAGACGTTCGACAGCTCCTGGACCTACCGTGACTACGTCATCGACGCCTTCAACACCGACAAGCCTTACGACCAGTTCATCATCGAGCAGCTCGCGGCCGACCGCCTCCCTGACCTCGCCAAGGACGACCCGCGCCTCGCCGCGCTCGGCTTCATCACCGTCGGCAAGCGCTTCCAGAACAACGACGACACCATCGACGAGCGCATCGACGCCACGACGAAGGGCTTCCTCGGGCTCACCGTCTCGTGCTCCCGATGCCACGACCACAAGTTCGACCCGATTCCGGCCGCCGACTACTATTCCCTCCACGGCATCTTCGCCTCGGTGACCGAGCCGCAGACGAACCCGGTCGTCCGCAACCCCCTGCTCGTCGGCAAGAATTCCCCGAGCAACGCCTACCGCGCCGACTACGAGAAGCGTCTGGCCGCGCTCATCGACGAGACCGCCCAGGGTTACTACAAGCACCTCGTCGGCATGCAGGCGGCCTTCCACCGCGAGTTCGCCCCGCGCGCCATGGCCGCCATGGTCGGCGGCTACCGCAGCACGGCCGGTTTCGACGTCCTCAAGAAATACGACCTCGGCCAGAGCCGTGAGCTCGAGCCCTCCTTCGCCTCCGTCATGGCCCGACCGGACCACCCGATCACCGGTCCTCTCGTCCGCCTGAGGCGCGTCAGCGCCGAGGAGTTCGCCGCCAAGGCCCCTGGCATCCTGGCCGACGCCCTCGCCGACGCGAAATCGCCCGTCAACCCGCTCGTCGCCGAAGCCCTGCGCGGCCTCAAGCCGAAGTCCGTCGACGAAGTCGCGCTCGCCTACCAGGCCGCCTTCAAGAAGCACCGCGACAAGATCCTCGCCCACGTCCAGCTCCGCAGCCAGCCCGGCCGTCGCGGCGACAAGGACGATCCCGCCGTCGCCCAGCTGGCCGCCTTCCCCTGGCCGCTGCCGGACGTCGAGGACATCAAGACCGTCGCCGTGCTCGAGCGCCTCACCGAGACCCGTGATTTCTGCGCCCCTTGGCAGGCCCCGATCAGCGCGACCTTCGTCAACAACAACAAGCCGGCGAAGTATTTCAAGTTCGCCGACATCAACGCGCTGGACATCACCCATCCGGGCGGCCCCGGCACGGCCATGGTGATCACCGACGTCGAGAAGCCCCGCGACAGCAACGTCTACATCCGCGGAGACCGTAACAAGCGGGGGCCGGTGGCGCCGCGTCAGTTCCTCGAGGTCCTCGCCGGTCCCGATCGCCTGCCGTTCTACGAAGGCAGCGGCCGCCGGGAGCTCGCCCTCGCCATCGCCAGCCGCACCAACCCGCTGACTGCCCGCGTGCTCGTGAACCGTCTGTGGGCGCACCACTTCGGCGCCGGCATCGTCTCCTCGCCCGACGACTTCGGCAACATGTCCGAGCCCCCTTCGCACCCGGAGCTGCTCGATTGGATGGCCACGGCGTTCGTCGAGGGAGGCTGGTCGGTCAAGAAGATGCACAAGCGGATCCTGCTCTCCGCCACGTATCGTCAGTCCGCCAATCCGAACACCAACATCCTGCTGACGCAGAAGTCCTCCGTCGATCCGACCAAGATCGACGGTGGCAACAAGTTCCTCTGGCACGCCAACCTCCGTCGCCTGGACTTCGAGAGCATCCGCGACTCGATGCTGCTCCTGTCCGGCAAGCTCGACCGCGCCATGGGCGGCCGCGCCGTCAACATCACCGACGAGCCTTACAGCTATCGTCGCACGATCTACGGCTTCATCGACCGGGACAAGCTCAGCGAGCTCCAGTCGCAGTTCGACTTCGCCGACCCGAACATGGCGAACTCCATGCGCAGCTCCACCATCGTCCCGCAGCAGGCGCTCTTCTTCATGAACAACCCGCTCGCGATCGAGGTCGCGCGCAACGTCAACGCCCGCGCGGAGATGGCCAAGGCCACTTCCGACGACGAGCGCATCACCCAGCTCTACCGCATCATGTATCAGCGCTCGCCCACCGTGCAGGAGCGCCAGATCGCCCGCGAGTTCGTGACCCGCATCGCCGGCTATATCGATGAGCCGGTCCTCCAGACCCCCGCCAAGGGGGACAAAGCCGCCCGCGCCAAGGCCAAGGCCGACAAGGCCGCCGTCGCCAAGGGCCCCGCGGCCCCTGAGGTTAAGCTCGAAACCTCGGTTAAAGGCGGGAAAATCGTGAATAACACCGAAATGGTCTCTCGCAGGGAACCTTCCAACCCATGGGTCATGCTGGCCCAGTCCATGATCTGCTCCAACGAGTTCGTGTACCTGAATTGATTCCCCCACCCTCGAAAGAGTTGTTTTTCCCTAACACACCACCCACAATCTTCTCAACCTCATCCTCCCCATGAAAGACTCCAGCTGCGGAAATTACGTCCCCACCCCGAACTCGCGCCGCGAGTTCCTGCGCCAGACCGGCCTCGGCATGGGCACGATCGCGTTCGGCACCATGGTCGCGGACTACCTCGTCAGCGACGCCCAGGCCGAAGTGATGGCCAACCTCAAGCCTCGCAAGGCTCCGCTCTCCGCCAAGGCGAAGCATGTCATCCACATCTTCGCTGGCGGCGCTCCCTCGCACCTCGACACCTTCGATCCGAAGCCGAAGATGAAGGAGCTCGCCGACATGTCGGCCGCCGGCATGAACGGCGTGCTCTTCCCGACGCCTTTCGAGTTCAAGAAGTCCGGCAAGTCCGGCCTCGAGATTTCCGAGATCTTCCCGAACCTCCAGGGCGTGGCTGACGAAATGTGCGTCATCCGCTCGCTGCACCAAGGCATTCCGGCCCACGGCCCGGCCGCCAAGTTGATGCACACCGGTTCGGCGATCCTCTCCAAGCCTTCCCTCGGCTCCTGGGTCCTCTACGGTCTCGGCACCGAAAGCCAGGATCTCCCGGGCTTCGTCTCCCTCGGCGGCAGCTCCGACGCCCGCGCTTCGGCCTTCCTCCCGTCCCTCTACCAGGGTGCCAACACCTCGTTCCGTCCGGGCGCCCCGGCGAACAAGATCATCGCCAACCTCCAGAGCGAGTTCACCACGCAGGACGCGCAGCGCAAGCAGCTCGACCTCGTCCGCCAGCTCAACGAGCGCCACATGCAGACCGTCCAGAAGGACGAGCAGCTCGAGGCCCGCATCGAATCCTTCGAGCTCGCCTTCCGCATGCAGACCGCGGCCACCGACGCCTTCGACATCTCCAAGGAGTCCGAGAAGACCCGCGAGATGTACGGCAAGACCGACCTCGGCGCCAAGCTCCTCTGCGCCCGTCGCCTCGTCGAGCGCGGCGTCCGTTTCGTCCAGGTCGACGCCGGCGGCTGGGACCACCACACCAACCTCTTCACCTCGATCGCCCAGCGCGCCGAGAACATCGACGGTCCGGCCGCGGCCCTCATCGCCGACCTCAAGCAGCGCGGTCTCCTCGACCAGACCCTGATCATCTGGGGCGGAGAGTTCGGCCGCACCCCGACCACCGCGGGCCGCGTCAACCAGGCTTCCGGCCGTGACCACCACTCCAAGGCTTTCTGCTGCTGGATGGCCGGCGGCGGCGTCAAGGGCGGCATGCACTACGGTGAGACCGACGAAATCGGCTCCCAGGTCGCCGCCGACGGCGTCGACGTGCACGACCTCCACGCCACCATCCTCCGTCTCCTCGGCTTCGATCACACCAAGCTCACCTACCGCTACAACGGTCGCGACTTCCGCCTCACCGATAACTTCGGCAAGGCGGTCGAGAAGATCATCGCCTAAGGGACTCCGGTCCATCGGGCGAAGGGCGGGCGCCGCGAGGCGCCCGCCCTTCCTGTTTTCAGGGGTCCGCGGCGCTTGCGTTCCCTCATTCTCGCTTTCTAATAGAGTCATCCCCATGAGATTCCCCGCGTTGCTCGTCGTCGGCCTGCTGTTCTCCGCCCTGGCTTGCGCCGCGCCGAAGAAAGAGGACGCCCGTAAGGAACCTGCCAAGCCGGAACCGAAGCCTTCGGCCGTCATCAAGGCCGACCCGCGCACGGGCGCCAACCCCCGCGGCGGCGTCCCGATCGCCGACGCCCTCGGGCGGACGCAGACGCGTTATGACAACGGGGTCACCGCGGTGAAGACGCCCGACGCCATCGGGGGTTCGACGACCCGTTACAGCAACGGCGTGACCGCCGTCACCCGCCCTGACGCGATCGGCGGATCGACGACGCGTTACAGCAACGGCGTGACCGCCGTGACCCGTCCCGATGCGACGGGCGGTACGACCACCACCTTCAGCGACGGCAGCCGGGCGGTCACGCGCAAGGACGCCGCCGGCAACCAGGTCACGACCTACTCGGACGGCCGTCGCGAAGTGCTGCGTCCGGATCCGTTCGCGCCGAAGAGGCCCGCGAACGAGCGGAAATAAAAGCCGGCGCCGGCACAGGGCGCTTGAAACCGACCCTCGGTCGGTCAATCTGATGCTTCACCCCATGAAGCGTCATCTCCACCTGTGGGCCGCCTTGGCCGCCCTCGTCCTCGCGCTCCCGGCCGTCGCCGCGGAGGCTTTCACCTCCGGTCCCGGCTGGCTCGAATTCCCCGCCGGCAAGGGCCCTGGCGCCGGCAAGCACGTCGTCCTGCTCGCGGGCGACGAGGAATACCGCTCCGAGGAATCCATGCCGATGCTCGCGCGCATCCTGTCCGAGCGCCATGGCTTCAAGTGCACGGTCCTTTTCTCGCATGACGACGGAGTGATCAATCCGAACAACGGCGCCTCCCTCGGCAAGCCTGAGGCTCTCGACTCCGCCGACGCCCTCGTGCTTGGGCTGCGCTTCCGCAAGTGGGACGAAGCCGCCCTCGCGAAGTTCGACGCGGCCATCAAGCGCGGCGTACCCGTCGTCGCCACCCGCACCAGCACCCACGCCTTCGCTAAGATTCCCAAGGATAGCGCGTTTGTCTCCTACAACTGGGACAACAAAGGCGGCTTCGGTGAGAACGTCCTCGGCGAGACCTGGGTCAGTCACTGGGGCAACCATAAGGGCGAAGCCACCCGTACGGTCGTCGAAGCCGGCGCCGAGAAGCTCGCGATCCTCAACGGCGTGGGCGTGATCTTCGGCGACACCGACGTCTATGAGGCCTATCCGCCCGCCGATGCGGTGATCCTTCTCCGCGGCCAGGTGCTCAAAGGCATGGGTAAGGACGATCCTCTCAGCGAGCGCACGAAGAAGCGCGCCACCGACAAGCAGGAGCAGGGCGTGAATTCACCCGCGATGGCCGTGGCCTGGACCCGCGAGGTCCCCAACGCCGGCGGCACCAAGAACCGCGTGCTCACCACCACCATGGCTTCCGCCAGCGACCTCGTCGATGAGTCGCTCCGCCGTCTCCTCGTCAACGGCGTCTTCTGGGGCCTCGGCCTCGAAGTCCCCGCCAAGGCCGACGTCACCCCGGTGGTGGAATGGAAGCCCAGCAAGTATTCCTTCAACATGTTCCACCCCGGCCTCAAGGCCGAGGATTTCGCGGTCGTGCTGCCTCCGCCCGTGACGGCGCCGCCGGCCAAGAAGAAGAAGTAAGCCGCCCGCCGGCGTCTTGCCCCACGGGCGCATCGCCGGATGCGCCCGTTCTGTTTCAGGCCCGGATGCCGCGGTTGACCAGCAGCTGGATCAGCGCGTCGTTGTAGATGATGTAGGCGCCTTCGCGGGACGTCGCGTCGCGAACCTCGATGTCGTCCGTCACGACGAACCAGGGAGCCTCGACGGTCTTGTCCTTGGCGACGAGGTCCATGATGTCGTGGTCGGCCTTGGCGCCGGCGCGGCTGAAGGTGATGCGCACGCGCGAGTTCATGGTCTTGAGCGCGGTCTGCTGGCCGTCGAAGCTGATCCAGATGTGCAGCCCCGGAGCGTCGTCCGCCAGCTTCTCGAGCAGTTGGACGACCTTCTGGCGGGCGGTCGCGTCGAGCAGGAAGCGGCTGTCGCCTTGGGCGTTCTTCTTGGTCGGCAGGCGCAGGCCGAGGTAATCTTGGCGGAGGCAGGCGAAGTTGTTGGCGTCCAGCGCGAGACGGGCCGGCTCGCCCGTGGCCACGGCGCGTTCGAGCAGCGCGAGCGGGCCGGACTGCTTCTGCTCATGGAACGCCTTGTCGGCGAGATAGGAGCGACGGCGGTGGAGGTCGCGGCGGTAGAGGTCGGCGTGCCGCGAGTCGACGAGGCCCGCCTGTTCGGCGAGCAGCAGGGCGCCCTCGATCGATTTCAGTTCGCGGGCGTCGGCGCCGTTGATGCGGGCCGAGATGCGTTCGAGGAAGGGGTCGGAAGGCTGGTCGCGCTTCTCCAGTTCGTAGCGGACCTTCTCGATGTGCTCGGTGATGCGTTTCTCCAGGGCGACGACCTCGGGCAGGGCCTGGCCGGCCGTGCGCAGGTAACGGCGCAGGAGCTTGAGCATCTCTTCCATCTGCGGGATGGCCTGGCGGAGCTCATGTTCCTTGGCCAGGAAGGGGTCGGCGTCGCGCTGGGCCTTGCGGACCTTCTCGACGGTCTCCGTCGTCAGCTGCCGGAGCTTGGCGACTTCTTCCGAGGCCGACTTCAAGGTGCGGGCGTCGGCCAGCCAGGGGCGGACCTCTTCGGACAAGAGTTCTTCGGCGATCTCGCGGGCCTTCTTCGCCACGTGCTCGCGCGCGCGGTCGAGTTCGCCGCGGAGCCGGGTCACCTCGGCCTCCTCGTTGGCCAGCTTGCCTTGCACGGCTTGGAGGGCCGCCTCCGCCGCCGCGGATTGCTTGGCCGCTTCCTGCGCCTGGCGGGCGGCTTCTTCGCGGACCTTGCGGATCTCGGCGTCCTTCGCCTCCAGTTCGTTGGCGTGCTGGCGGCGGATCTGGCGGCCTTCGTTCTCCCGGGCCGCCTTGCCTTGGGAGATCTCGGTCAGGAGGCGTCGGACGGTCTTGCCGGCCGAGTCGAGCGCATCGACCGAATCGAGGGGTTCCTTCTCCGCCGCGCCGCCGAATTTCGCGACGAGCGCCTTCCATGCCTTGGCCTCGGGCTTCGCGCCCTGCGGCTTCGCGTTCGTCAGCAGGCGTGCGAGGAGTTCGGCGGGCAGCGCGGCGTCTTTCTGCTCGGCTTGGTTATTCCAGACCACGCAGAGCAGGGCGGCGCGGACGCCCCCGATCGTGCCCGCGAGTTCATCGAGGCTCTCCATGAGTTTGGCCTTCTCCCATTTCAGCGCCGCGGCGTACCACGGCAGGTGTTCCGCGATGGCCGCCGCATCTTGCGCCAGATGCATCAGGCGCTTCTTGAACAGCCACTTGGAGGCCTTGAGGAAGGGGCCGCGGTGGATGTAACCGCCTGGGATCTGCTTGGCGAGGGCGAGCAGCGGGCCCTCCGTGACATGCTCCAGATCGAGGACGAGCTGTTCGGAAAGGAGCTTCCGATGCGGGTCCACCGCCTCGTTCTTATAGGAAAAGTGACCCATGCCTCCATCATGCCCGCCGGCCGGCCGGGGGCAAGGTCGAGGACGGGTCGGCCGGGGTGTTTTCTTGGTTCGGACTCGCCAGCGGGGAGGGAAGGGCCTTCGTTCTGGGCTGCCTGATGCGTTCGTCCGCCTCCATCGTCATCCCTCTCTGCTCGGCGGTGGGCTATACCTTCGCCGCGATGGCCCTGAAGCGGGCCATGGACGGGGGGCATCCCTGGCGGGTGCTGTTCATCGTGAACCTCATCGGGGCCGTGCTGTTCCAGACCTGGCTGCTGCACGGCGGCGCCCCCTTCACGGCGGCCAACATCACCCACGCGGTCCTGGCCGGGACGGCTTTCTTCATCGGGCAGGTCTTCACGTTCATCGCGATCAGTCGCGGCGACATCTCCATCGCCACGCCGGTCCTGGGCACGAAGGTCGTCTTCGTGGCGTTGCTGGTCTTCCTGACGGGCGGCGAGGAACTAGGCTGGAAGCTCTGGGTCGCGACGTTCCTGACGACCGTGGCCTTGGCCTTGCTGGGCGGGGAATGGCAGGCCAACCGCGAACGGCTGCTGGTGAGCGTCTGCTTCGCTTTCCTCGCCTCGGTCGCTTTCGCGGCCACGGACGTGATGCAGCAGCTCTGGGTGCCGGCGTTCGGGTTCGGCCATTTCGGTCCGGTGATGTTCGCTACCGTCGGCCTGCTTTCCTTCTCGCTGACCCCGTTCTTCTCCGCGCCGTTGCGCGAGATGCCCCGACCTATGGTCGTCTGGGCTTTCGGCGGAGGCTTGCTCCTGACCGTCCAGGCGATGGGCATCGCCTACTGCATCGCGGTCTACCATGAAGTCACCGTCACCAACGTCCTCTACAACACGCGCGGCCTGTGGAGCGTGGCGCTCGTCTGGGTCGTCGGGCATTGGTTCGCCAACTCCGAGAAGCAGGTCGGCGGCGCCATCATGACGCGCCGGCTCATCGGGGCGGTGATTCTGCTGGCCGCGGTCTACCTCAGCCTCGCCTGATCAGAGGTCGGCGTTGTCGATCAGCCGCGTCGCGCCCAGATGGCAGGCGATGGCGATCGCGCAGCTTTTCCCCGCGGTCGAGGTCACGGGCGCCATTGTCTCCAGGTCGACGATCTCGCAGTACTGGGGCGTCAGCGCGGGCTGCGCGGCCAGCACGTCGTTCGCCACGGCCCGCAGCTTCGCGACGTCGGTGACGCCGGCGCGGGCCAGCGCCTGCGCCGCGGCAAGCGCGGCGGGGATGGCGGTCGCCTGCGCCAGCTGTTCCGGCGAAAGGTAGCGGTTGCGCGAGCTCATCGCGACGCCGTTGGGCTCGCGGACGGTCTCATGCGCGAGGATGCGCACCGGCAGGTGCAGGTCGCGGACCATGCGACGGATCACCGCCAGCTGCTGGAGGTCCTTGCGTCCGAACACGGCGACGTCCGCCTGGACGGCGTTGAAGAGCATCGCGACGACGGTGGCCACGCCGCGGAAATGCCCCGGGCGGAATTCGCCGCAGAGTCCGGCGGACACGCCTTCGACGTCGACCCAGGTGGAGGCCCCGGCCGGATAGAAGTCGGCCGCCGTCGGGGCGAAGATCAGGTCGGCCCCGGCGGCTTCGCAGCCGCGGCGGTCGTCTTCGAAGGTCCGCGGGTATTTCGAGAAATCTTCGTTCGGTCCGAACTGGGTCGGGTTGACGAAGATCGAGACCGCGACGAAGGCGGCCTCCGCCTTGGCCCGGCGGATGAGGCCGAGGTGTCCTTCGTGCAGGCAGCCCATCGTCGGGACGAAACCGACGGACTTGCCCGCCTGACGGGCCCGGGCGACCGCGGCGCGCAGCTCGGGGATGGTGTGGACGACCTCCATGCGGCCACCTTAGGGTGGCCGCCCGGAGGCGCAAGGCGCAGTTGTATGCGGACTCCCTGCCTGTCGTTTCGTTCATAGGCCTGGGTCATTCCTTTCTTGGCAGTCGTTGGACCGCCTCCAATGTCAGAACCCTCCCTCCCATAAGTCATGTCGCACTTCCCCAATGTCCCGGTCATCGAGTTCGAAGGACCGAAGTCTAAGAACCCGTTCGCCTTCAAGCACTACAACCCGGACGAGAAGATCGGCGGGAAGAAGATGAAGGACCACATGCGCTTCGCCGCCGCCTACTGGCACGTGATGCGCAACAGCCTCTCCGACCCGTTCGGCGCCGGCACCGCCCTCATGCCTTGGGATGACGGTTCCGACTCCCTCGACAACGCCCTCCGCCGCGTCCCGGTCTTCTTCGAGTTCCTCCAGAAGTGCCAGATCGACTTCTACTGCTTCCACGACCGCGACATCGCTCCGGAAGGCAAGACCCTGACCGAGACCCACGCCAATCTCGCCCGCGTCACCAAGGAGCTGAAGGCCTACCAGAAAGGTACCGGCAAGAAGCTCCTCTGGGGTACCGCCTGTCTCTTCGCCCACCCGCGCTACGCGCAGGGCGCGGGCACCTCGCCCAACGCCGACGTCTTCGCCTACGGCGCCAGCCAGGTCCGTCACGCGCTCGAGGCCACCAAGGCTCTCGGCGGCGAAGGTTACGTCTTCTGGGGCGGCCGCGAAGGCTACGCCACCCTCGTCAACACCGACATGAAGCGGGAACTCGACCATCTGGCCGCGCTCCTGCATCTCGCCGTCGACCATGCGAAGAAGATCGGCTTCAAGGGCCAGTTCCTGATCGAGCCCAAGCCGCGCGAACCCTCGACCCATCAGTATGACTCCGACTCGGCCGCCTGCCTCAACTTCCTCCGCGAATACGGCCTGCTGAAGCACTTCAAGCTGAACCTCGAGACCAATCACGCCACTCTCGCCGGTCACACGATGGAGCATGAGATGGAGGTCGCCATGGGCGCCGACGCCCTCGGCTCGGTCGACGCCAACCGGGGCGACACGCTCCTCGGCTGGGACACCGACCAGTTCCCGACCGACCTCTACCTCACGACGAACATCATGCTGCGCATCCTCAAGATGGGCGGCTTCACCAAGGGCGGCCTCAACTTCGACGCCAAGCGTCGTCGCGAATCGCACGAGCCGGTCGACCTCTTCCACGCCCACATCGGCGGCATGGACGCCTTCGCCCGCGGCCTCAAGATCGCCCACGCCATCATCAAGGACGGCAAGATGGATAAGTTCGTCGAGAAGCGCTACGCCTCCTGGGACAGCGGCATCGGCAAGAAGGTCGAGTCCGGCAAGGTCACCCTCGCCCAGCTCGACGCCTACGCTCAGGGCATCAAGGCGCCGGCCCTCGCGTCCGGCCGCCAGGAGATGCTCGAGAACCTGATCAACGAATACATCCGCTGAGGCCATGGCGATCGTCCTGGGTCTTGACCTGTCCACGCAGAGCGCGACGGCGCTCGTGCTGGACACGGCGAAAGGCACGACGATCGCCCGCGCCCGCGCGGCCTTCGGCGCCGACTTCCCCGACCGCGGACATCCGGAAGGATTCCTCCGCGGAGGGAAGGGCGGCGAAGTGCACGCCGATCCGCTCCTCTGGCTGGACGGCCTCGAGCTCGCGCTCGATCGCCTCGCCAAGCTGACCGACCTCTCGAAGGTCGACGCGGTCTCGGTCTCCGGCCAGCAGCACGGCAGCGTCTATCTCGCCCCCGGCTACGAAGCCGCGCTCGCCGACGGAAATCGCGCGACTTCGCTGTCCGCGAAGATCTCGCCGGTCCTCGCCCGCCGCTCTTCGCCGATCTGGATGGATTCGTCCACCGCGGCCGAATGCGCCGAGATCGCCGCCGCCCTCGGCGGTGACCAGGCCGTCTGCGACCTGACCGGCTCCGTCGCGACGATGCGCTTCACCGGGCCGCAGATCCGCCGTTTCGCCAAGCTCGAGCCCTCCGCCTGGGCCAGGACCAAGCGCGTCCACCTCGTCTCTTCTTTCTTCGCTTCGGTGCTCGCCGGCAAGGACGCCGCGATCGACACCGGTGACGGCGCGGGCATGAACCTGATGGACATCCGCAAGGGTGACTGGGCTCCCGCCGCGCTTGCCGCGACCGCTCCCGATCTCGCCGCCAAGCTTCCGCCTGTCCGTCCGGGTTCCACCGTCGCGGGCGCCATCTCCGCCTACTTCGTCGCGCGCCACGGCTTCTCGCCGAAGTGCCAGGTCGTCATCGGCACCGGCGATAATCCCTCCAGCCTCGTCGGCATGGGCGCCTCCAAGCCCGGCAAGGTCGTCATCAGCCTCGGCACGAGTGACACGCTCTTCGCCGCGATCGAAGGCATCCGCACCGACTCCGCCGGCCTCGGCCACGCTTTCGGAAACCCGATGGGCGGCAGCATGAGCCTCGTCTGCGTGCGCAACGGTTCGCTCGCCCGCGAAGCCATCCGCCGCGAATGCGGTCATGCCGACTGGCCGGCTTTCTCCGCCGCTGTCGACGCTTCGCCCGCCGCGGTCTCCGCAGTGCTTCCGATGGAGGAGCCCGAGATCACGCCGCGTCGTCCGGCCGGACGCATCGCCCTCGGCGCCGCCACCACCCAGGCCTCGCTGCCTCGCGCCGCCGTCGAAGGCCAGGCGCTCAGCCTCCGTTTCCACAGCCGCTGGGTCGGCACCCCGACCACGCAGCTGCTCCTCACCGGCGGGGCTTCCGAGAACCCGTCCGTGGCGAAGATCTTCGCCGACGTCTTCGGCGCCCCGGTCCTCCGTCTCGCCGTCTCCGACTCCGCCGCCCTGGGTGCCGCGCTCCGCGCCGCCGAGGGCGCCTGCGGAGCCAAGATGGCCGAGCTGGAGCCCGTTTTCTGCGCTCCCGCCCCGGGTGTCGTCCAGCCGAACCCGGCCCTCCGGGCGGCCTACGATAAGCTCGAGGCCGAACTGGGCCAATCACTGTCGCGAAAGGCATAAATCGGGCGCTGTGAGCATTGCCCACTTGAACAAAGCGGGCTGATTGGCTGACATTGTGGGCTCACCCCCGATCACCATGTCACAGCGTCCTGTCACCCTCTTCACCGGCCAGTGGGCCGACCTCAAGATCGCCGACCTTCTTCCCAAGGTCAAAGCCATGGGCTACGAAGGCGTCGAGCTCGCCTGCTGGGGCGACCATTTCGACGTCGTCCGTGCCGTCAACGAGAAGGGCTACGTCGAGTCCGTCTGGGAACTCCTGAAGAAGCACGACCTTGGCTGCTGGGCGATTTCTTCGCACCTCGTCGGCCAGGCCACCTGCGACAACATCGATGAGCGTCACCAGTGCATCCTGCCCGCCCACGTCTGGGGCGACGGCAATCCGGAAGGCGTCCGTCAGCGCGCGTGCGCCGAGATGGCCCTGACCGCCCAGGCCGCCCGCAAGTTCTTCGACGCCGGCAAGGCCTACATGGCCAACAAGCCGAAGGGCTCCGGCAAGACCGTCGTCAACGGCTTCACCGGCTCTTCCATCTGGCACGCGATCTACGCCTTCCCGCCCACCAACCAGGCTTACCTGCAGAAGGGTTACGACGACTTCGCCAAGCGTTGGAAGCCCATCCTCGAGGCTTTCGAGAAGCAGGACGTCTATTTCGGCCTCGAAGTGCACCCGACCGAGATCGCCTTCGATATCGCCTCCGCCCAGCGCGCGCTCGACGCCGTCGGCAACCACAAACGCTTCGGCTTCAACTACGACCCCAGCCACCTCGGCTACCAGGGCGTCGACTACGTGAAGTTCATCCGCACCTTCGGCAAGCAGATCCACCACGCCCACATGAAGGATGTCTGGTGGGGTCACGGCGACGGTTCCGTCGGCGTGTTCGGCGGCCACACCGATTTCTGCGATCCGCGGCGCGCCTGGGATTTCCGCTCCGTCGGCCGCGGCGACATCAAGTTCGAGGACGTCATCGTCGCCCTCAACGACGTCGGCTACGCCGGCCCGCTCTCCGTCGAGTGGGAAGACGGCCGCATGGACCGCTTCTTCGGCGCCGCCGAATCGGCCGCCTACGTCAGGAAGCTCGCCTTCCCGAGCAACAAGGTCGCCTTCGACGCCGCCTTCGACAAGGCCGCTCAGGGCAAGTAATCAACCCTCATCCGCGACCACATCATGGCCACCAAAGTAGGCGTCATCGGGGCAGGCGGCATGCTCCAGTACCACGCCGCCGGCTTCAAGCAGGCGGGCGCGGAGATCATCGCCGTCGCCGATCCGGCGCCGGGCGCCGCCCAGAAGGCCGCGACCAAGTGGGGCATCCCGAACGCCTACGAGTCCGTCGACGCCA
>JBILLR010000093.1:0-3567 GCA_044375965.1 Opitutales bacterium
CGACGGAAGAAGCCTTGAGCGACATCGCCCAAGCGGCGGCGGTCGCGATGAGCAGCATGTTGCGGTTCGGCACGACGGTGGCCTTCATGCTGGCCTCCTCGTAATGTCCTTCAGGTACGGCCATCTGGGCGTCGGTCAGCGCGTTGGCACCGAACAGCGAGGTCACGCCGCGGAGATCAGCCACGCGATGAGGGACCCTGTATTGGGCGCAGATCTCGGCCGCAGCCACGAGCTCGCGGCGGTGTCGCTGTCCGTAGTCCACGGAAAGCGCGTGCACTTCCCGGCCCTCAGCCACGAGGTGGGCCAGGAGCACGGTGGAGTCCATTCCGCCGGAGTGAATGATGACGGTGCGCTTCATCCTGCAGGAAACTTGGACGGCGGCGGAGCCGAGGGCGAGTCCGTTAATCGCGGACCCGTAGCTTGGCGCCGAGCTTGTCGAGGTGCGAGACAGCTACGGCCTCTCCGACGCGCATCGCCGCCGACTCCTTGCGGTTGCCGTCGCGGAGGCCGGAAAGGTGCAGCCAGCCGTGGGCGACATAAAGGCGCAGCTCGGTGGCGAGCGTGACGCCGTGCTCCTTGGCGGCCCGGCGGGCCTGATCGATGTTCACGCAGATCTCGCCGGCGAAAGGCTCGCCCGGATGCTCCTCACCGACGAACGTGATGACGTCGGTCACCGTGGGGTCGCCGAGGAATTCGTCGTGCAGCTTCGCGGTCTCCTTGTCGCCCAGGAACGCGATGGAGAGAGAACCCTCGGGACAACGATAACCCTTCAGTTTGTCGAGGGCATGGACGACCCGCCGGACGGACACCGCGGAGACCTTGGTCTTCGCGTGACGGACGGAGATGCCGACGACCCGGCTCATGCGGCGGCGAAGACGGGCCTGAGGCGGGTCCAGAGCTCGGCGAGAGCCTGCGGCAGGACGCGCGTGTCGCCGATGACCGGCATGAAGTTGTGGTCGCCGTCCCAGCGCGGCACGACGTGGAAATGCAGGTGCGTCGGGATGCCTGCGCCGGCGGCCTTGCCGATATTGAGCCCCATGTTGAAGCCCGCGGGACTCATCACCTTCTGCAGAACAGCCTGGCAGCGGACCAGCAGATCCATCATCTCGGCGCGCTCTTCGGCGGTGAGGTCGGCAAGTTCGCCGACCTCGCGGTTCGGCAGCACCATCAGGTGACCGGGATTATAAGGCGAGTTATTGAGGATGACGAAACAGTGGCGTCCGCGATGGAGGATCAGGTTGGCCTCGTCGTCGTTCGCCGCGAGCAGGGCCGCGAACGGACTACCGGCACCCGGCTCCTTGCGGGTGCGGATGTACTGGATGCGCCAGTGCGGGTGGAGTTGCTCGGACATCGGGTCAGGAGGCGTAGCCCTTGGGACGGGCAAGGTGCCAATTGCATGCCGACAGCACGATGCTGTCGAGCGTGTCGTAACGCGGGACCCAGCCTAGTTCGCGGCGGACCTTCGAAGCATCGGCGTAAAGCGCGGGCGGATCGCCTTCGCGGCGGGCGGCCATCTCATAGGGGA
Source organism: Opitutales bacterium (assembly GCA_044375965.1). GTDB lineage: Bacteria > Verrucomicrobiota > Verrucomicrobiia > Opitutales > UBA953 > UBA953. Next base: position 1,526 of record JBILLR010000093.1, read on the forward strand.
CGGGCCGACCAAGGATGCGGCCCACGCTCGCGATGACGTCCTTGACGGAATAGGGCGTACCCGTGCCGAGATTATAGAAGAGGGCCTGCCCGGGCTGACTCAGCTTCGGCAGCACGTCAAGGTGGGCGCGGGAGAGGTCGTCAACGTGCACGTAATCCCGGAGGCAGGTACCGTCGGGCGTCGGGTAATCGTCTCCGAAGACCTTCAGCGGCGGACGCCGGCCGAGCGCGGCGGCGATGGCCAGCGGGATCAGGTGCGTCTCCGGCGCATGGTCTTCACCGATGGCTCCGTTGGCCGAGGCTCCGGCGGCGTTGAAATAACGGAAGGCCGCGAAGCTCAGGCCGTGCGAGCCGGCGAGTGCACGCAGCCGTCTTTCGACCGCGAGCTTCGTGGCCCCGTAAGGATTGATGGGCTGTTGCGGCAGGTCCTCCGTCATCGGCATCTTCACCGGGACGCCGTAGGTCGCGCAGGTGCTCGAGAAGACGAGCTTCCTCACGCCCTCGGCGAGCATCGCTTGGAGCAGGCCTTCCGTGCGGACCACGTTGTTCTCGTGGTAGCGCTCCGGCTGCTGGACGGATTCGCCGACATTCGTGTAAGCCGCGAAATCGATGACCACCTCCGCACGGGTCTCGCCCAGAGCGGCACGGACGGCGGCCTGATCTCCCATGTCGGCGCGGAAGAGGCGCACCCCGGCCGGAACCGATTCCGCATGGCCGTAGGACAGGTCATCGAGCACGGCGACCACGTGCCCGGCGGCCGCGGCCTGCCGGACGCAATGGCTGCCGATGTAGCCGGCACCGCCCACCACGAGCACGTTCATGAAGGCACATAACCCCCGCCGAAGGGCCTAGGCAAGCGGGATAGGGTCGCCGTCTGCTCCAAAACCTTGCCAGCGCCGTCCCGAACCTCCTATCTGCACGCCTTCATGGACACTTCGGAAACAAAACCCGGCAGCTACGATTTCCCCGCCTTCGAGCAGAAGTGGCAGGCCGCTTGGAAAGCCGGCGCCACCTTCCGCACCGAACCGGTCTCGTGCGGCAAGCCGAAGTATTACGTCCTGGACATGTTCCCCTACCCCTCCGGCGCCGGCCTTCACATCGGCCACCCGGAAGGCTATACCGCTTCGGACATCCTCGCCCGCTACAAGAAGGCCAACGGCTTCAACGTCCTCCACCCGATGGGCTGGGACGCCTTCGGCCTGCCTGCCGAGCAGCATGCCATCGCCACCGGCGAGCACCCGGCCGTCCAGACCAAGCGCAACATCGACAACTTCCGTCGTCAGCTGCAGATGCTCGGCTTCGCCATCGACTGGGACCGCGAACTCTCCACCACGGACGAGAACTACTTCCGCTGGACGCAGTGGATCTTCCTCAAGCTCTTCCGTCACGGCCTCGCCTACGTCTCCGAAAAGCCGGTGTGGTTCTGCCCGGCCCTCGGGACCGTCCTGGCGAACGAGGAAGTCCTGAACACCCCGGAAGGTCCTCGCTCCGACCGCGGCAACCATCCCGTCGAACGCCGCCCGATCCGCCAGTGGGTCCTGCGCATCACCGCCTACGCCGACAAGCTCATCGAAGGCCTCGACCACGTCGATTGGCCTGACTCGACCAAGCGCCTCCAGAAGAACTGGATCGGCAAGTCTGAGGGCGCCGAGGTCACCTTCAAGCTGGACGGCCATGCCGACACCCTGACGGTCTTCACCACCCGTCCGGACACCCTTTACGGCGCGACCTACATGGTCATCGCGCCCGAGCATCCGCTCATCGGCAAGATCACCACGGCCGCCCAGAAGAACGCCGTCGAAAGCTACGTCGCCGCGGTCCGCAACAAGACCGACCTCGAGCGCACCGACCTCGCCGACAAGAAGAAGACCGGCGTATTCACCGGCGCCTACGCCATCAACCCCGTCAACGGCGCGAAGATCCCCGTGTGGACCGCCGACTACGTCCTCATCACCTACGGCACCGGCGCGATCATGGCCGTGCCGGCGCACGACGAACGCGACTGGGAATTCGCCAAGGAATTCAAGCTGCCGATCATCCAGG
>JBILLR010000116.1:0-3549 GCA_044375965.1 Opitutales bacterium
TGACCTCGAGCAGGCCATCAACCAGGCCGAGATCGCGCTGAAGAGCGCCGCGGCCGCCGGCCAGCCGGTGAGCGATTTCCAACCTGCGCCCGACGAAGCCGGGCGCCGTCGCTGAGATGGCCCTCCGACTCCGCCGGCCGAAGGATGAGGAGACGGGCGCGCGCATCGAGATCGTGCCGCTCATCGACATCATGTTCTTCCTGCTGGCCACGTTCATCCTGGCCACGCTCGGCCTGACGCAGAGCCAGGCGCTCGCGCCCGTGCGTCTGCCCACCTCCGGCGCGGCCACCGCCTCCGCCGAACGCGACCTTGTCGTCGCCGTCGACGCCGCCGGCACGCTCTCGCTCGACGGCCGCGCCCTCGGCCGCAACGAACTCGTCGCCGAGCTGCGCCGTCGCGCCGCCGCCGCGCCGGGACGCGCCGCGCTCGTGCAGGGCGACGCCCGCACGCCCTTCGCCGCGATGACCCGCGCCCTCGAGGCCGTCGGCGAGGCTGGCATCACCGAGGTCCGCTTCGCCGCCGAGCCCGTCGAAAGCCGATGAGCGTGCGCGCCCTCCAGTATGTCCTGATCGGCCTGCTCGTCGTCGTCGCCGGCTGGCAGTGGCAGCGCGACCTCGGCCTGCGCGCCGACTACGCCGCCGAAGGCGCGACGCGCGCCAAGCTGACCGCCGACCTCGCCCAGGCGCGCGCCGAAGGCGAAGGCCTGCGCCAGGACCTCGCTGAACTGCGTACGCAGCTCGAACGCACGCGCGCGCAGCGCGCCGCCGCCGAAACGGAGATCAAGAAACAGACCGTGGAGTTCGTGGCCCGCACCAAGGACTGGCAGGCGGCCCTCCGCGGCTGGGAAGACGCCGTGAAGGCCCGCGACGCGCGCCTCACCGCCTTGCAAGAACGCGAGAAACTCATCCTCACGAAACTCACCGAAGCCGTCCGCCACGCCGAAGAAGCGACCGCCCGGGCCGAGGAGATGAGGAAGCAGATCGAGGAGAAGAAGTGAGAGAAGGGGTAGCGACAGGGGTAGGGGTAGATGGCTGAAACGATGACGGATGACAGATGGCAGAGTTCCTGCACCAGCACCTGAACCTGAAAACCCGTACCAGGTTCCCGATGGCCGAGACCTGAGACCCGCAAGAAACATCCCCAGCCAATCCTCCGGTCTCCGGTTTCCCTTTGAGTGATGGCTTTTGCCTTGGGTAGGGTTGAGCACCCTCGCTCAAACGCGGCTGACCAAGGGTGGTCAGCCCTACCTAGAAACAAGAACAGAGGCAGGGACAGGGGCACGAACAGGTTTCGATACCTAGGGAGAGGGAAGGGCGCAGTGACGGCATCTCCTGAGACCGTCCCAGCGTCTGCCCCTCAGCATCGGAACCGTCCCTGTCCGTGCGCCTGTCCCTATCCCTAACTCAACCCACCTTCTCCCGGATCGCGGCGAACATCTGGTCGGGCGAGAGGCCGTTGGCGGCGCGAAGGGTCTTCACGTCGCTCGCATGGCCGACGAAACGGTCGGGCCAGCCGAGGCGGAGCAACGGCGTGCGCACGCCGTGTTCGGCGAGGACCTCGAGCGCGCCCGTGCCGAAGCCGCCGGTGACGGCGCCGTCTTCGAGCGTGACGATGAGTTTCGCGGCCTTGGCCTGGTTGACGAGCAAAGTACTGTCGATCGGCTTGGCGAAGCGTGCGTTAACCACGCCGACGGTGAGCCCGGTCGCGGCGGCAAGCTTTTCGGCGAGCGCCTCGGCCTCGGGCACCATCGTGCCGAGGGCCCAGAGCTGGACGTCGGCGCCGGGACGGAGGATCTCGGCCTGGCCGAGGGGGATGAGCGCGGGCTCCCCCTTGATCGCCTTGCCGGCGGCGGCGCCGCGCGGGTAGCGGATGAACATCGGCGCGCCGGACTTCAGCGCGGTATGCAGCATGTCGGCGAACTCGTCCTCGTCCTTCGGCTGCATCAGCGTGACGTTCGGGACGCAGCGCAGGTAGGCGATGTCGAAGAGGCCGTGGTGCGTCGGGCCGTCGCTGGGCGAGACGCCCGCGCGGTCCATGCAGAAGGTGACCGGCAGGCGCTGCAGGCAGACGTCATGGATGACCATGTCGTAGGCGCGCTGCATGAAGGTGGAGTAGATCGCGCAGACCGGGCGGAGGTCGCGCGCGGCGATGCCGGCGGCGAAGAGCGCGGCGTGCTCCTCGGCGATGCCGACGTCGTGATACTGCGCGGGCAGCTCCTTCTTCAGCTGGTTGAGGCCGGTGCCGGAAGGCATCGCGGCGGTGATGCCGACGACGCGGGCGTCGGCCTTGGCCTCGCGGACGAGGAGCGCGCCGAAGACGTCCTGCCAGGCCTTGGGGGCGCCGGCGACGCCGGAAGCGAGCGAGTCGCCGGTCTCCGGGTCGAAGGCGCCCGTGCCGTGGAATTTCTCCGGATTCCTGAGCGCGGCGCCGAGGCCGCGGCCTTTCTCCGTGCGGACGTGGAGGAGGATGGGGCCTTGGGAATCCTTGCAGAAGTTCAGGTAGCGCTCGAGGGCGCCGAGGTCATGGCCGTCGATCGGACCGACGTAACGTACGCCATACTGCTCGAAGAGCGAGGAGCTGTGCGTGAACCAGTTCTTCACGTGGCGCTTGAAGCTGCGTCCGAAGTCGAGGAACTTGGTGCCGGCGCGGGTCTTGCCGAGGAAACGCTTCAGGCCCTGCTGGGAGTTGTTGTAAGGCCGCGTGACGATGAGGCGGCTCAGGATGTCGGCGACCGCGCCGACGTTGCGGTCGATGGACCACTCGTTGTCGTTGAGGACGATGACCAGGCGCTTGGTCGACTTCGCGGCGTTGTTGAGGGCCTCCATCGTGACGCCGCAGGTGAGGGCCGCGTCGCCGATGAGGGCGACGACATGCGAGCCCTCGCCGAGGCGGTCGCGCGCGTTGGCCAGGCCGACGGCGGCGGAGAGCGCCGTGCCGGCGTGGCCCGCGCCGAAGACGTCGTGCAGGCTCTCCTCGCGGTTGAGGAAGCCGCTGAGCCCGCCGGTCGTACGGATGCCGTCGAAGTCGGCGCCGTTGCGGCCGGTGAGGAGCTTGTGCACGTAGCCTTGGTGGGCCACGTCGAAGACGAACTTGTCCTGCGGCGTGCCGAAGACGCGGTGCAGGGCGATCGAAAGTTCGACCACGCCGAGGTTGGGGCCCACGTGGCCGCCGTTCTTCGCGGTGACGGTCACGAGGCGTTCGCGGATCTCCTGCGCGAGGAGCGGGAGCTGCTCGGGCGCGAGGGCCTTGACGTCGGCCGGACCGCGGATGGACGCGAGGAGCGACATCAGTCCTGCGCGTCTTCGCCGCGCTTGCCCAGCTGTTCGATGCGCAGTTCGGCGGCCTCGAGCGACTTCTGGCAGGACTTCAGCAGGCGCACCCCTTCCTCATACTTCGCGACGAGCGCGTCGAGCGAGACATCGCCGGACTCGAGCGACTCGACGAGCTGCTCGAGCTGCTTGAGTTCGGCCTCGAAGCCTTCCTTGCCGGAAGCCGAGGCGGGTTTCTTGTCCGCGCACATGGGACTACTGTCGGCGGAGGCCCCTCCCC
>JBILLR010000003.1:0-33976 GCA_044375965.1 Opitutales bacterium
CGTGCTCGAACTCCGCGCACGGCAGCAGCTCTAACGCATTCACGCCGAGCGCGCGCAGATAGTTGCCCCGCGTGCGGACATAGCGGGCGAGGTCTCGGTAGCCGCCGGCGGCCGGGGCCCCGTCGGCAAGTCCGAGGAGATCACGGAGATGACCTTCGAGAATCACGAGGTCTTCGACCGCGGGCGGGACGAAGCCGTCGTCGAAAGGCCGTAACGCCTCGGGGCCCACGACGAGCCCCGCGGCCTGTCCCGGACCGACCACGGCGCGGGCCCAAGGGTCGACGATGTTGACGCCGCCGAAGCGATCGACGAAACCGTCCTCGGGAGAGGAGACCTGCAGCCAATAATGGGCGCCGCCGAGATTTTCCGGCCACAAGGCCGACCAGGCACCCTGCCCTTCCGGCTTGAGCGAGAGCAGGTGCGTGCCGCCGCCGGTCGGATGGCGCCAGGAGACTTCCACCGAGCCGGCGCGGGGCGCGAACACACGGAACAAGGTCGAACGCGCGCTCACGGTCGCGCCGAAACCACCCGCCGGCTCGAGCACGTCGAGCGGCTCGGACGCGAGGATGTCGCCGAGTTCGAGGAGCTCCGGAGTCTCATACACCATGCGCACGGGCGCGGCGGAAGGATCGACGTCGGCCGCATGGAAACGGAACACGTGACGGTCGGTGCGGCGTCGCGAGACGACGAGGTTACGATGGTTGCCGTCGTCGCGGCGGACGTTGTCGGCGTCGTGCGGTGGTTCGACCCAGCGGCCGCCGGCGCGCAGGAACTTGAAGACGGCCTCATCGGCGTCGCCGAGGACTTCGGCGAGGTCCGCCGCCAGCTCGAAGCCTTCGGCGCCGGCCACGCAGACGGGGCGCAGCTGCCAGCGCTCCATGTCCACGGCGCGGCCCCAGTCGTTGAAAGGTCCGACCACGCTGACGGAGCCGTCCGCGGCCTCCGGGCAGAGCGCTTTCCAGAAGAAGAAGTGGAGGCGGCCGCCTTCGATCCAATGACCCGAGCGCAAGGCCCAGGCGCGGACGTCCGCCGGCTCGAGCAAGGTCAGTCGCGCCGGCGGATTGAGCGTCAGCGGCGGCAGCCCGGGCCCGGCCCAGTCGCGTGCGAGCGCGACCAACCCGGAGACCTTAGTCTCCCAGCGGGCGCTGGCCAGCTCACGCGTCATGCTCCCAAGAGGAAGGGCGGAAAAAAATTAGGCGAGCAAAAGCGGGCTTCCCTCCCGGCCCTCGGCCGCCCACGATGCGCGCGTGGAAATCAGCGTACTCGTGAGCGACTGGGAAGGGCACCGCCTCTTGGATTCCGGCGACGGCTTCAAGCTGGAGGAGATCGGCGGCGTCCGGATGATCCGGAGCGAGCCCAAGGCCTGGTGGAGCAAGTCCCTGCCCGCCGCCGAATGGTCCCGCGCGGTCGCCGAACATGAGGAAGGAGGCCGCGAAGGCCGCTGGAAGCTCAAGGGCAACTGCCCCAAGGAATGGGAGACCCGCCTCGGCAAGCTGCGTTTCCAGCTGCGGTTCATGGACAACTCCAAGCAGTTCGGCGTCTTCGCCGAACAGGCTCCGCATTGGAAATGGGTCGCCGACCGCCCCCAGAAACTCGAGCCGCGCCCCCGCCTGCTCAATCTGTTCGGCTACACCGGCGCGGCCTCGCTCGGCGCCGCCCAAGCCGGCTGGCACGTCACGCACGTCGACGCCTCCAAGCCCGCCGTGGCCTGGGGTCGCCGCAATCAGGAGCTCTCCGGCATGGCCCAGGAGCCGATCCGCTGGATCATCGAGGACGCGATGACGTTCGTGAAGCGCGAGGTCAAACGCGGCAACCAATACGAGGCCATCATGCTCGACCCGCCCGCCTTCGGCCGCGGTCCGTCCGGCGAGTTCTGGAAGGTCGAACGCGACCTCGCCCCCCTCCTCCGCGCCTGCCGCGAACTGCTCTCCCCGCAGGCCCAGTTCATGATCCTGACGGTCTACACGATCGACGCTTCTTCCATCCTCTGCCACAACCTGCTCGAAGAAGTCACCCGCGGCCTGGGCGGCCGGGTCGACATCGGCGAACTGGCCCTGAAGCAGGAGAACAACGGCCGCCTGCTCCCCCTGTCGCTCTGGGGTCGCTGGACCGCCGCCAAGAAGGCCTGAACTGGCCCGCCGCCTTCAATCGGGCGGGTTTGCTTTAATTGGTTTCCAAACCATAGGTTTAGGCATCTAAATGACCGCGTGAGCCTAGTCCCCGACCAAGCTACTTTCCGCCAGTTGGCCCAGCAGTCCGACCTCATCCCGGTCTGCCTGGACCTGATGGCCGACCTGGAGACCCCCGTCTCGGTCTACGCCCGCCTCCGGGCCCTCGGCTCCCCCTTCCTTTTCGAATCCGTCACGGGCGGAGATAAGCTCGGCCGCTACAGCTTCTGCGGCGCCGCCCCGGCCATGACCCTGACCGCCTGGGAGGACCGCACGGAAATCGTCCGGCGCGATGGCTCCAAGGAGACCCTGCCCACTCCGGCGGACCCGCTCTCCCTGGTGAAGAAGGAACTCTCCGGCCTGCGCGTGGCCAAGGTGCCTGGTCTGCCTCCGTTCGTCGGCGGCATGGTCGGCATGGTCGGCTACGAATACGTCCACCGCATCGAACCCACCGTCCCCAAGCCCGCCAAGGATCCGGCCGGGACGCCCCTGCTCCACTTCATGCTGGTCGACCGCGTGGTCGCCTTCGACAACGCCCGTCAGACCCTCCGCCTCATCGTCAACGCCCGCGTGAAGTCGCCGGCCGACGCCGATGCCGCCTGGGCCGCCGCGAAGCAGGAACTCGAAGCCCTTCGCGCCGTGGTCACGGGACCGCGCGCCGCCGTCGCCGCCGAACTGCCCGCCGCCGCCGAACTCGCCGCGGGCCAGGCCAACTTCACCCAGGAAAGTTTCGAGGCCGCCATCCGTCGCACCCAGGAATACGTCCGCGCCGGCGACTGCGTGCAGGTCGTGCTCTCGCGCCGCACCGACGTCGCCTTCAAGGGCGATCCGCTCGACCTCTACCGCGTGCTGCGCCATGTGAACCCGTCGCCCTACATGTTCGTGCTGGAGACCGGTCGCGGCTTCGACGTCGTCGGCGCCTCCCCGGAAGTGAACGTGCGCCTCACGGGCCGCCTCTGCGAGATCCGCCCCATCGCGGGCACCCGCCCGCGCGGCGCCGACGAAGCCGCCGACCGCCAGCTCGAAACCGAACTGCTCGCGGACCCGAAGGAACGCTCCGAACACCTGATGCTCGTCGACCTCGCGCGCAACGACCTCGGACGCGTCTGCGTCCCCGGCACGGTGCAGGTGCCAGACTACGCGATCGTGGAACGTTACTCGCACGTGATGCACATCGTGTCGCAGGTCGAAGGCCAGCTCGCGCCCGAGAAGGATGCGTTCGACCTCTTCCGCGCCACGTTCCCGGCCGGCACCCTTTCCGGAGCTCCCAAGGTGCGTGCGATGCAGGTCATCTCCGAACTCGAAGGCGAACGCCGCGGCGTCTACGGCGGCGCCGTCGGTTACTTCGGCTTCGATGGCGGCCACGACTCCTGCATCGTCATCCGCACCGCCTCGCTCCGCGCCGGCGTCGCGAGCATCCAAGCCGGCGCCGGCGTCGTCGCCGACTCGGTCCCGACTTCCGAATACGAAGAAACCATCAACAAGTCCAAGAGCGTCCTGCGCGCCCTCGGACTTGCCGCCGGCCTGCGCTCCTGAGACGCCCGCAAGTGCCCAAAGCCAAGCCCAAGAAAAGCGCCGCGTCGAAGGCCAAGCCTTCGGCGGAAGCCGCTAAAAAGGGCCGCTCCAAGATCGTGCCGCCGGCCAAGCCCGCGAAGGAACCGAAGAAGCTCCCGCCCCCCCCGAAGCCGGGCGCACGCGTCTCTCCCAAGCCGACCACGGCTCTGCGCCCTACCCCTCCCCCCATCCCTACCCCTGATGCGGACCCCACCGAACCCGGCCTGCCTTGGGAAGAGTTGTCCACGGAAGAGCGTTCGCCGATCCGCTACTACCTCGACCAGATCGGCAAGACGCCGCTCCTGACGCTCGAGCAGGAGACCGCCCTGGCGCGACGCGTCCTCAAGGGCGACGAAGAGGCCCGCCAGCAGATGATCCAGTCCAACCTCCGCCTGGTCGTCCGCATCGCCAAGGACTACGACAATTTCGGGCTGTCGCTGATGGACCTCATCAGCGAAGGCAACTTCGGCCTGATCAAAGCCGTCGAACGCTTCGACCCCGACAAGGGCGGCAAGCTCAGCACCTATGCCTCGTGGTGGATCAAGCAGGCCATCAAGCGCGCGCTCGCGACGAGCGGGAAGACGATCCGCCTGCCGGTGCACATGGTCGACCGCATCGCGCAGATGCGCCGCGTGACCAACCAGCTCGCCGCCGAACTCGGCCGCGAACCGCATAACGAAGAGATCGCGATGGCGATGGAAATCCCCCTTGCGAAGGTCGTCCACATGAAGTCCGTCGCCAACCGCGCGGCTTCGCTCGACCAACCCGTCGGCGAGGAAGGCGACGCCACGCTCGGCGACCTGGTCAAGGACGAGTCCGAGCGCACGCCCTTCGAGACCCTTCGAGGCAAGTCCGACAACGACGAGATCGCCACGATGCTCGCCGCGCTCGAACCCCGCGAAGCCGAGATCCTCACCCACCGCTTCGGCCTGAACGGCGAAAGCCCCCTCACGCTCGAAGAGGTCGGCGAACGTTTCAAGCTCACCCGCGAACGCGTCCGCCAGCTGCAGCAGTCGGCCCTCATGCAGCTCCGGCGCATCATGACCGAACGACAGAAACTGCTCACGCCGGATGACGTCCGGAAGAACCAGCTCGCCGCAGCGCGCTCCGAAGTGCTCGGCGAATTCTTCCGCTCCAAGGGCATCATTCCGACCCCGCCGAAGGGCCGGCCGGACCGCGAAGGTCTCTGACCTGCCTGTTTTTGGCAGGGCGTGCCTAAGTTAGTTCTCGGACTACGAGGTTTTTGGCCATCCGCCCGCCATCCCGAGGATGGCAGGGGTCTTGCTTACTTCTAGGCATGATCCTTTCAGACTACAAAGGGGCCGACCTCTTCGACGAACTCGTCGATGAGCACGGCGTAATCCGTCCTTATTACCGGAACGTGGCCGAAAAACTCTCCGGCCTCGGCAACGAGGAACTCAGCCAGAAGCTCCGCAGCCTCGAGCTGCTCTTCCTTAAGCAAGGCATCACGTTCACGGTCTACGGCGACGAGAAAGGCACCGAGCGCGTCTTCCCTTTCGATCCTTTCCCACGGGTGATCCCCGCCGGCGAGTGGGAACACATCGAGGCCGGCCTGGTCCAGCGCATCACCGCCCTGAACCTGTTCCTCTACGACGTCTACCATGAGCAACGCATCATCAAGGACGGCGTGATTCCTCCGGAGGTCGTCTTCGGTGCCTCTCATTATCGTCCGGAATTCGTCGGGGTCTCGGTGCCGAAGGATGCCTACATCCATGTCTGCGGCACGGACCTCATCCGCGACCGCGACGGACGCTATCTGGTCCTGGAAGACAACGGCCGCTGCCCTTCCGGGGTCTCTTACGTGCTCGAGAACCGCGCCGCGATGAAGCGCGTCTTCCCGCAGCTCTTCGGAGCCAGCGGCGTCCGTCCGGTCGACACCTATCCCGCCGACCTCCTCGCGACGCTCCGGCACGTCGCCCCGCGCGAGAACCCCAATCCCAACGTCGTCCTGCTGACCCCAGGCGTGCACAACAGCGCCTACTTCGAACACTCCTTCCTGGCCCGCCAGATGAGCATCGAAATCGTCGAGGGACGCGACCTCATCGCGCTCGACGGCTTCGTGTACATGCGGACCACGCGGGGCCTGCGCCAGGTCGACGTGATCTATCGCCGCATCGACGACGACTTCCTCGACCCCCAGGTCTTCCGCAAGGACTCCTGCCTCGGCGTCCCCGGCCTCGTCGACGCCGTCCGCCGCGGCAACGTCGCCCTCGCCAACGCCATCGGCACGGGCGTGGCCGACGACAAGGTCACCTATGCCTACGTACCGGATATGATCCGCTACTACCTCTGTCAGGAACCGATCCTCGACCAGGTCCCGACCTACCTCGCGTGGCGCGACGACGATAAGAAATACATCCTCGAGAACCTTCCCAAGCTCGTCGTGAAGGCCGCCAACGAAAGCGGCGGCTACGGGATGCTCATCGGGCCGGTCGCGACCAAGGCCCAACTGGCCGAATTCCACGAGAAGGTCTCCCGCCATCCGCGCAACTACATCGCCCAGCCCGTGGTGAATTTCTCGCAGCACCCCACCCTTGTCGAAGGCTCCCTCGAAGGCCGTCACGTCGACCTCCGCCCCTTCGTGCTCTGGGGAGACACCGTGAAAGTGCTCCCCGGCGGCCTCACCCGCGTCGCGCTCACCCGCGGTTCGCTCGTGGTCAACTCGTCGCAAGGCGGTGGCAGCAAAGACACCTGGGTCCTCGCGGCCTGACCTACGCCGATGATGCTCTCAAGGGTAGCCGACCACCAATACTGGATGGCCCGTCAGATGGAACGGGCCGAAAACCTCGCGCGGCTGGTGCGCGTCTCCGAAGAGATGCTGCTCGACGACGAGACCCTGGGCCGGGGCAGCGCCCAGGAATACTGGACGCCCGTCCTGGCGGCGACCGCGATGGAAGGCGCTTTCCGGTCGCTTTACCCGACCCCGCAGATGGGCGATGTCGCCCGCTTCCTGACCCTAGATCTGCGTAACCCCGACTCGATCCTGTCCTGCATCCGGCAGGCCCGTGAGAACGCCCGTTCCGTCCGCGACAAGATCTCCGACGAGATGTGGTCCGAAATCAACGCGCTCAACCTCTTCGTGACTTCTTCCGAAGGGCTCGAGCTGCTCGAGCGCTTCCCTCAGGCTTACTATGAGAAGATCATCTCCTCCTCGATGCTCTTCGACGGCATCACCGACGCGACGCTGACCCGCGACGAGGGTTGGAACTTCCTGCAACTGGGCCGCCTGCTGGAACGGGCCGACATGACGAGTCGCTTCCTCGACATCCGTTCCCAGACCCAGCCATCGACGGTCGATTCGGCCCTGGAATCCCTGCAATGGGGCGCGGTCCTCCGGGCCTGCAGCGCCCACGCCGGCTACCGTCGCGTCCACGGCGGAGAAATCAGCGTCGAAGGGGTCGTCGACCTTTTGTTGTTCTCCAACGAGTTCCCGCGCTCGGTCCGCCACTGCATCCGCCGGGCCGACGAGGTGCTGCATGACATCTCCGGCACGCCGACCGGCAGGTACTCCAACACCTGTGAGAAGATCACGGGGGCGTTGCTGGCCCGGCTGAGTTTCGCCGGGCCGCCGGAAGTCATGGCCCGAGGGCTCCACGCCTACATCGACGAGCTGCAAGTCCAGCTCAACGCGGCCGGGCAGGCGGTTTTCGAGAGTTACGTCCTCCTGCCAGGCGAAGTAGATCGTCATTTCCCGCGAGGCACCCGCCCGGAATCGCTTTCCGACTGGCAGCGCGAACAACAGCAGCAACAGCAGCAGTAAGGAAGCGCCCATGAAGCTTCGCATCCTCCACCGCACCGAATACCGCTACGCCCTGCCCGTCCGCAACAACACCAACGAACTCCGCGTCACGCCCCTCACGAACCTGCGCCAGAAGCTCGGCCTACACCTGGTCCGCGTGCTCCCCGCCGTCCGGATGCGGCGCTATCCGGACCTTTACCGTAATTCGGTGCATCTCTTCGAGGTCGAGGAGCCTCACAAGGAGTTGGTCATCGATGTTTCCAGCGTGGTCGAGACGATCGCGACCCCGGTCTCCGCCGTACCGACCGACATCCCCTTGGCGGCGGTCCGGGCGGAGGACGTGATCGAGAGCTTTCAGCCCTATCTGCTGTCCGATGGGCCCGTCCGCATCACCCCCGAGATCTGGCGGGCGGCCGTCGACGTCGAGAAGGACCGCGGTGACCTCTTTTCCGTGATCATCGGTCTGATGGACTACATCCACGCGACCTGCCGCTACGTGCCTGGAGCGACCCATATCGGCACGAATACCGAGGAATTCTTCGCGAAACCCCAAGGCGTCTGCCAGGATTACGCCCATCTGTTGCTGGCACTCTGCCGCTCCATCGGCATCCCCGCCCGCTATGTCTGCGGCTACGTCTACGACGCCAAGCGCGGGGATGTCATCGGCAGCCACGCCTCGCACGCATGGTGCGAGCTCTGGCTGCCCGGCTACGGCTGGCTAGGGGTGGACCCGACGAATCGGAAGGTCATCCACGAGGCCTATGTGGCCTCGGCGGTGGGGCGCGATTATCGGGACGCCACTCCCGTCAGCGGGAGTTATTGGGGCGGCGGCGACCGCGAGATGCGCGTCACCGTCCACGTCGAGGCCAAGTAAGGCCTACGTTCGGGATACTCGGTCAACAAAAAGGGCCCCGTTACCGGGGCCCTTAGGTTCAGCTTCTAATCCGAAGATTAGAAGTTGTAGCGGACGGTGACGGAAGTCTGCTCGTCCTGGCCGCTCTGGTCGGCGATCGAGACGGCGAGCTGGTACTTCGAGTTCACGTTGTAGGCGAGCTCGTAGACGTAGGAATCGGTGCGGTTGGCACCGGTGTTCTGTTCGAAGACGAAGCGACCTTCGAGGCCGGCGACGACTTCGTTCAGGGAGCGACGGAGGATCACGCCGTAGGTGTCGTTCGAGGAGACGACAGCGGTGGCGTCGATGCCGCCGATGACGTTCTTGAAGAGGTAGCCAACGGAGACGGAGTCAGCGCCATTGTTGTTGATGTCGGCTTCGCCGCCAACCCAGACGTTCGAGGAGCCAACGAGGGCTTCGACGGAGACGGAGTAACCGTTGTCGTTAGCGCCGGAGTCGGTGTTGTAGCTGAAACCAGCGCGGTTGTAGGCGAGACCAGCGGCAGCGGCGCTCTGGGCAGAGGCAGCGGCAGCGAGGGTCGTGAGGGTGAGGATCGGGAGGATGTGCTTCATATGCGGGGTTGTTTGTAGGCAGCGCAGTTGAGAAAACAACAAAAAAATGCGTTTTTGTCGCTTATTCGTCACCAGCCTGTTTTTCCGGCAACAAAAAGGGCCCCGTTGCCGGGGCCCTTAGGTTAGCCTCTAATCCGAAGATTAGAAGTTGTAGCGGACGGTGACGAAGGTCTCGGTGTCCGAGGCTTCGGTGTCGGCGATCGCGACGGCGACCTGGTACTTGGCGCCGATGTTGTAGGCGAGCTCGTACAGGTAGGCGTTCTGGCGGTCGGAACCGGTGGCATGGGCCCAGACGAAGCGACCTTCGAGGCCGGCGACGACTTCGTTCAGGGAGCGACGGAGGATGAGGCCGTAGGTGTCGTTCGAGGAGACGGCGACGGTGGCGTCGATGCCGCCGGCGACGTTCTTGAACAGGTAACCAACGGAGACTTCGTCTTCGCCAGCGGCGTTGAGGTCGGCGGAACCACCAACCCAGACGTTCGAGGAGCCAACGAGGGCTTCGACCGAGACGGAGTAGCCGTTGTCACCAGCGGCGGAGTCGGTGTTGTAGCTGAGACCAGCGCGGTTGTAGGAGAGACCGGACGGAGCAGCGGCGCTCTGGGCAGAGGCAGCGGCAGCGAGGGTCGTGAGGGTGAGGATCGGGAGGATATGCTTCATAGCGGTGACAGTATTGCTCCACCCAAGGGATAAAATCAAGCAGTTTATGCCTAAAATAGGCACTTCACTACCCTTGGGTTTGTGCACGCCCATTCACAATGGCGTGTGAATATGTATTTAAACTATTAATTATTAATGATTTATGAATTTAACATTTCAGGGCCTCCTCGCCGACGAAAACCTGGGGCAAATCAGCTACCCCGGGGCTATTCTGCATAAATAATGTTAAACGCACCGACCTCTATCCCCCACGCCTATCCCTACCCCTACCCCTGCCCCTATCCCTATCCCTACCCCTACCCCTGCCCCTGCCCCTACCCCTATCCCTACCCCTGCCCCTACCCCTCCCTACCCCTATCCCTAATCTAACTTCCCCAAAGCTTCAGCCACCCCACCCGATTCTCGGGCAACAAAAAACCCGCTCGGCGGACCGGGCGGGTTTGGGGTCGGCCACGGGGGAGGCTTACTTGCGGCGGAACTTCGTGTTGAACTTCTCGACGCGGCCGGCGGAGTCCACGAAGCGCTTCTCGCCGGTGTAGGCGGGGTGGGAATCCATGGTGACTTCGCGGCGGATGACGAAATGCTCGACGCCGTCGATCACCTTGGTCTCCTTCGACTTCATGGTCGAACGGGCAGGGAACTCGCGGTTCGTGGAGACATCCACGAAGACGACGTTGTTATATTCAGGATGGCCTTCCTTCTTCATAAATTAAGGGGATTGCTAGGGGTTAGCCCTGACGCGCCTTGTAGCGGGGGTGCGTCTTGTTGATCACGTAGATACGGCCCTTGCGGCGAACTACCTGGCAATTCGGGTGGCGCTTCTTCAGCGACTTGAGGGAGGAGGAGACTTTCATGGTCGGGAGAGCCGTTTTAATAACGGCAGGTCGGCCAACAAAGGTAACCTGCGTCCGACTGTCAACGGGATTTCCTGTGCTTGTTTAAGGTTTCCTCCGAGGTATGACTTACCCCATGGAACCACGCGTCCGAACCGCCCTCCCGACCGATGTCCGGGCGATCAACGCCATCTATAATCACTTCGTCCGGACCAGCACCTGCACCTGGCACCTGACGGAGGAAACCGACGAGGGCAGGCTGGCCTGGTTGAGGGCCCGCACCCCCGCTCACCCCGTCTTGGTCGTCGAAATCGACGGTAAAGTGGTCGGTTGGGGCTCCCTTTCGACCTATAACACCCGGCAAGGCTGGTCCACGACCGTGGAAGATTCCGTCTTCATCGACCACGCCCGCCACGGCCAAGGCCTCGGCAGACTGATGCTCGGTGAGCTGCTCCGCCGCGCCGAAGCCCTCGGCCATGAGTCCGTGATCGCGCGAATCTCCGGCGAACAGGCCGCCAGCCGACGACTCCACGCCTCGCTGGGCTTCGTCGAGGCGGGCCTGTTGAGGGCCGTCGGACGCAAATTCGGGCAGAAACTCGATTGCGTCTACATGCTGAGGACCTTGCGCCAGCCCTGACCTTGACAGAGCGGGGGCTAACCCTTTGCTCAACTGTCCGCTTTAATGCTCAGGTGGTGGAATGGCAGACACGCTGGATTCAGGTTCCAGTGCCCCTAAAGCGTAAGGGTTCAAGTCCCTTCCTGAGCACCAAAAGCAAGATACGACCCCGGGGACCCCGGGGTCGTCCGTCATGCCCGGATCTCATCGTATCGACTAATCCACTACAAATCCTGCCCCCTCCCTACCCCTACCCCTTCTTCATTAGTGCCTTCCCCCCATCACTTGGAGGGTTGTCCCCCGTCCCCAAAACCGTCAGGGTAGGTCCAACCCGATGGCGGACCTCTCCACATTGCCCGACGTGCTGCCATGGCCCTTCATGGTCTGCAGCCGCAAGGGCGAGGTGTTGTTCGCCAACCCGCTGGTCGAACGTACCGTCGGTCGCAAGATCCAGGTCGGGACGAACATCGACCGGCTTTTCCTTGAGCTCGAGAACGGCCAGCCGATCTCGACCCTGCTGCGCTCCGCCGCCCGCTGGTCAGCCTGGAGCGGGATGCTCGAGCTCCGCAACGACGACCTCGGCGAACCGATCCGGGCCGCCAAGATCATCCTGCAGCCCGACCCGAAGTTCGACCGCCAGGTCTGGCTGATCTTCGCCGAAGATCCGCAGGTCAACGGCACGCCGATCCTGACCCCGCGATCGGGCATGAGCCTGGCGCGCACGCTGATCGAGAACTCCCCCGACTTCATCATCTTCCGCGACCTGCAGGGGCGCATCCTCCACACCAGCCGCAGCCTCGACGAATTCCTCGCGCTGCCCTACCGCGGCTACGGGGCGGACCTCACCCTCGCCGACATCCTCTCCGTGAAGACGGCGGAGCAGTTCCGCCAGTTCGACGAGGAGGTCGTCCGCACCGGCCAGCGCGTGCTCCACGCGGTGATGCACTTCGAGACCCAAGACCGCCGCTCCCGGCTCGTCCGCGTCGTGCACGAACGGATCAAAGGCGGCGGCGGCCTGCCGAACGGACTGCTCACGTTCGCGCTCAACGTCACGGAATCGGTCGACGAACATAACCGCCTGCGCATCGCCCTGGAGAAGGCCGAGGAGGTCGCCGCGGCGAAGTGGCAGTTCGTGGCCAACGTCACCCACGAGATCCGCAACCCGATCAACGCCATCCAAGGCCTCTGCGAGACCAACCTCGAAGCGGGGACCACGCCCACGCCGGAACTCCTCCGCAAGATCCAGTCCTGCGCCCGCGAACTCGAGGACACGGTGCGCGACGTGCTCGACTTCTCCCGGCTCGACCGCGGCAACGTGACGATCGAGAGCATCCCCTTCAACCCCGTGCGCGCGCTCGAGGAGGTCGTCGCCCAGTTCCAGCATCAGGCCGGCCGCAAAGGCGTCGAGCTGGCCGCCTTGGTGCGCGCCGACGCCCCGCAGTCGGTGCTCGGCGACCCGATCAAGTTCCGCCGCATCATCGCCAACCTCATCGGCAACGCCGTCAAATTCACCGAGAGCGGCCACGTGCACGCCGAACTCGACCTGGAGGAACGCAACGGCCGCCTGCGCGCGCTGCTGACGGTGCGCGACACGGGCATCGGCATCCCCGCCGACCGGCTCGAGAGCATCTTCGAGCCGTTCACCCAGGCCGACGCCAGCACGACCCGTCGCTTCGGCGGCACCGGCCTGGGCCTCACGATCGTCCGCAGCCTGTCCCAGGCGATGGACGGATTCATGAAGGTGTCCAGCGAGGTCGGCGTCGGCTCGACCTTCGCGGCCACGGTGATGGTCGAACCCAATCCGGCCTTCCCCGCCCCGCCTCAGCCCAAACTCTCAGGCCAGCGCCTGCTCATCGTCGCCGGCCACCCCCGGGTGCGCCAATGGTTCGCCGATTCCCTGGCCTTCTGGGGCGCGACCTGCGTCCAGACCCCGACCTACGAAGAGGCGGAAGCCCTCTGGGCCGCCGCGGCGGCCGCGGAAGAGCCTTTCGACCGGGCCATCATCGACCTGCCTGACGACGTCAGCCCACGCCTCCCGGCTTTCCCCCGCGAACAGGTCATCCTGGTGACCTCCTCCGAGGTGGAATTCCGCAGCCAGGCCCAGCTCTTCCGCCCGGTGACCCTCACCGCCCTGTGGACGCGCTTCAGCACCGAGACCCCGGCGCACGACGACGCCGAACCGGCCGTCGGGCTCCTCCGCGCGAGTCGCCGCCTCCGCGTCCTGCTCGCCGAAGACAACGAGGTCAATCGTGAGGTCGCCAGCGCCCGCCTCCGCCGCGCGGGCCACGAGGTCAGCGCGACCGTCGACGGCTCCGCCGCCCTCGACCTGTGGCGCACCAAGGAATTCGACGTGGCCATCCTCGACATCCAGATGCCCATCATGGACGGACTCTCCGTGGCCCACGCCATCCGAGCCGAAGAACAGGCCCGCGGCCGACGTCGGACCGCCCTGCTCGCCCTGACGGCGATGACCCAAGAGCTCGACCGGGCCCGGTGCGAGGCCGCCGGCTTCGACGCCTACCTCGCCAAGCCGGTCCGGGGGGCGGAACTGCTGGAGAAACTCGAATTGCTCTCAGCCAGCCAGGAAGCCGATCTCAACCGGATCCGGGACGACGAATTCGCCGCCCATCTGGAGTCCGCCGAGACCGAAGACGCCGAGGACTTACGCGCCGCAGCCAGGGCCTTCCTCCGGCATGCCGATGACATCATCGCCCGCCTCTGCGCCGCCCGTGACTCCGGCGAGCCGGACACCCTCGGGCGAGAGGCCCATGGCGCCAAGGGCATGCTGTCCCTGATGGCCTGCACCGGCCTCGCCCGCCTGGC
The DNA here is from genome assembly GCA_044375965.1 of Opitutales bacterium. GTDB lineage: Bacteria > Verrucomicrobiota > Verrucomicrobiia > Opitutales > UBA953 > UBA953. The sequence continues at coordinate 13,876 of JBILLR010000003.1, forward strand.
CAACCAGATCGAACGACAGCCCGGCGAGAACACCGCCCGGGCCCGCACCGAAGAACTCATCGACGGCTTGCGGAAGCTGCGCCGGATGCTACAGTCCCGGTCAGACCTGAGCGCTGATGGCCAAGCCGAAACTCAAACCCGAGATCAAGACTGAGTCGCTGGTCTCGGCGGCCCCCAGGTGGAACGTCGTCGTGCTCAACGACCCCATCAACTACCAGGCCTACGTGGTGCTGGCCTTCATGAACGTCCTGCGCGTCGGCGCGCCGGAGGCCAAGCGTCTCATGCGCGCGATCCACGCCGACGGCCGTGCGACGGTCTGGACCGGCGACCGCGAACGCGCGGAGATGCTCTCGCTCGAGCTCCAGCAATGGCACCTCAACTCCTTGCTCGAACAGGATGGCTGAGCTCCGCCTCACGATGACGAAGGAGGCGCGCACGGTCCTCACCGACCTGCTGCGCCTCATCGCGCCCGCCGCCGCGCGCGTCACGGTCAACCGCGCCAACGTGCCCGCCGCCGACGAGGAGATCGCCGGCTTCTGGGTCGAGACGCTCACGGCCCAGGCTTCCGAGGAAGCCCGCCTGCTCTCCGTGGCCTTCGCCGGCGCCAAAGGCGACCCGGCGGTGATTCTGCTGCCCAACGAAGCCCAGGCCCTCGCCTTCCTCCGCGCCCTTTCCGCGGTCCGCCTCGCGCTCCGCGACCTGGTCTTCGCCGACATCACCGACGCGCAGCTCGAAAGCGCCGAAGACCTCGACGACGAGGCCCTGCCGACCGAGCAACGCCACGCCCTGGCCTGCTACGCCTGCTTCGGCCTGCTCCAGCAGTCGCTCATCGCCCAGCTCAGCCCCGAGGCGTTCGATTGACCGACGAAATCGGTTGAAGGTCCGGAGGTGAACCTCAACAAAGTCCGGGTGTCCAGCGGCCTGCTCAGCTTCTTCTCCGCCCTCGGCGCCTTCGGCCGCCAGCTCGCCGCCCTGCCGCGCCCGCGGTTCTTCCCGTTCGCCGGCGTGCTGCGCGGAATGGACGGACCGACTTTCCGCGCCGACCTCGTCGCCGGGCTGAACGTCGCGCTGCTCGCCTTCCCGATGTCGATGGCCTTCGCGATGAAGGCCGGCCTGCCCATCTGGTGCGGTCTGGTCGGGTGCGGCGTCGCGGCCGCCGTCGCGCCGCTCTTCAGCGGCTCGGCTAACCTGTCCGCCGGCCCCACCAACGCCTCCGCGGCGCTGCTCCTCGGCTCCTTCGCCACGCTCGGTGCGATCACGCCCGAACTGCGCGCCGCCGCCCTGCCCACGCTGGTGCTGATGACGGGCGCGTTCCTGCTGCTGGCCTCGTGGCTGCGGCTGAGCGGCTTCGCCGACTTCGTCCCGCGCACGGTGATCTCGGCCTACATCGCGGCGGCCGCCCTCCGCGTCATCGCGCTCCAGCTGCCCACCGCGCTCGGGATGCCGGGCGACCATGCCGCCGACTCCTTGCCGGAAGTATTGTGGTATGCGGCGCGCATGGGTCGGGCGCTCATCAATCCCGAGCTGGGCCTCGCGGTCATCTCGGGCGTCGCTTATTTCCTCCTCCGTCCGCGGTATGGCGCAGGCAAGGCCATCCTCGGGGCGGTGATGGTGGCGACCTTCGGCGCGATCCTCGCGCAGAACGTCGCCCACGCCCAAGGCAGCCGTACCGACCTGGTCGGCTACGTTGGGCAGGCCGCCCAGGCCGCCTCGGCCCTCCACCTGCCCGACTTCTCCGCGCGTACGCTGTCGACGCTCTTCTCGCCGGCCCTCGCGCTCGCGGTGCTCGTCGTGATCGAAGGCACCGCCAACGCCCGCGCGTCGGCCCTCAAGACGGGCCGCCCCTCCGACCTCCACCAGGAAGTCTACGGCCTCGGCATGGCCAACCTGGTCTGCGCCTTCACCGGCGGCATGGCGGCTTCCGGCTCGATCAGCCGCTCGGCCCTCAACGTCGCCAGCGGCGCCCGTACGGCGCTCGCCTCCCTGCTCTGCGGCGTGTTCATCCTCGCCGCCCTCTTCCTCGCCCGCCCGGTCGTCGCCATCGTGCCGCTCTCGACGCTGGCGATCCTCGTCATCCTGGCGGAGATCGAACTGGCGAACCTCTCCGCGGTGAAGCTGATCCTGAAGTCCGGCGCGCAGGACCGCACGGTCTTCCTGGCGACCTTCGCGACCGCGCTGCTCGCGCCCCTCGACGTGGCCATCTTCCTCGGCACGGCGGTGGCCGTGGCCTTCTACCTCCGCCAGACATCCACGCCCGAGGTGGTCGAATACGACTTCTCCGAGTCCGGCGAGATCCTCGAACGCCCGAAGGGCCAGGCCACGACGGGGATCTCGATCCTCCACGTGGAAGGCAGCCTCCACTTCGGCGCGACCCAGGCCTTCCATGAGCACCTCCGCCGCGCCTCGGCCGACCCGAACCTGAAGGTGCTCGTGCTGAAGTTCCGCGAGGCGCTGCACCTCGACGCCAACGGCGTCCTGCTCCTGCGCGACCTGGCGGAGACGCTGAAGTCCGACGGCCGCCACCTGATCCTCTGCGAAGCGAAGGCCGACACGATGCGCATCATCGTCAACGCCGGCCTCGACCGCGCGGTCGGCCCGGAGAACGTCTTCCCGTTCGACGAAACCCAGCCCAACCTCGCCCTCGCCCAGGCGGTCCGCCGGGCCCGTGAGCTCGCCGGCGGCGGCCAGGCGGTCCTGCGCATCGTGACCGCCCCGCACCCCGACCTGCCGAAGCCCGCTTCGGCCTCGGGCGAGGACTGGCAAATCTGAGCACCGCAGCGGTTTTCCGCACAAGGCCGGGCGGGGTCTGTCCGTTTTACGGCGGTTTTTGAATTCTGGCTTGAAGCCCGCCCCCGGACTCCCCCTTTTGGGATGGTCTGTTCTCCGAAAAAGACACCCTCTTCCTCTCTCACCATGAGCCACTACAGCGAAATCCAAAAGCACCTCGGCGCCGAAGCCGAAAACCTCCTCGGGTTCAACAACCCGAAGATCAAGAAGGAGCAGATCCATTCCCCTCGCGCGGACTGGGTCGAACACGCCTTCGCCGCCTCGGACCGCAACAACCGCGTCCTGGCCAACCTGCAGCGTCTCTACGGCTCCGGCCGCCTCGCCAACACCGGCTACGTCTCGATCCTCCCCGTCGACCAAGGCATCGAACACTCCGCCGGCGCCTCCTTCGCCAAGAACCCGATCTACTTCGACGGTGAGAACATCGTGAAGCTCGCCATCGAAGGCGGTTGCAACGCGGTCTGCTCGACCTTCGGCGTCCTCAGCAGCGTCTCCCGCCGCTACGCGCACAAGATCCCCTTCATGGTGAAGATCAACCACAACCAGCTGCTCACCTACCCCAACGTCGGCGATCAGGTGATGTACGGCACCCTGAAGCAGGCCGCCGACATGGGCTGCGCCGCCGTGGGCGCCACGATCTACTTCGGCTCCCCCGAGACCAACCGCCAGATCATCGAAGTCTCCCACGCCTTCCAGCAGGCCCACGAACTCGGCATGGCCACCGTACTCTGGTGCTACACCCGCAACAACGCCTTCAAGAAGGACAAGGACTACCACGTGTCCGCCGACCTCACCGGCCAGGCCAACCACCTCGGCGTGACCATCTGCGCCGACATCATCAAGCAGAAGCTCCCCGAGAACAACGGCGGCTACCTTGCGATCCAGCAGACCGAGTCCTCCTACGGTAAGATCGACAAGCGCATGTACACCGACCTCGCTTCCGACCACCCGATCGACCTCACCCGCTACCAGGTCGCCAACTGCTACATGGGCCGCATCGGCCTCATCAACTCCGGCGGCCCCTCGGGCAACAATGACTTCGCCGAAGCCGTCAAGACCGCCGTCATCAACAAGCGCGCGGGTGGCCAGGGCCTCATCTCGGGTCGCAAGGCCTTCCAGCGCCCGATCGCCGAAGGCGCGAAGCTCCTGCACACGATTCAGGACGTCTACCTCACCAAGGAAGTCACGATCGCCTAAGGCGACCGCTGCCTCCCGACCAAAGCCCCGGCATCCACCGGGGCTTTTTGTTGGGTGACGACGCGACGTCGTCACCCAACCAGCGGTTAGCGGTAAGCGGTTGACGGTTAGGGGAGCAACAAAGCAAAGGGAGACCGGAAGCCGGAAAGCATGCTGCGGGATCAAGATCCCCAGCCAATCATCCGGTCTCCGGTTTCCCTTGGTCTCGTTGAGCGGTCTATACCATCCGCTAACCGCCAACCGCTTACCGCTAAAACCTACGACCATGAGTAAGCCCGGCCCTCTCGCGAAGACCGGGCTTACTCATGGTCGTTTGATTACTTCGCCGGGACGAGGTCGGCCTCGGTCAGCATGGGCTTGCCGACTTCGCCGCGCAGCGTCTTCACCTGCTCAGGCGTGACGACCGGAGCAGAGTTGCCGAAGCTGTTGCGGACGTAGGTCAGGACGGCGGCGATCTGCTCGTCGGTCTGATGCGGCAGCGCCATCATGGGGACGGGCGGCGCATACTTCTTACCGGAGACGGTGATCGGCCCCTGCAGACCGCGCAGCTGGATGCGGATGAGGTTCTCGACCGGTCCGTTCACCCAGTTGGACCGGGCCAGCGGCGGAGCGATGACGGTGCCTTCGGCGTTCGCGCCATGGCAGGCCATGCACGTCATGAAGGCCTGCTTGCCGGCCGCCATGACGGCGGGGTCGACGTTCGCGACGACGACGGCCGCGACGGGCTTGATCGTCGAGATGTCCAACGGCTTGGGCTCGGCGGGCTTGGCCTTCTTGGGGGCCTTGTCGAGGTTGGCGAGCCAGGCGACGATGTCGCGGACTTCGTTCAAAGTGAGGGCGTCCATCGCCGGCATGCCGGACACGGGCGCGCTCATGGCCTTGATGTCCTTGCGGGCCACGCGCCAGCGGTTGCCGGCGACGTCGACGTCCACGTGCTCCTTCTCTTCCTTGATGAGGGTGCCGACCAAGGCCCCGCCGTTGGCGAGGTCGAGGTTGACGGTACCGTAACCGGAGACGACGACGGCCCCCGCGTTCACGACGGACTCGAGGAGGTAACGACGGTCGCCGCGCTTGGCGACGCCGGCGAGATTCGGGCCGGCCTCACCGCCGGCGGCATGCGAATCATCCGAGGCACGGTGACAGCGTAGGCACTGTCCGGCCGGCAAGGCGGTGAACAGCGCGAAGCCGTTCCTGGCGTCGCCGCCTTCGAGCGCGGGCAGCCACTTGGCGAGCTTGTCGGAACCGCCGGCGATGGCCTTCTGCGTGGCGGCGAGGGCTTCCTTCACGGCAGGCTCGGAACGCTGGGCGGCGGCTTCGAGGAGCTCGATGGCCGCGGGCGAGACGCCCTTGGCCTGCTCGAGCGCCTTGAGGCTGCTGACGAAGAGCGTGTCGACGCCGGCGGCCTGCAGCTTAGCGAGAGCCTTCCAGGCACCCTGACGGCGGGCGGCGGAACCTTCGCTTGCGGCCTTGGATAGTTCCACGAGGCCCTGCGCGGGATTCAGATGAGCCAGGGCGCCGACGGCGACCATGGCGACTTCGTCCTGCTTGTCCTTGGCATACTTGCCGGCGACTTCGGCGAGATCCGCCGGTTTGCGCTCGAGCCAAAGCTCGAGGGCCTTGGCGCGCGCGGAACCGCTGAGCTTGGCGTTGGCGACCAAGCCGGCGAGGAGGTCGTCGGAGAGCGAGGCGACCTCGAGTTTGTATTGTTCGACGAGTTCGAGGGAGGCGCGAAGAATATCGGAGTCTCCCTTCAGCAGGGTCGGCAGCGCGGCGCTGAGGCTGGCGCGCAGTTCCTTGGCGTCGCGGGCCGGCAGCGGGGCCCAGTGGCCGGTCGACTGATCGACGGGATACGGATTGGCCCAGAGGGCGAGGAGACGCAGCGCTTCGGCGCGGGCTTCTTCCGGCACATTCGCGTTGGCGGCGATGGCCACCACGCGGGCGGCGTTCTTCTCCCCGCCGAGGCGGAAGGCGCTGTGCGTCAGGCGACGCAGCATGAAGGTCGTCCATTCGCGGGAGCCCAGGTCGTCGATGAGCGCGGCGACGGCCGGTCGGCCAGCTTCGAGGCCGAGATCATGGACGGCGCGGATGGCTTCGTCGGAGACAAGCGGTGACTTGTCCTTCACGAAGCGGGCGGCGGAAGCGTCCAGACGGCGGCGAAGGGTGATGACTGCGGCGAGGCGGACGGAGGCGTGGTCATCCTTGGCGACGGCGTCGAAGGACTCGGCGCTCTTGCAGAGGTGGTCGATGGCGAAGGAGCCGGCGTGACGGAGCACGGGGTCGGCGTCGGCGTTCTCTTTGAGCATCGCGAGGACTTCAGGGACGAACTTGTCGGCACCGAGACGCGCGGCGGCGATCGCGGCGAACGCACGGACGCGGGGCGAAGGATCGAGGATCAGCTTGCCGAGCGGGAGCTCATTGCCCTTGAGCGGGGCTTCCTCGAGCGCCTTCACGGCCTGGGCGCGGACTTCGGCGTCGGCGTGCGCGAGCAACGGGACGAGGCGGCGGGCGGCGGCGGTACGGTCTTCGAGCGAAGCGACCGGGGTCGGCCCCTTCCAAGCGGAGCCGGGAGCGATGGCCGCGCCACGGCGGGCGAGGATGCCGAGACCCCAGATGCCATGGACACGTTCGAGGGCGTTGGCGGACTGGGTGGCGGCCTCAAGATGATCCACGGCGTCCGGACGACGGGTGAGCTCGATCTGGGCGCGCAGACGGACGCGCTGGTCGGCATGCGCGAGCAGCGCGGCGAGTTCGGCGGAAGAGGCCTTGGCGATGCCGCCGTTGATGAGCGCGGCGACGGGCGCGACGGCGTCGGGCTTCATCATCTTGCCGGCTTCGAGGGTCACGAGACGTCCGGCCTGGTGGGATTCCCAGCCGGTGATGAAGTCGGAGACGACGAGGCGACCCTTCCAGTCATACTCGACGTCGGTCGCGGCGACGCCCCAGAGCAGCTGGTGCGAAGAGGTCATCTTCATGCCGGCGCCCGCGGGCTCCATCTTGAAGGACCAGATGCCGGAAGCGCCGGCGGAACCGCGGTAGTCGCAGATGTGGAAATGGCCCGCTTCGGATTCGAGGAAGCCCGCGCCGGGGTGATAGGTCAGGCCGGAAGGACCGGAACTGATGTAGGCGGAGGGCGGGATGATGAAGGCCGGCTGGACGGGATTCTGGAGCTCCCAGACCTTCTCGGTCATCCAGCGGGAGAGCGGACGCTGCTCGAGGCCGATCGAGCGGTGGAAGGTATGCATGGCCTGATGCTCCATCTCCCAGCCGGAGTCGGCGCCTTCGACGACGTAGACCACGCGGGCGGCGTCGCCTTGGTCGGAATTGTTGTCGACGGAGAACGCGTTCCCGAAGTCGTCGAAGGCGATCTCCTTCGGATTACGCAGGCCGAAGTGGATGACTTCGAAGTTCGTGCCGTCGGGTTCGAAACGGAAGACCGCGCCGCGGTTGCGAGAGTCATACTTCTTCCCTTCCTTGGTGGTAAGGTTGAAGCCACGGTCACCGATGGTGCCCCAGACGCGGCCGTCCGGTCCGACGGCGAAGCCGTTCATGTCGTGGCCGGAAAGCGAGATGCGCACGCCGAAGCCGTCTTCGATCACCTTACGCCCCGTCTCGACGCCGTCCTGCTTGCCGTCCTGCAGCATCCAGAGCTTGGGGATGCAGGCGAAGTAGACCGTATCGTCCCAGGCCATGACGCCGGCGCCGGTGCCGTCGAGGACGTCGTTGAAGCCGCCGGCGAAGACCTTGTTGGCGGTGAAGGTGCCGTCAGCCTGCTCGCCGCCGACGTGGCGGATGAGCTCGGACTTCGCGGTCATCCATTCGAGCGAACGCTTGGCTTCCCATTTCTTATGCAGGGCGACGCGGTCCGCCGTGGTCGCCGCGGCGAGATCGTCGTGATACCAGTAGAGGTGGTTGCGGTCGTCCTCGACGCCGAAGCGGAAGCGGTGCGTCTCGGCGACGTAGACCGAGCCGTCGTTGCCGAAGCCGATCGCGGTGGGCGAGGTGACACCGGTGACCTTGCGGTCGGCGGAGACCTTGAAAGTGGCGCCGGGGACCAGCGCGGCGCTGCCTTCGCCCGCCACGCGCACGAGGCTGCTATCGGCCTTCGGTTTCGGGCGGCCGCCCTTCGCGAAGTTTGGCTTGTCGTCCGAGGAAAAGACGAAGTGGTCAGCGGCGACAAAACCCCACGCTCCTAAGTGGTCGTCGACGATCCGCACCACGGCCTTCTGCCCCTTGAACTCCGCGATGTCCCAGACGGTCTCGCGCAAAGTCAGGTCATTGGCACCGGTGGCCTCGCGCACGACCTTGCCGCCGACGAGGAGTTGGACGGCCGTCTTGCCCGGGTGATTACCGCCCGCGACGAGAAAGCCGAGCTTCGCGTGGAACAGTTTGATCTCGGGCGAGGTCAACGTGCCGGTGGCGGCGTCGCCGCGGTGGCCGGAGCAGACGAGGGCGTTGCCGCCGTAGTTGCGGAACTCACCGTTGACGCCGTCGACCTTGCCGGCGACCGGCGCCAGGCCGAAGCCGGTGCCGGTAGTCTGCCAGCTGTCGAAACCGTCGCCTTCGAAGGCTTCGATGACCTTGGTCTCGGCCGGCAGGACGGACGCGCCTAAGCAAAGGGTGAACGTGGCAAAGAGGGAGGACTTCATCGGGAAAAGAGGGGTACACTCCAGAAAAGGAGATGTTCCCCGCGGGTCGAGCGTGGCTTCCAAAAACCTGCGATTAACCGCGGACCGCGTGCAGGACCTGGAACTTCGCCCCGAAATGCGCCGGGTGCGTGAGGGCCCGCAGACGGCCCGTGGCCTCAGGGTCGCCCGAGGACGCGATCCGCTCCATCTCCCCGGCGGCGTATTTCACGAAAAAGGCCTCCTGTCGATCGAGACGGACATTTCGGAAACCGGCGGCCGCCAAGACCGGCTCGAGCCTGTCCCACAATACGTGACACGTGAGGTCCTGCGAACCGAGGTTCGCAAGGATTGCGCCGGAGAGCTGATGGCTCCGATAGGCCCGAGCCGTACCGGCCGGGGAGGACTCAAGGCACTGCGCGATGGTCTTGCCGTAATCGAGCAGGATCACCGCCCCACCCCACTCACCGGAGAGAAGTTTCCCAAGGAGATCTTCGGCGGCCAACGGGGCGTCGAGAATCCAACCTTCCTCGGCGGCCGGCAAGGTCGCTGCAAACTCCGCGGCCATTCGCGTGGAAAAATCCGCCAAGGGCTCGACGGTCAGCTCCGCGCCATCGACGCGCACGCCAAGCTCCCGCCAGATTCCGCTTTGGAAGAGGAAGCGATGGAAAGGCTGGGCATCGAGGAGTTCGTTGGCGACGAGGACGCTTCGAAGCGGGAACCTAGGCTCCGCACCGAAACGAAAAGTGCGCAGTCCGGCGAAACGCGGCTCGACGCCGGCGTAATGAGACTGCCCTGGCTCGGCGCCGACCTCCACGAGGGCATGGGCGCCCAGGTCGCCGACCAGAGATTTCGCCGCGCCCGCGATGAGCTCACCGAACATCGGACCGAGCGCCGCCGCGGTGGTGAAGTCCGTGCCGGCGGCCTTGCCGACGCGGGTCCGGTCCGCGACGTAATATCCCAGCCCAGGGGCGTAGAGGGCCGCCTCGACCAGTCGCGCGAACGAGACCACGCCGCCGCGGGCCTCGCGACGGAGCAAGGCGACGATGGCGTCATGTCGGGCCGCGGGCTCCACGCCAGAAGCGTTATGCGGTCTTTTCCGCTCCGCCAGACGAATCGGGATTGAGCCGACCTCCGAATTGGGCTGACTGCACGCAGATGATCCTCGCGATTGAAAGTTCCTGCGATGAATCGGCCCTGGCGCTCTTCGACCCGGCCCGCGGCCTCGTGCGCGAACTGATCAGCTCGCAGGCGGCGGAACACGAGAAATACGGCGGCGTCGTCCCCGAACTGGCCAGCCGCATGCACCTCTCCGCCCTGCCCCTTCTGCTGGCGGATTTCCGCGAGGAGCTGGCGCAAGCCAAGACCATCGCCGTCACGCGCGGCCCCGGCCTCCTGCCCTGCCTTTCGATGGGCGTGACCCTCGCCCGCTCCCTCGCCGTCGCCCGCGGCCTGCCGATCGTCGGCGTCAATCACCTGCGCGCCCACGTCCACTCGCCCTTCATCGCCGTGCATGCGACGGACCCGGCGGGCTTCGCCGACGCCCGCGCCGCCCTGCTCCCGCACCTCGCGATCGTGGTCTCCGGCGGCAATACGCTGCTCGTGAAGCTCGACGAACAGCTCCGCCTCACGGTCGTGGCGCGTACGGTCGACGACGCCGCGGGCGAAGCCTTCGACAAAGGAGCCAAGCTCCTCGGCCTGCCTTATCCGGGAGGCGCGCTCATCGAGAAGCACGCCTTGGAGGGGGATGTCCGGAAATTCGTCTTCCCGCGGGGCATCCCCGAAAAGGCCGACCTCCGCCTTAGCTTCTCCGGCCTGAAGACCGCCCTCCGCTACCAGCTCGAAAAGATGTCCGATGCCGACGTCGCCGCCGCGCTGCCCGACCTCTGCGCGGGCTATCAGCACGCGATCATCGAGCAACTGGTCTCCAAGACCGGCGCGGTCCTCGACCTCGGCGGCTACAAATCCGTGGGGCTATCCGGCGGCGTGGCCAACAACCGCCCGCTCCGCGCCCGGCTCACGAACGCGGCGCAGCAGCGCGGATTGCCGATGCTTGTCGCCGAGCCCAGGCACTGCGGCGACAACGCCGGCATGATCGCCTTCGCAGCCTGGGCGGAAGTCGGCCTGCCCGTCGGCTCCGCAGCCGTGCCGGCGGCGAGCCTGACGGTAGACCAGGTCTAAGCGGACTGCTTCACGAGTTCCGTGAAAGCACGGAACTGCGGGTGCGTCGCGTCTCCGAGCATCGCATAGAACACCGTCTCGGTCGGCAGCACGTGCGCGCCCGCCGCCCGCAAGGCTTCCAGACAGGCCTGACCATCCGCCGACCGTCGGCCGGTCACGGCATCGGACAGGATCGTGACGCCCATGCCCTCGCGCAGGGCGTCCATCGCGGTCTGGTAGACGCACACGGAGATTTCCAATCCGCAGATCAGGAGCTGGCTGACGTCACCCTTGCCGAAGGCCTCGGACAGACCAGGCGCACCGAAGGCCGAGAAGGCGGTCTTACCGAAGACAGCACGGCCTTCCCCGGCGGCAAGCAACAGGTCGGGATGGGTCGGACCGAGCTTTGCCGGCACCTGTTCGGTGAAGATCACGGGGACACCCAGGAGCTTGGCGGCCGAGGCGGCCAGGAGGCATCGCCGCAGGCAGGCCTCACCCTCGGGCATGGCCTTCAGGAAGGTCGGCTGGACGTCCACGACGAGCAAGGCGACGCCGGTGGCAGGGGTTTCGGACATATCCCGCAGACTGGCCGGGAGGGCCAATAAGTCAGCCGCAAACCGCCGTGAATGGGGTTGCCCGCCCCGCCCCGTCCGACTTCTCTTAACGGTCATGGACTGGCAGGTTAAACCCATCGCGCGCATCTGCGCCGCATCCGGCAAGGAACTCCACGTCGGCGACCTCGTGACGTGCGTCGTCTTCAAACCCGTCGGCGGCAACATCGAACGCCTCGACGTGCTCAAGGACCACGCCGCGAGCTTCCAGCCCGACGGCATCCTCCTCGGCCGCTGGAGCCGCGAGGTCAAGGAACGCGGCGAAGAAGACCAGGCCCAGCGCGCGCAGCTCCTCGCGTCCCGCGAGGAGTTCTTCCTCTCCCTTTACGAAGACCCCGCCGACCCGTCGGGCGACAAGGGCGTGCTCAAGCACATCCTCGCGATGCTGCTCGAGCGCAAGCGCATCATCAAGCAGGTCGGCGCCGCCGCCGAAGGCCAGCTGACGTATGTCCATGCCGCCACCAAGCAGACCTACCTCGTGCCGGTCATCGACCTTCAGCCCGCGCATATCCTGCAGGTCGGCGCTTCGCTCGACATGCTCGTCGGCTGAGCCCTTTCATGATCACTTCCCGCCTCCTCCTGTCCGCCTTGGCCGTCCTGCTGCTGGCGGGCTGCAAGAACAACGACATGCCCGAGGAGCTCGCCTCCGTCTTCGTCGAGGCACCGCCCTCGATCGGCGGCTCGATGAAGCAGGAGGTCCGCCTGCCGGTCAGCGGGCTGAAGATTTCCGTGATGACGCGCGCCCTCGTGCCGGCCGAAGAAATCCTCAACACCCACCCGATCACCAGCGGCGAACCGGACCTCCGTCAGGAGTTCCTGCTCGTGCAGCTCGACCGCAAGGCCGCCGTCGACGTGATGAACTACACGAAGGAGGCCGTCGGGCGTCACTTCGTGCTGGTCATCAACGAAGCCGCCGTGGGCATCATGCCCATCGACAGCCAGATCACGGACGGCAACCTGATCTTCCACGTCGAGAAGAAGGGCCTGACCAACACCCAGGCTGTCATGGACATCAGCCGGCGGCTCAACATCTCCGCGCTCAAGATCCGCAAGATCAAGGAGTCCGAACGTCCGTGAGCCGGCGGTTCCGCCCCGCCCTCCTCATCCTCGGCCTGGCGACGGTCCCGCTGCTCGCCACCGAAGTCGTCTGGCCGACGACCCTCGACCTGAGCGGCGTCCGTTCGGCCCAGGACTACCTCCAGCCGACGGTCTCCGGAAAACTCGAGTCCGCCGTCTTCGGAATGGTGCGCGAAGAAGGGCAACGCTTCCACGAGGGCGTCGATATCCGGCCCGGCCGGCTCGACGCCGCCGGCGAAGCGCTCGACCTCGTGCGCGCGGCGATGGACGGCCAGGTTTCCTACGTCAACCCGCACGTCAACGGACCCTACGGCAAATACGTGGTGCTCACGCATCCCGGCGCGGAGATCCCGGCCTACTCGCTCTACGCCCATCTGGCTTCAATCGATCCTTCCGTGAAGACCGGCGCATTCGTACGCCGCGGCCTGATCCTCGGCCGCATGGGGCGCACGTCCGCGGGGGCGAGCCCGATCACGGCTGAGCGGGCGCATCTGCATTTCGAAGTCGGCCTGTTGCTTTCGACCGGTTTCAACGGCTGGTATGCCGCGCAACCTGAGAACCGGAAGAGCCCCAACCTGCACGGCTTGTACAACGGCCAGAACCTCATCGGCATGGACCCCCTGCCGGTCCTCGGCCAGCGGTCCGTCGACCTGCTCTCGCTCGTGCGCCGGCAACCGACGGCGCTGACGGTCGTGCTCCGGGCCGCCAAGACGCCTGACTTCGTCGCCCGCTATCGCGTGCTCGCGAGAGGCGAAGCCGCCAAGGCCGCGGGCTGGCATGTCGAGTTCTCCTGGCAAGGCATGCCGCTCCGCTGGACGGCCCTGGAAGCCGACGACCCCAGACTCCCGGCGAAAGGCTGGCAGATCGCCGAGATCGACGTCACCCGGCGTCCGCTGCTGATCCGCCGTAAAATGCTCGCGGCGGACGGACGTAAGCCCGGCGAACTGCTCACGCAGAACGTCGGCATCCTGCTCTCGACGGCCCGCTGAGGAGGACAGCACGTGGTGCTGTCCCTACCTTCGTCTCACCGCCACCCGAAAATTTTTGCCCGCTAATTGAGACCCGGATCCTCGGGCGAATCCGCCTCGAGCCGCAGGTCAGGACGATGCGCGGCGAGCAGGCGCTTCCAGAGCGCCTCGCCTTCGAGGTCGGCGCAAGCGACGTCGAACGGACAGACGACCCAAGCATTCATGCGGAGTTCATTCTCGAGCTGGCCAGGCGACCAGCCGGCATAACCGACATAAGCCCGTAGGGCGAAACGTCCATCGGAGGCCAGCCGCACGGCCTCCTGCTGGTCGAGGCCGAAACGGACTTCCGGTTCGGCGCCAACCGGGAAACACCAGCCGCCGAAGGCGAGGCGATCCGTGGCCACGGGCCCGCCTTCGAAGAGCGGGACGCCTTCCAGCGGCGCCAAGTTCACGGCGGCGCCGACTTGTCCGAGGGCGCGGCCCAACGGACGGTTGATGATCACGCCCAACGCGCCGTCCTTGGCGTCGTGCGAATGCAGCAGGACGACCGTCTCGCGGAAATGGTCGTCGCGCAGCTGGGGATGCGAGACCAGCAGCCAGCCCGCCAACGTTCGCGGCGTCCGCGCCATCAGCGCTCGAGCCGCGTGACCTTCACGCCGGCCTGGCCGAACATCTCCGCGACGAGCGGGTCGTTCTTGTAATCGTGGCGGTACCGGACCTCGGTGATGCCGGCGGCGGCCAGGATCTTGGCGCAGTTCACGCAGGGGAAATGCGTGACGTAGCAGACCGTGCCCTGCAACGAGACGCCGCGCTTGGCGGCGTCGGCTACGGCGTTCTGCTCGGCGTGGACGGTCGCGAGCTCGTGGCCGTCACGTACGTGCGAATCGTGCGGGGCTCCCGGCAGGAAGCCGTTGTAGCCGGCGGCGACGAGGCGGTTCGGGTGCTTGCCGGTCGAGACGATGATGCAACCGACATGCAGACGTTCGCAACTCGAGCGCGAGCTGACGAGCACGGCGGTGGCCATGAAGTATTCATCCCACGTCGGACGAGAACCCCCGTTGACGAGGGTTTCGAGCTGTTCGGCGAGCGACCGGGGATGACTCATCGCGTCCATAGGGTGCCAGCCGGCACCCACCCGAGGCAAGTGGCAGTTACGCACAGGATCGTCGCCAAGAGCATCAGCCCGGCCGCGCGGCCCAGAAAAGGCAGGAAATCGGCGGGCTGGGCGGCCTTGCGGAAGGCAAGATGCTGCCAGATCGCCAGCGGAAGCAGGACCATCGGAGCCCAGCCGAAGACATGCCCGAGGCAGGCCAGGCCGAAGACCGAGTTGAAGCCATGCAGGCCGCGGGCGAAGCCGCGGCCGAAGCGGACGACGGTGGTACGTTTGCCGACGGCGAGGTCGGTCTCGTAATCGCGCGCGTTGTTCGCGACGAGGATGTTGTCGGCGAGCAGTCCTAGCCCGAGGCCGGCGAGCAACGCGGGCCTCCAAGGCATGAGCGGCGTATCACAGGCGCAATCCCCGGGGACAGGCGTGCAGACGGCCCAAGCGGTGAGCACGGTCGCCTGCACCCCGAAGCAGCCGACCACGAAGACGTCGCCAAGACCGCGGTACGCCAACGGGAAAGGTCCGAGCGTATAGGCCAGCGCGCAGGCGATGGCCAGGAAGCCGGCCAGCAAAAGCCAAGGGGAGAGCGAGGCGACCGGCGCACCGAGGACGAGGGCGAGCAGGCAGGCGACCCAGATCCCGCGCCGCATCGCGGAAGGAGATATGTCCCCGGCGGAGACGGCGCGACGCGGGCCGATCCGGGCGGCGGTGTCCGCGCCACGCAACGAATCGCCCAGGTCGTTGGCGAAATTACAGGCGACCTGCACGCAGAGCGCGAAACCCAGACAGCTGAGAAGAATCAAAATGAACGACGGGGCGACCCAGAGACCGGCAGCCCCAGCGTAGGCGACGACGACCGCTCCGCCCAATGCGATGGGCGCGACGGCCGCCACCAAGGTCTTGGGGCGGCAAGCGTCCAGCCACGCGCGGAAGGTCGTCATGCTGCGTCCGAAGGTGTCAGGCCAGGACCGGACGGAAACAAAAAAGCCCCGCTGCGCGGGGCTTTTCGACAGGACCAGCAGGCCTTACTGCTGCGGCAGTTCCTGGACGCCGTTAGGCACGCCCTGGCTCTGACGCCAGTCAGCGATGGGCTGCTGGTTCGTGCGGTTGGTGAAGAAGTTCTGGCCGTCGACCTTGGTGTTGGTGCACCAGGAGACGTGGCCGTCGCCGTAGACGATATGGCCCCCTTCCGGACCCCAGACCGATCCGGCGGCCATGCCGGTCGCGGCAGCCCAGGTGCCATCGGCCTGCAGGCCGCGAGTCCAAGCGAGCGGAACCACGACGCTTCCGCTGAGACCCGGAGAGGTCGGCGCGTAGACGGACCAAGAGCTGGCGGTGGCTTCGACGAGGGCGGCGGTGAAGATCGGCGAAACGACCGAGGCCGCTCCCTGCACCTGGACGACGTTCTTCGGCATCTGGGTGATGATGTTGTTGTCCAGGAGCGAGTCGCCTTCCACGAACCAAAGTTCGCCGGAATCAAGCTGGGCGCCGATCGCCAGGTTGGCGGCGTATTCGGAGACGCGGGTGGCCACCTGACCGCCGGAAGTCCAGGTTCCGTTAAGCTTCATGGTGCGGCCTCCCTGAGACCAGTTGAGGTAGCCCTGGCCGATGGAACGCAGCTTGTTGAGCGCGCTGTTCTTCTTGGCGGAGCGCATCACGCCCTGCACGCCGGGGAAGAGCACGGCGGCGAGGACGCCGATGATCGCGATGACGGTCAGCAGCTCGATGAGCGTGAAGCCTTTGCGTTGACGGGAGACGGAGGTCATAGATTTGGTGGGGTGTTATTAATTTAGGACAAAATCGGGATTCTGGGAAGCCGAAAGAGAGGCTTATATGATCAATAAGGGAGGGGGAAGCGGCTGGTCAGGGAGCCGACGATGGCCTGGGCTTCGGCGATCTTAGCCGGATCCTGTGGGCCGGATAGCACGATGGCGATGGCCTTGGCGATTTCCTTCATTTCGGCCTCTTTCATGCCACGGGAAGTCACCGCCGGGGTGCCGACGCGGATACCGCTCGCCTGGAAGGGGCTGCGGGTCTCGTCCGGCACGGTGTTCTTGTTCGTGGTGATATGGGCGGCGTCGAGCGCGAGCTGGGCGTCCTTGCCCGTGACTTCGGGGTGGCTCTTGCGGAGGTCGAGCAGGCTGAGGTGGTTATCCGTGCCGCCGCTGATCAGGCCGAAGCCGAGCTTCACGAGTTCGTCGGCGAGGGCGCGCGAATTGGCGACGACCTGCTTGGCGTATTCCTTGAACTCAGGCGTCGCGCACTGCGCGAAGCAGACCGCCTTGGCGGCGATGACGTGCTCGAGCGGACCGCCTTGGGCGCCGGGGAAGACCGCGGAGTCGACGGCCTTGGCATGCTCGGCCTTGCAGAGGATGAGGCCGCCGCGCGGACCGCGCAGGGTCTTGTGCGTGGTGGTCGTCACGAAGTCGGCATGCGGCACGGGCGAGGGGTGGACGCCCGCGGCGACGAGACCGGCGATGTGCGCGATGTCGGCGAGCAGGAGAGCCCCGTTTTCCTTGGCGATCCTGCCGAAGCGGGCGAAGTCGATCTCCCGGGCGTAGGCGGATGCGCCGACGGTGATCATCTTGGGCTTCTCGCGCTTGGCCATCTCCTCGACTTCATCGTAGTTGATGCGGCCGTCGGCGCCCACGCCATAGTGGACGGCGGCGTAGAGCTTGCCGGAGAAATTCGCGGAGTTGCCGTGCGTGAGGTGTCCGCCGTGCGACAGGTTCATCGTCAGGATCTTGTCGCCCGGCTTGATGGTGGCGAAGTAGACGGCGGCGTTGGCTTGGCTGCCGGAGTGCGGCTGGACGTTGGCGTGATCGGCGCCGAAGAGGGCCTTGGCGCGGTCGATCGCAAGCTGCTCGATCTGGTCGACGTTCTCGCAGCCTCCGTACCAGCGCTTGCCGGGGTAACCTTCGGCGTACTTATTGGTGAGGATGCTGCCCTGGGCTTCCATGACGGCGGGAAGCGTGAAGTTCTCCGAGGCGATCAGCTCGATGTGCGTCTGCTGACGCTTGAGCTCGGCCTTGATCAGGCGGTCGATCTCCGGGTCCAGCTGGGCGAGAGGGATGCGGCGAATGGCAGTCATATTAGGAAGGTGTGAGGGCAAATCGTGAGGGGAAACGTGGCAACGGCAAATCTGGCGGGGTTATCCACAGGAGGACTCCATCTTGTCCACGCGGCGGGCATGCCGGCCGGCTTCGAATTCGGCCGCGAGGAAGGCCTCGACGCACGCCAAGGCGGTCGGGAGGTCGACGTATTTGGCCCCGAAACACAGGACGTTGGCGTCGTTGTGACGGCGGCTCAGGCCGGCGGCGTCGGCGCTCTGGACGAGGGCGGCCCGGATGCCCCGCATTTTATTGGCGGCGATGGAGATGCCGATGCCGGTCGTGCAGACGAGGATGCCGAATTTCGCGCGGCCGGCGACGACGTCGGCGCCCACGGCATGGGCGTAGTCAGGATAATCGCACGAGGCCTCCGTCTCGGTGCCCCGGTCGAGGACGGCGCAGCCTTTCGCCTTGAGCGCTTCGCTCAGGCTGCGGCGCAAGGCGAGTCCGCCGTGGTCACTGCCGAAGGAAAGCGTAAGCGGGCTGGTCATCGAGGGAGGTTCTGCCGCAGAAACTCCACCATCGCAGGCACGGCTTCAACCATGGAATCACGGCATTCCTCATACTCCCGATAGTCGCCGCCGAAGGGATCCGGGATGTCGCGCGGGACGTCGGCGGGAAGCACGTCGCGGAGCAGGAGCACGAACGGCGGCAGGGAGTCGAACCGGGCGTGCAGGGCCGCCAGATGGGATTCGGTCATGCCGAAGATGACCACGCTTCGGTCGACGTCGGCCTGGGTGAGCAGGCGGCTACGATGCGCGCCGACGTCCAAGCCGATGCGTTGCATGGCCTTGAAGGAATTCGTCGAGGCGGGCAGGCCGGCGTCGGCGGCGAGACCGAAGGAGGCGACCTTCAGTTTCTCGAGCCCCTGCCCTCTCTTGGTCAGCGTCGCCCGGAGCAACGCCTCCGCCATCGGGCTGCGACAGGTGTTACCCGTGCAGACAAACGTGACGGTGTCTCGCTCGACGGCCATGAGTTGAAGATGAGGGATAAGCCCATCGGTTCAAGTGTTCAAAGCACCCCGTCGCGACGGAGCTGACGATAACCGATGTCCCGGCGGTAGTGGCGGCCTTCGTATTGGATCTGCGGGACGACGGCATAGGCCCGGCGGGCGGCTTCCTGCAGGGTCGGGCCATGGGCCACGACGCCGAGGACGCGGCCGCCGGTGGTGACGACCCGGCCGTCGGGCAGGCGCTTGGTGCCGCCATGGACGATATCGACGCCCTCCGGCAGGCTGGCCGGCAAGGCGATGGGGTCGCCCTTGCGGATTTCGCCGGGGTAACCGCCGGCGGCGAGGACGACGATGATCGTGGCGCCGGGGCGCAGCTTGACGGCGGCCGGGCGGAAACGTCCGTGCGCGATGTCTTCCATGATCTGCACGGGGTCGGTCTCGAGCGAAGGCATGAGCACCTGGCATTCGGGATCGCCGAAACGGACGTTGAACTCGACGACCTTGGGGCCGGTCGCGGTCACCATGATGCCGACGTAGAGAGTGCCGCGGTAATCGATGCCGTCGGCCTTGAGGCCGCGCAACGTGGGCGCGATGATCTCCTCGCGGAGACGGCGTTCGACCTCGGGCGTGACCACGGTCGTGGGAGCATACGCGCCCATGCCTCCGGTGTTGAGGCCGGTGTCGCCTTCGCCGACGCGCTTATGGTCCTGGCTCGGCGGGAGCATCAGATACTCCTCGCGGCAGACCATGAGCATGATCGAAGCCTCTTCGCCCTGCATGAACTCCTCGATGACGACCTCGTCGCCCGACGCGCCGAAGACCTTGGTCTCCATCATGTCGCGCAGCGCGGCCTCGGCCTCGGCATGCGTGGTCGCGATGACCACGCCCTTCCCTGCCGCAAGGCCAGAGGCCTTGATGACGATCGGGACGGGCTGCTTGCGGACGTATTCCAAGGCGGGCGCCAAGGAGCGAAAGGTCTCGGACGCGGCGGTCGGGACCTTGTGGCGCACCATGAAGTCCTTGCTGAAGGCCTTGCTGGCCTCGAGACGCGCGCCGGCGGCGAGCGGGCCGTAGGCCGGGATGCCGGCGGACTCGAGGGCGTCGACGACGCCGGCGGCGAGCGGGACTTCCGGGCCGACGATCACGAAGCTGGACCGCGTACGGCGGACGAGTTCCAGGACGGCCGCGGGATTGGCGGCGTCGACATCGAGACATTCGGCCTCGAGCGCCATGCCGCCGTTGCCGGGGGCGACGCGCACCTGGGCGACCCGGGGGCTGCGGAGGCAGGCCTTGAGCAAGGCATGTTCCCGGCCGCCGGAGCCGAGGATGAGGACGTCGAGTTTTCCCTGCGTGGCCATACCCCTACTACTGCGGGGTGTCGGGAATGATGTGAACCAAAAACAGGGCCGGCCCGTTTCCGGACCGACCCAGCCTAAATTGGTGCTCAGGCCGGGACTTGAACCCGGACACCTTGCGGCACATGCACCTCAAGCATGCGTGTCTGCCATTCCA
>JBILLR010000094.1:0-3491 GCA_044375965.1 Opitutales bacterium
GGTGACACGGGGACACGAGGAGAGGCAGGGCTCAAGGGGACGTCGGAAACTGGGAGGGATGCTGCGGCTGCATTTTCAGGTCTCGGGTCTCGGCCGTCGGGTATCTGGTTCAGGTGTTCAGGTTCGGATGCAGGCCCCGGGGCTGATAGCTGAACCCGTTCCCGAACCCGCACCTGTAGCCGAGACCTGTGACCTGAAATAAACGTCTCTCCTGTCCGCTAACCGCTTCCACCTGTCACGGGTAGGGACAGCACCACGTGCTGTCCTAAAGGTTCGCCGAATGGTGAACCTAGGTAGGGGCGAGGCTACGCCGCGCCCGGTCAGAACGTAGTTGTGCCCCCCACCTTCGGCTACCATGCAGCGGCCGGGATGCTAGGTCGCCACGCAGTGGCGACCCTACCGCGATGCATAGGGTATGGCTGACCGGCTCGGTCAGCCGAGGGCGAGCGGGCCGCTCGCCCCTACCTTCGGAACTCGGGAAGTAGCTCCGGGGTGGCGCCGGCCTTCGTGCAGACAAAGGCGGCGACGTCGACGGCGCGTTGATGGAGGCGGGAGAGGTCTTCGCCTCGGAGCAGGCCGATGGCCAGGGCGGCCGTGAAGGAATCACCCGCGCCCACGGTATCCACGACGGCGACCTTCGGGGCTTTCTTCTCATCGTAGGCTCCCTTGTGCCAGACGAGCGAGCCGGCCGATCCGCGGGTGAGGGCGACCGTATGGAGGTCGAAGCGCTGGGCGACGGAGAGGACGAAGGCTTTCTCGTCCGTGGGCAGGGCGAGCAGTTCGGCCACGGCGGGGACTTCGTCGTTGTTCAGTTTGAAGACGTTGGCGAAGCCCAAGGAGGATTCGATAACTTCGCGGGAGAAGAAATTCTGGCGGAGGTTGACGTCGAAGATACGAAGGCAGTCCGGGGAGGTGTTCTCGAGGAACTCACGGACGGTGCGTCGGCTGGTCGGCGCGCGCTGGGCCAGGGTGCCGAAGCAGACTGCCTTGCACTTACGGGCCAGCAGGGCGAGCGACTCGTTCCAGGCGATGTGATCCCAGGCCGGGTCGGCGGCGAAGACATAGCTCGCCTGCTTGGCGGCATCGAGGGTCACCGTGACAGTACCGGTCGGGTGGTCATTGCGCTGGAGCAGGAGGGTATGGACGTTCTTGGCCGAAAGGGAGGCCAGGGCGTCGTCGCCCAGCTGGTCAGGGCCGACCGCGCTCACCACCCAGGCGTCACCGCCCAGTCCGGCGGCGTGACAGGCGAAGTTCGCCGGGGCACCGCCGAAATGGGCCGCGTCCGGAAAGACGTCCCACAGTACTTCGCCGAGGCCGACGATGTTAGGGCGGACGATTTCCGGGTTCATCTCAGGGAGTCAGCCCTGTGTTGCCGGAGATGTCGACGCCGGAGCATCCCTTCGCCGCAGGGATGTCGCGGACGGGGCCTTCGAAGCGGTTGCCTTGGATGACGATATTGGATCCGCCTGGCATGAAGCTCATGGCGTGCTGGGCGTTCGGGCCGCTGATGAAGCGGTTGTTCCGCAGGACCACGTTGCCGTAGGTGCCGTCGACTTCGTAGGTGGTGAAGTATACCTCGGCGTATTCCTCATACTCGCCGGTCACGAAGCTGCGGCGGCCGCGCTTGGGGTCTCGTTCGCACTTGGTCGTGTTGTGCTCAAAGACGTTGTCCTCCATGAGCAGGTTGCGGGGTTGGTTGATCCAGGACCCGCGTCCGCCGTTGCGGAAGGTGTTGCCCCGCACGACCACGTCCTCGCAGGACTGCTCGATGCTGACCACCCGGGAGCCGTTGGTCCCGTCTACGAAGTTATTCGTGATCTGGGCGCCTTTGCAGAATTCAGCCAGGAAGAAGGCGCCCATGCGGGAGCCCGTGATCTGGTTGCGATCGAAGACGATGCGGCGGCTCTTCTGGATGTGCATCGTGTCGCCAAGGGCGCTCAGGGTGTTGCCGCGGACGTCCACGTCTTCGCAGCCGACGAGATCGAGGGCCCCTTTGCCTGGGCCGGCGCCATTCGGGGAATAGAGGGCGAGGTGGGCGTAGAAGAGCTGGGTGATGAGCTTGGTCTTCGGTCCGGCCGAGGTCTGGAAGCGGATCGGCTTACCCAGCGGCTTATCGGCGATACGCACGTAGGTCGGGGTACTCTCGACGACGAAATACTGGCGGCCGCGGACGAGGTTAGATGGTAGGGTGTCCCCGAAGAAGCAGAGGGAGTCATAACCGCGGTCGGCTTCGAGCCCTTCGCGGATTTTGGAGAGCGGGAGAGACTTCTTGTTATCGAAGAACACACGGTCATCGCCGGCATCCATGCGCACGCCTTCCTTTACCAAGTCATGACGGAAGTATTTGGCCGCATGGGCGTGCTCGGTCGGACCGTATTCCTCGGGCCAGACGGTAATCTGCCAGAGATAGCCGTAATCCCACATATACTTGCCGGTGCGTTCCAGGCGGCAGTCCGTGACGCGGACATCCTTCGCGTAGGTCAGGATTTCCTTCTTCGAGCCTTTCTTCTCGGCCCCGAGGACCGTGAGGGCCGCTCCGGCCAGACCGTCGGATTGGATCTTCTCGAAGCGCAGGTTCTCAGTATGTCCGCCGGGAGAAGTCGTGATCAGGATGCCCCGCGTATTCACGTTGGGCTCCCAGGTGTTATCGGAGCGTGATTGGTCGAATACGCGACCCACGAAGCGACCGCCCCGCCAGGTCAGGTTACGGATATCCTCTCCTTGGAAGACCACCGCACGGGCTTTGTCGCCCATGTGTTCAGGCAGTCGGAAGGTCGCCCCTTCGGCGATGACTGTCAGGTCGGACTTCAGCGGGATCGGTACTTTGCCGTCCACGGCATAGTCGCCCGGAGGGATGACCAGCGTATCGCCCGGCTTGGCGGTCTCGAAGGCGCGTCGCAGCGAGGTTTCATCATTGCCCGGGCCGACGCAGCCGATGAGCAGTGCGCCAAGCAAGGCGAGGCAGGCGAGGAGGCGGGCTTTGATCACGTCAGGTCGGCGGACCGATTGTTCTCCGCTTCATCGCTGAAGGTAGGATAGTTGTTCTCCGGTACGAATTCGTCGGGAGCCTTGGTCTGGCTGATGACTTCCTTGGCTGCGGTGTCCTGGGAGAGCGCGGCGAGGCCGAGGGCGCCTAGGAAGACCCCGCGAAGGGCGTCACGACGGCTGATGCCGGCGGGGTGGCTGCGGTCGGGATTATCGGGCATCGGTGAAGGGGCCGGCGTCGCGGCGGGAGAGGATTTCACGGACCTTGCGCCCGTCGACGGTCGCGACGTCGGCCTTGGTTTCGCAGGCGAGGGCGGCGGCGACGCCGGCGGCTTCGCCGAGGGCCATGGCCGTCACGGTCACGCGGGAGGAAGCCGAGGCGATGTGGGTGGCGCTGTGGCAACGACCGGCTACCAGCAGGTTGCCGACCTTCTGGGGGATGAGGGTGCGGAAGGAGATATCGTAGGGCTTAGGCTGGAAGCCCGAGCCGGCGAAGGGCTTGTCTG
>JBILLR010000095.1:0-3476 GCA_044375965.1 Opitutales bacterium
CATTTCCGCGTCAACGCCGCCATCCTCGGCGGCCTCGTGGTCTCGCTCGGCTTCGTCGCCTACGCCCGCTTCGCGCTCGGCGCGCTGGAGGCTTCCGTGGCCGCCGCCCTCGCCGCCGCGCTTCTCGGTTCCTGGTCCCTCGCGCGGGCCGCCCTCCGCCGCGCCTGGCCGCCCCTCGTCGGCGCGCTGCTATGGTGGGGTCTGGCCGCGACCGCCTTGCGCGCGCCGGCCGGCGAGGCGCTCCTCTGGCTGGGCGTGGGCATGCTGGGCGCGCAGGCGCTGCCCGGGTTCGCCGTGGCGGCCCGGGAGTCGCGGCAACGCGTCTGATCAGGCGGCGGACTTGCCGCCGGCGCTGTTCAGGAGGTGCGTCATGAAACGCTTCATGGCCGGCGTCAGCACGCGTCCCTTGCGATGCAGGATGGCCAGCGGACGCGCCACGCGGCGATCGCGGAGGCGGAGCATGACGAGCGTGCCTTGCTCGACTTCCTGACGGATGGTGCCTTCGGGAACGAGGGCCACGCCGGCGTCGACTTCGACGGCGCGCTTCAGCGTCTCGATGTTGTCGAACTCCATGGACGGCTCGAGCTCGATGCGCTGCTCGCGGAAGAACTGGTCGAGCGCCTTGCGCGTCGGGATGTCCTGGTCGAAGCCGATGAACTTGCCGCCCTGCAGGTCGGCGAGGTCGATCTCCTTCTTCGCCGCGAGCTTGTGCTTGGGCGCGCAGATGGCGACGAGCTGGTCCTCCATGAGGGGGATGATCTCGACCTGACGCGTCTTCTGCGGGAAGGCGACCAGGCCGAAGTCGACGGCGTTGGAGATGACGTCCTCGTAGACGAGGTTCGAGCGGCGGTATTCGACGCGCACGTTGACGTGCGGGAACTCCTGCATGAACGACTTCACGTGAGGCGGAAGCTCGTGGAGGCCGATGGAGACGATGGTCGAGATGTGCACGGTGCCGCTGACGACCTTGCGCATCTCCTGCATCTCGCTGCCGACCTGCTCGTAGCGGTTGAGGATGTCCTTGGCGGCCTCGTAGAGGCTCCGGCCCTCGCGCGTCAGCCGGAACTGCTTCTGGCTGCGGTCGACGATCAGGACGTTGAAATGCTTCTCCATCGAGCGCAGCTGCTGGCTGACGGCCGACTGCGTGATGGCGTTGAGCTTCGCGGCCTTGGAGAAGCTTTCGTTGTCCACCAGGTCGCGGAAGATCTTCAGGTTCTCGATGTGCATGGAAGGATAGTCAGGATGATTAATAAAACTAATGGCGAAGGCCTTCAAGTGTAGACCTGCTAATCCTGAGAGGGGCGTCCGGGCGGCCTAGGGAAGCCCGCTGGTTGACTCCCCGCCCGTTCTCCCTCCCTCTGGTGCGAATGGTCACCTCCGACCAATTCAAGGCCCATTGCGAGGGGGTGCTGGCCCGCATCCAGGCCGCCTGCGCCCGGGCAGGTCGCGACCCGGCCTCCGTCCGCCTCCTCCCGGTGACCAAGACCCACCCGGTCGAGGCCGCTTTGCTGGCTTATGGATTTGGTCTCCGGGCCGTCGGCGAGAACCGGGTGCAGGAAGCCGCCCAGAAGCGCCCCTTGGCCCCCGCCGATCTCCGGTGGGAGCTGATCGGCCACTTGCAGTCCAATAAGGCCAAGCCCGCCCTGCAGGCCTTCGATGTCATTCAGAGCGTCGATTCGCCCGAACTCGCCACCCGCCTCGGGCGCCTGGCCGGCGAGATGGGGCTCCGCCGCGAGGTGCTCCTCCAGGTGAACTCGGGCGACGATCCCGCGAAGTTCGGCTGCGACCTCGCCGACGCCCCGCGGCTGCTCGAGGCGGCTCTGGCCCAGCCCGCGCTCGTCGTGAATGGCCTGATGGCCATCGCGCCGCTCTCCGACGATCCCGCGGTCGCCGACCGCACCTTCGCCGAGCTCCGCCTCTGCCGCGACGCCTTGGCCGCCCGCTTCGGCGTGGTGCTTCCAGAATTATCGATGGGCATGAGCGGAGACCTTGAATCCGCCGTCGCCGCAGGTTCTACTTGTGTCCGCGTCGGCTCCGCTTTGTTCGGCAGCCGGCCCACCGCATGATCCGCCGCCTCCAAATCCGCGACCTCGCCCTGATGGACCGCACCTCGCTCGAACTGGGCGAGGGCTTCACGGTGGTCACGGGCGAGACCGGCGCCGGCAAGTCCGTGCTCCTCGGCGCGCTGTCGCTCCTCGCCGGCAACCGCGCGACGAAGACGATCGTCCGGAAGGGCGCCGAAGAATGTTCGGTCGAAGCCGAGCTCGAGACCGACGGCGACAAGCGCTTCGATGAGGTGCTGAGGGCGCTCGACCTGCCGGAGTGCGACGACGGCCTGCTCATCCTGAAGCGCTCGGTCCACGCGACCAAGGCCGGACGCATCTCAGTCAACGGCGGCGCGGCGACCCTCACGCAGCTCCAGCAGCTGGGCGAGCTATGGATCGATTTCCATGGTCCCGGCGAGCCCCAGAAACTGATGCGCGCCGAGACCCAGCTGGAGATGCTCGACCTGCACGCCGGCCTGGCTTCCGCGCTCGCGACCTATCGCTCCGGCTGGCGTCAGCGCAACGAACTTCTCCGCGAGGCCGCCGAAGCCGCCACGGCCGAACGTCTTTCCGAGGACGAGGAGGCTTTCCTCCGTTCCCAGCTCGAGAAGTTGGATTCGCTCGATCTTTCCGAAGAGGCCATCACCAAGCTGGAACGCGACCACGCCCGCTCCTCCCGCGCCCAGGAACTCGCCGCCTTGCTCGGCCAGCTCGAAGCCGGCCTCGGCTCCGACGGCCTCGGCGAGGTGCTCCCGAAGCTACTGAAGGCCGGCGATGACGTCGCCCGCATCGACGCCGACGCCGAAGCCCTCCGCGACCGCCTCAACTCCCTCGCGGCCGAAGCGGAAGACATCCGCGCCGACTTCGCTCGCCTCGGACGCGGTCTCTCCTCCGACGACGAGTCCGCCGCCGAACTCGACGGAAAGATGAACCTCTGGCTGCAGTTCCGCCGCAAGTATGGTCCCGGCGCCGATGCCGTCCGCGAGAAGCGCGAGGCGCTCCGGCGTCGTCTGGCTTCGCAGGGCGACGTCGAGGCCCGCGTCGCCAAGCTGAAGGCCGAAGCCGCCAAGGTGGAGAAGGATCTCCGCAAGCAGGCCGATGCCCTCCGCGCCGCCCGCACGAAGGCCGCCGATAAGCTCGCCGCGGCCGCGCGTAAGATGCTCGGTTCGCTCGGCTTCAAGAAGGCCGACCTGCGCATCGAAGTCGCCGTCGCCGAACTCGGACCGCACGGCGCCGACGCGGTCCGTTTCCTCTTCTGTCCCAACATCGGACAGGACCTCCTGCCGCTCGACCAGATCGCCTCCAGCGGCGAAGCCGCCCGCGTGATGCTCGCCCTCAAGACCGTGCTCGCCGCCGTCGACCGCACTCCGGTGCTGGTCTTCGACGAGGTCGACGCCAATGTCGGCGGTGAGATCGGCGCGCAGGTCGGCC
>JBILLR010000096.1:0-3461 GCA_044375965.1 Opitutales bacterium
CTCGCGGGCGACCTTGACGGCCGCGGTGTTCAGCTCGCGGATGAGGTGCGTCATCGCGTAGTCCTCCATCGCGATGGACGTGCCGTTGAAGGTGTTGGTCTCGAGGATGTCGGCGCCGGCGTCGAGGTAGGCGCGGTGGATGTCGCGGACGACGGACGGCTTCGTGATGACGAGCAGGTCGTTGTTGCCCTTGAGCTGGCCGGGGTGGTCCTTGAAGCGTTCGCCGCGGTAGTCCGCCTCCTGCAGCCTGAGCTGCTGGATCATGGTGCCCATCGCGCCGTCGAGGTAGACGATGCGTTGGCGCAGGAGGGCCTCAAGGCGCTCGCCGGCCGGGTTCAAAGGGAGTCTCTGGCGGGACATCGCCCTTAACGTGCGGGTTGCCGCCCAAGGGTCAAGGCACGGGGCGGACCTATTGTGTCATCCCCGGCAGGTCGGGCTTCTTGCAGCGCAGGAGGTCCTGGCTGCGGTAGAGGACGATGCGCTTGCCTTCGAATTTCTCGTCGTCCCAGAGCAGGGGGCGGAGTTCGTAGCTGAACACGGGGTTCAGGTTGGACTTCGCGGCTTCTTCGGCGGCGTCGCCGCCCTGCCAGTAGAGGATGCCGTTGGGCAGGGAGTGCTTGGCGCCCTTGCAGAGGAGCTGGCGGGTGTTGTGGACGAACGTGCGGAGGTCCGCCACGGCGCGGCCGGTGACGAAGTCGTGCTCGTGGTTCATCGTCTCGGCGCGGGCGTTCTTGACGTCGACGTTCCTGAGGCCGAGGCGCTCGGCGATGTCGGTGACGACGGTGATCTTCTTGCCGACCGAGTCGACGAGCGTGAAGCGGGCCTTCGGGTAGAGGACGGCGAGGATGAGTCCGGGGAAGCCGCCGCCGGTGCCGACGTCCATGACGCGGCAGCCGTCCATGAGCTTGAGGAACTTCACCGCCGCGACGCACGGCGCGTAGTGGTGGCGTTCGAGGTTCTCGATGTCCTTGCGCGAGACCAGGTTGATCTTCTCGTTCCATTCGCGGTGGAGGGCGGCCATGGCGGTCAGCTGCTCCCATTGGGCGGGCGTGACTTCCGGGAAGAGGGCGACGAGGGACTGCATGACGAGGCCGCCAGCGTGTTCCGGGGCGGTCCTGAGGCAAGGACGCCTTTGGCCGGAGCACTTTGCTGTTTCCTTCGGACGGGACTTGGCCAAGCCTAGCCGTCCTATGTTCCACCACGTCGTCTTCTTCTACCTGAAAAAGGACCTCACCGCCGCCCAGCGCTCGGAATTCGAGACCAAGCTCCGCGGCCTCCTCAAGATCAAGAGCATCCACAGCGGTTACGTCGGCGTCCCGAGCAAGCACGCCGTCCGCCCCATCATCGACACCTCCTACGACTTCGCCGAGTTCTTCGTCTTCAAGAACCACGCCGATCATGACGCCTACCAGATCGACCCGATCCACCAGGCGTTCATCGCCGACTGCAAGGCCTACTGGGATTCGGTCAAGATCTACGACTTCGAATAAGCCTTACGGCTCACCGACGAAGCAGGCGCCGCACCCCGGCGCCTTTTTTGTGCTTAGTAGGCAGGGTCGGGACCGCGTGCTGAACTAGCGGACGCGGATCAACCCAATAACGGATGGATGTCCTTCCAAGGGCGTCGCACGGCCTTGAGGTAGGCGTCGATTTCTCCGAGCCGCAGCTCCTGCCAAGGGCTCGATTCGATGCGCGATACCGTGGACTGTGTCACGCCCATCCGAGCGGCCACCTGGGACTGGGTCTGGCCCGACTCTGCGCGCATTACTTCGAGTTCGCAGGCAAGCCGTGTGCGCCCGGCCGCCTGCTCGAGCTTGGCGAGGGCGCGCTCGGAATAGCCGAGCCTTTTCGCCAGCGACTTCAGGTCACGAATGTCATTCTTGGTTTTCATGCCCACGATGATGAAGATCCAGCCACGCGTGGCAATATGCAATATCTGCATATTGATGGGATTTACTCCCTAGTCGAATGAGCCACAGTTCGTGCCCGTCCTGGTCTGGCCAGAAATAGAGGCGTATCTCGGCGAGGTTCGAGGGGCCGCCTTGGTCGACGGCCAGGATGCCTCGTCCTTCGTGGTGAATCCACCCGGGATGATTGAACCCCTGGGAGAGCAGGGGGTTGTTGAGCCATCTCTCGAGATAACGTTGGATCCGCAAGACTGCTTGATCGCAGCTCTCGGGGTGACGTTTGTGCCATCGTCGAAAGCTTCGGTCGAAATCGGGATCTAGTCGGATCGTCCACTCCTCTTCCATCGGGCTGAATGCTTCAGACGAACCCGAATGAGTTCAAGCGGATGAGCCTGAGGTCCTTTTCCTGAGGGCATCCCCTCTCAGGAGCGTCGGCCGCCGCAGGGTGGCCCGAGGGGTGGGGCGTGGCTACGCCGCATCCTCTTGTTGCGGAGTGCATGATGAATCGTGCCCCTTGCCTTCGTTCGCCCTGTGGCGAACGGTAGACCCAGATATGTCGAGGTAGGGTTGAGCGCCCTCGCTCAACCGCGGCTGACCAAGGGTGGTCAGCCCTACCACGATGCAATTAGGTCAGCACG
Organism: Opitutales bacterium; assembly: GCA_044375965.1. Lineage (GTDB taxonomy): Bacteria > Verrucomicrobiota > Verrucomicrobiia > Opitutales > UBA953 > UBA953. Next base: position 2,546 of record JBILLR010000096.1, read on the forward strand.
CAGTGCTGACCCTACCTCGAGGTAATCTTCCAACCGCTTGCCGCTAACCGCCTCCACCTTGGGGTCCGACCCATTGTAAACCTCCCCCTACTTCGGGCTTAACAATAGTCGGAAAGAGCCCTAGACGAGAGGCGTGCCGACTGCCACCGCAGCTGCTTCGTCCGCCACGGACGCCCTCGATGCCGCCGACCGGCGCTTCGGGTGGCATCCGTTTACCCAGATGCGGGAGTATCAGGACAACCCTCGCCTGCATCTGGTCCGCGGTGAGGGAAACTGGCTGATCGACGGGGAAGGGAAGCGCTACCTCGACGGTAACGCCTCGGTCTGGACGAACGTCCACGGCCACAACGACCCCGACCTGAACCGCGCCCTACGCGAGCAGCTCGAGCAGGTCGCGCACGTGACCCTCCTCGGCCTGAATCACCCGGTCGCCACGGAACTCGCCGAAGATCTCGCGGGGCTGACCGGTGGTGCGCTGCCGCGTTGCTTCTATACCGACAACGGCAGCAACGCCATCGAGGTCGCGCTGAAGCTTTCGTTCCAATACTGGCAGCTCGTCGGCCAGGAAGCCAAGCGCGGGGTCATCTCCATGGAAGGCGCCTACCATGGCGATACCTTCGGCACGATGGCCGTCGGCGGGCGCTCCGAGTTCCACCGTCGCTTCAACCCCTGGCTTTTCGCCGCCCAGACTTTCCCCGCTCCGGTCCATTCCGAATGCGCTGGCCAGCTCGCCCGCTCCGACGCCTCTGCGTCGCTCGCCGCGTTAAAGACGATCCTCGAGCGCGATGGCGCCACGACGGCCTGCGTCATCCTCGAGCCCGTCGTCCAAGGCGCCGCCGGTATGGTCCAGCAGCCCGCCGGCTTCGTCAAGGCCGTCGCCGCCCTGTGCCGCCAGCATGGCGTCCACCTCATCCTC
>JBILLR010000097.1:0-3426 GCA_044375965.1 Opitutales bacterium
CGGAACGATTATCCTGGGTCATCGGAAGAAGGGTGCGGGATTATTTGAGGCCGAGTTCGGCGGTGGTCCACATGGTCGTACGTCCGGCGGTGGCGGCGCGGATGGCCTTGACCTGGTCGGCGGTGACCGGGTTGCCCTGGTTGCCGAAGCTCTGACGGACGTAGGTGAGGACGTCGGCGATGTCGGCGTCGGAGACACCGGCGACCGGCGGCATCATGCTGTTGTAGGTCATGCCGTTGACGGTGATCGGACCCATGAGGCCCTGGAGGATGAATTTCACCGGCAGCTCGGGATTACCCACGACGATCGGGGCGTTGGCGAGCGGCGGGAAGACGGGCGGCAGACCGAGGCCGGTCGGCTGGTGACAGGCGATGCAAGTGCGCGCGTAGACGGCTGCGCCACGCTTCATCTGCTCGGGGTCGGCCTTGACGAAGGCGTCGGCCTTGGCGGCAGGAGCGGCGACGGGCGCCGGCGCCGGACCGGCGGCGGCCTGGAGCTTGGCGACGACCTTGGGGTCCTTGGCGACGAGCGCGACGGCGTCCTTGAGCGGGATGCGGAAGGTGCCGTCGGAGTTGCGGGCCGGCTCGGTGAGGAGGGCCTGCGCCTTCTTGGCGGTCTCGGCGCGCAGGTCCTTCTGGGCCTGGCGGCGGGCGGCATCCTCGGTCGGGCCCTGACGGAGCGCGAGGTAGGAATAGCCGGTCACGATCAACCCGGCGGCGACGAGGGAGACGACGCCCAGCCAGACGGCGACTTGGCCGGGGATCAGCGGGCGGTTCCCGGAGGAAGATTGGTCACTCATGGTAGTTGATGGACTCGAGGATACGGGGGTCGTGGACCGGGATCGTCTCCTGACGGGCCGCGCCGCGCAGGAAGAGCGCGAACACGATGCCGCCGAAGCCGACGATCGCGAGGAGGTCGAGGAAGAGGGAAGAAGTCAGGAACGGCGTGACGACGAAGCCTTCGGGGGTCGACTTGTCGTAGACCTGGCGAGGCAGGGCGTTGAACCAGAGGTCCACGATGCCGCCGACGAGGATGATCCAGGCGACGGTCAGGAGGCGGCCGGCGACGATCTTGGTGCGGTAGAACAGGAGGGAGAGGAACGGCAGCAGGAAGAAACCGAAGATGAGGTACATCGACACGCCCCACCACTCGTTCTTGAGGCCGGTGGCGGCGTCGAACTCGCGGATGTTATACCAGAAGGTCTCTTCCGGGATGTTCGCGGTGTAGATCAGGAAGTACTGCGAGAAGCTGATGTACGCCCAGAAGACGGTGAACGCCAGCATCAGGCAGCCGAGGACGTGGCGGTGGGCCTGGTTGAGCAGGCCGTCGAGCCAGCCGCCGTGGGACAGCTTGTAGGTGAGGATCACCGTCACCGCGAGGGCGAGGCGGATCGAGAGCGCGAAGAACCACACGCCGTACATGGTCGAGAACCAGTGATACGAGAGGGCCATCAGGCAGTCGAAGGCCAGCATCGTGAGAGCCACGGCGCCGAGCGGGATGCCCACGGCCGAGACGGCGTGCAGGCGATGCGTGTGGCCGGCGGTGCGGTCGGTGTCCTGAGCGAACGACCAGCGGCGCAGGAGCGTGGCGAGCACGCCGAAGATCAGGGCGTAGAGCGCGATGCGGACGAGGAAGAACTTCTCGTTCAGGAACCAGCTCTTGGCTTGGAGGATCGGGTCATGGCCGACTTCGTGCCCGCCGGGGAGCAGGTGGGAGCCGTCCGTCCAATACCAGATGGCGTGACGGAAGTCGGTCAGGAAGGCCAGCGGGACGATGCCGAGCACGATGACGACCGGCAGGCCGGCGATCAGGAGCTCCCAGTTGCGGCGGATGAGCGGGGCCCAGCCGGCGTCGAAGACGCGGGTGATCATCGTCAGCATCAGCATGCCGATGAGGACGGAGACCCAGAAAAGGGACCCGACGAGGACCGAGAGGGCCTGGCGGTTGTCATGATGGGACACGCCGGCGAAGGCGAAATACCAGACGACGGCGAGGGCGACGACGCCGACGGCCAGGAATTTCTTCCAGTGGGCGGTGAGGGCGTGAGGCGAGGAAGTGCTCATGGACGGATTACTTGATTTGGGCCTTCACGGCGGCGGGGACGAGTTCGGGCGGGCAGTTCTGGGAGAGCTGCAGGGCGCGCAGGTAGGCGACGACGGCCCAGCGCTCCTCGGGGGAGAGCTTGTCGCCGTAACCCATCATGGTGTTCTTGCCGTTGGTGATGACGTCGTAGATCTGGCCGTTCGGGTAGGCGCGGATGAGGGGCGCCTGCAGGTTGGCGATCGTGACGATGGCGACGTCGCCTTCGAGGGCGGAGCGCACCTTCATGATGCCGTTGCCGTCGGCGGCGTCGCCGTGGCAGACGGCGCAGTAGACCTGATACTTGTTCTGGCCGAGGGCCAGGACGGAGGCGTCGACCGCGTAAGGCTGCGGTTCGCCTTTGGCCAGCTTGAGCGACTTCGCCGGGAAGCCCGGGAGGAAGGCGCCCTTGGCGTCCTTGCCGGACACGAACGACGGGTTGAGGGATTCGGCGCGACGGTAGTCGGCGGAAAAGACCTTCAGGGGCTCAAGGCCGTTGCCGCGGGCGACGGTGCCGGCCACGGGCGGACGACCGTCACGGCCATCGGCGAAGAATCTGTTCTCCCCCTGGGCCTTGTACTTGTTCTGATAGTCCATGTCGTCGAAGACATAGACGGGGGTGTCCTTGGACACCTTGCCCTGGAAGCCGAGGAAACTGATCGTGGCGACGACCGCGACGGCGAGGAATGCGAGGTAACGGGTCATGGGGGCGGATTAGTCGCGGATGACGGTGATCTCCTGGCCGCCGAGCGACTGGAGGAAGTTGCGCGACTCATCGAGATGGAACCGCGGGTCACGGGCCTCGAGCACGATCATGAAGGCGTCGTCGGACACGCGCGCAAAGTGCGGGAGGTCGAAGAGCGGGTGATTATGCCGGGGGAGGCGGTTGAAGATGAACTGGCCGAAGAAGGTGCCGAAGGCGGCGAACAGGATCGTGCACTCGTAGAGCACCGGGAACGGGAAGATCACGCTCCAGTAGGGCTTGCCGCCGACGATCAACGGGTAGTCGTAAGAGTTCATGTACCAGGTGAGCAGGCAGCCGGTGATGAAGCCGGTGACGCCGCCCAGCAGGGTCAGGCGCGGGACGGGGGAGCGGGGCAGGCCCATGGCCTGGTCCATGCCGTGGATCGGGAAAGGCGTGTGGACGTCCCAGTTCTTCCAGCCGGCGTCGCGCACCTTCTCGGCGGCGTGGAACACGTCGGAGACCTTGCGGAAAGTGCAGGCCACGCCGTGGATGCGTTCATTGCGTTCGTTCATGGTCGGAGGGCGGCGAGGATCAGTGGGCGTGGGGGTCGGCCTGCGGCGCGACCATCTTCACCTCGGCCATGGGGAGCAGAGGCAGGAAGC
>JBILLR010000038.1:0-10745 GCA_044375965.1 Opitutales bacterium
ACATTTGTATAGGGAAAGGGGTAGGGGTGGGGTCAGGGGTGGTAAAGCCGGGAATGGGGCCAAGTAAAAAACCCCTCGGGAGACGGCCTCCTGAGGGGTTCTCGTGGGCCTTTGGACTCCGTTACTTGGCCTCGACGGGCGGAGGGACGATGTCTTGGACCAGGCCGATGCCGGTGAAGTAGGCGTTACGCTGGGAGATGCGCTGGGCGAACAGGCGGCTCTCTTCGGCGGTCGTGGCGTCCTTGGGGAGGTCGGCCTTGGCCGGGCGGATGATGATGTAGTCGCCGTTGGCGGTGCGGATCGGGGAGGTCATCTGGCCGACGCCGGCGGCTTCGATGAGCAGGCCGGTGTTCTCGTTGGCGCCGTTGAGGGCTTCAGGCACGCCGTAGACGGAGAAGGCCTCGGGGGAGGTCAGCGTGAGCTTACGGGACTTGGCGCTGTCGGTGAAGGTCTTGCCGGCGGCGATGTCGGTCTGGATGCCCTTGGCGAGCTTGTTGGCTTCTTCGGCGAGGAGGCGGTTGAACTGCGACTTCTTCCAAGCCTCGACGGCCTTGGTCTTGGCTTCGTCGAAGGACGGCAGACGGTCCGGCGTGCGCTGGTTGAGCAGGATGAAGGTCGCGCCGGCTTCGGAGCGGTAGACTTCGGTGCGCCATTCCTTCTCGGTGAGTTCCCCGGCGACGCGCAGGGCTTCGGCGGGCACTCCGGCGACGGACGGAGCCGAGGTGACGTCGAAGGCGGGGATCGTGGTGACCTTGGCGCCCTTGGCCTTGATCCAAGCGGCGAGCTCCTTGCTGTCGGCCTTGGCCGCATCGATGGGGAACTTCTCGGCGAGTTCGTCGGAGACCTGGCCGGCGAGGTTGGTGATGGCGCGTTCGGCTCGGACGAGCTTCTCGAGTTCGCCGCGCTTGGCGAGGGCCTGCTCCTTCACCTTGCCGGTCTCGAACTTGAACTTCTCTGCCTGATTATAGCCCATGCTGATGATTTCGTCGTCGGTCACCGGCGCGGTGTCGGCGGCGGTCGAGGCGATGGTGACGGCGGTCACGGCCACGCGGGCGGGCAGGCGGTAGTCTTCGATGTTGGTATTGAAGGCTTCCTTCACCTTGGCTTCGTCGACCTTGACGTCGGGCTTGAAGCCGGCGGCGGAGAAGGTGGCGACGTCGACGGTCCACTTCGTGCGTTCGCGGTCGAGGATGCGCTTGATCTGGCTGGCGGTCGCGTGGCCGGAGCCGGCGAGGGCGCCGAGCGCCTTCTGGATGCGCCAGGTGTCCTTGATGTAGGTCTCGAACCGGGCGCGGACGTCGAGGTCCGAGGCGTCGAGCTGCTTGGCGGCGAACTCCAGGAACTTGTTGAGGCCGTCGTTGTTCTTGCTGTCGGAGGCGGCGGTCATCTCGCGGGCGATGCGGCGGATTTCGATCGCTGAAGGAGCAGGGATGCCGAGGCCGTCGGCGAGGGCGAGTTCGGCGACGCGCTGGACGAGTCCGTTGTTGTCCATGCGCTGTCCGGTCATCTGTCCGAAGAAGACGGCGTCGTTGAAGCGCTTACGGACGGCGGGGTCGTTGAGGTTCACGCCTTGGTACATGTAGGCGGCGCCGCCGGTCAGCGCGCCGCGTCCGGCGAACCCGTAGAAGACGAAGGAGACCACGATGATCAACAGCAGGAAGCCGAAGATCAGGCGGTTGTGCTTGCCGGTGGCGTTCTGGAGCCAAGTAATCATTCGGGCAACTTACCCGAGGCTTTTGGCGGGTGTCAACCCGTCCAAGTCCGCCCAGTGCTTGCGTCCGACAGGGTTATTAACATCTCTTGGGGCGTGGCCAAGCCCCTCCAATGCATCGTCGCCGTGGCCCGGAACGGGGTCATCGGGCGCGACGGCAAGCTGCCTTGGCATATCCCCGAAGACTTGGCCTGGTTCATGGACCAGACCATAGGAGGCGTCATGATCGAGGGGCCGGCCTGCTACGCCGAACTGGGCAAGGCCCTGCCGGGCCGGGGGACGGTGGTGGTTTCCCGTGACCCCGCTAAGTCGTTCCCCGGCGCCGAACGCGCCGCATCCTTGGCTGAGGCGATCGTCATCGCCGACCGGATGGACGAGTGGCCGGGCCCGATCTGGATCACCGGCGGCGAACGCATCTACGCCGAGGGCACCCCGCTCTGCGAACGCCTGCTGATCACCCGCATCGACCGCGATTTCGAAGGCGACCGTTTCTTCCCTTCCGACTGGCAGAAGATTTTCACCAAACTCGTCTCGTCCAAGAAGGGCGAGTATCAGGGGTTGCGGTATGCGTTTGAAATCTGGGAGCGATAGTCGCTCCAGATTTCAAACGAGGGGGCGCGTGGACATGGTGACATGTGGGCACGGGGGTTAGCTCAAGGGGAGACCGGGAGCCGAGGGTTATGCTGAAGACATATGCCCTAGCTAATCATCCGGTCTCCGGTTTCCCTTTGGATTTTATCTCGAGGTAGGGGCGTCCGGCTCGCGCGCCCAAGGTTGAGCGAGGCCGCTCAACCCTACCTTGTCGCCGCGGCGGCGAAACCCTTGCCCCCCTCGCGACGAGCGCCCATAGTCGCGTCATGCTGCTCCCCCTGCTCCTGCTGGCCGCGATGCCGGCGACGATTTCCGACGAGGCCAAGGTTCCGCCGTATGCCCTGCCCGATCCTTTGGTGTGTGCTGATGGACGCAAGGTGACGGACGCGAAGACCTGGCACGAGGTCCGTCGTCCGGAGGTCTTCCGTCTCGTCGAGGAGAACATGTTCGGTCGCACGCCGGATACGTCAAAACTGCAGGCCGACGCCGTGGTCGAGGTCCGTGAGCAGTCCAAAGGCGCGTTCGGCGGCAAGGCCACGCGCACGCAGTTCAAGGTCTGGCCGATCGGCAAGAAGGGGCCGTCGTTCGAAATGCTGCTCTACGTGCCCAACGAGGCCAAGCGTCCGGCCCCGGTCTTCGTCGGACTCAATTTCGGCGGTAACCACACCGCGACCGAAGATCCTGCCGTCTTCGTCGCCACGAGCTGGGTCTCGAAGCAGTGGGCCTTGAAGGGTACGACCCAGGCCGATCCGGCTTTACGCGGCGGACAGGCCCGTCGCTGGGAGTTCGAGACCTTGATCGACCGCGGTTACGCTTCGGCCACCGTGTATTACGGCGATTTCGAGCCTGATCACCCTGAAGGCTGGAAGAACGGTTTCCGCGCGGCCATCTCGCCTGACGGCGTGAATACGAAGTGGAAGGATGGCGAATGGGCCGCGATCGGCTGCTGGGCCTGGGGCCTCTCGCGCATGCTCGACGTCCTCGAGAAGGTGCCCTCCGTCGACGCCAAGCGTGCCGCCGTGCACGGTCACTCGCGTCTCGGCAAGGCTTCGCTCTGGGCCGGCGCGCAGGACCAGCGTTTCGCCTTCGTGATCTCGAACAACTCCGGTTGCGGCGGCGCCGCGCTGAACAAACGCATCTTCGGCGAGACCATCGGCGTCATCACGGGACACTATCCCGGCCGCGGCTTTCCGCACTGGTTCACCGCGCGTTTCGAGACTTTCTCCGAGCGGGAAGACCAGCTCCCGCTCGACGCGCATTACCTGCTTGCGCTGAGCGCCCCGCGTCCGCTCTACGTCGCCAGCGCTTCCAAAGACAGTTGGGCCGATCCGCTCGGCGAATTCCTCGGCGCCGTCCATGCCGACCCCGTCTATCATGTGCTCGGTCAGCCCGGACTCGGCGTCAAGGAACAGCCGCCTGTCAGCAAGTCCGTCGGTCAGACCATCGGCTATCACCTTCGTCCAGGCTATCACGACATCCTGCTCGAAGACTGGAAGAACTACGCCGATTTCGCGGATCGCGTGATGCCCGCCAAATAAGGCGGGGCGGGGAAGGGTTGACTCCTTCGGGCCTCCGCGGCTTCATTCGGGGCAGGTACCCGTATTTCAATGGATAGAATTCTGGCCTCCGAAGCCGGCGATTTGGGTTCGAATCCCAACGGGTGCACCACTTTGAGGCGAGCTTAGCTCGCCAGCGCGAAGGCAGAACTCAAAGGGAAACCGGAAAAGTGCTGCGGTCATAGGCCCCAGCTAATCATCTGGTTTCCGGTCTCCCTTTGAGTTACTCTGCGGCTTCCCGCTCGCCTGTCACCTTGCTGCCGACGGTGAGCATGACGACGCAGCCGATGACGGCGTAGCAGATCGAAGAACCGAGCAGCACGTTACGCAACTTGAACACGTCGGTCATCCAGCCCATGATGATCGCGGCGAAGGGCAGGAAACCGAAGAAGCTCAGGCCGGCGACGGCCGAGACGCGGCCGCGCAGCTCGGCAGGCGAGCGCTCCTGGACGATGGTGTTGGCGAGTCCGACGAGCGTCGAGACGCCGACTGCCAGGCTCACGAGCGACGCGCCTGCCCAGACCAGTCCGGTGGCTTGGCTAAGGCTCACGAGCGCGCCGCAGGCGAGGATCATGCCGGTCAGGATCGCGAGGCGACGCAGGGCCGGCTTGAGCGCCATGATGAGCAGCGAGCCCGAGACCGAGCCGGCGCCGGAGCAGAGCATGAGCAGCCCCATCTGCTCGGGCGTGGCGTGGAGATCGTTCTTGGCGTAAAGCGGCAGCAGCACGATGATGACCGGGAAGACGAAAAGGGTGTTGGTGGCGAGGAGCGCGACCATCGCGAGGCTCGGCTTGTCCTGACGGACATGGCGGAAGCCTTCGCCGGCGCCGCCTTGGCGCTTCTGTTCTTCTTCCGCCGTGCCCTCGGGCCGGCGCGGCAACGTGGCCAAGGCGACCATCAGCGCCACGAAGGAGGCCGCGTTCAGGTAGAAGGCCCATTCCGCGCCGTAGCGACCGACCAGATAACCCGCGGCGGCCGGGCCGACGAGGCGGGTGGCGTGGAAGACCGCGCGGTCGACGGAGATGGCCTTGGCGACGTTTTCCTTGGCGACGAGTTCCGGCACGATCGCCGCGGCGGCGGGCATCTCGAAGGAGCTGGAGACGCCGAGCAGGGCGGCGGCCACGATGAGGTGCCAGGTGTGCAGGGCGTCATGGGCGACGAGCTGGCCGATCGCGAGGGCGAAGCCGATCTGGGCGAGCTGGCAGACCTGCAGGATGAAGCGTTTGTCGTGGCGGTCGGCGTAGGCGCCGCCGAGCCGGAAGAGCAGGAGCATGACGATGCCGCTCGCAAGATGGGGCGCGGCCTGCAGCAGGCCCTCGTAGCTTTGCAGTCCGTCTCGCACCACCACCTCGGTCATCACCCAGCCGAGCGCCATGCCCTGCATCCAGGTACCCGTCATCGATATCCCTTCGCCGACCATGTAGCGCGTGAACGGCCCGTTCGGGAAACGTTCGGCGGCAGGAGTGGCGGAGGGGGAGGACATCAGAATCGAGAGTATGGAGTATGGAGTATCGAGTATAGGGTAAATGGTGCCGATGCCCTTCGGCTTCACTTTGTTTCGGGTAGGGCTGACCACCCTTGGTCAGCCGCGGTTGAGCGAGGGCGCTCAACCCTACCTGACCGCTCCTACTTCTTGAAGGCGGCCTCCGTCGCCTGCCAGGCAGCGTCGACGGCGGGCTTCAGCGCTCCGGCGATGGCTTTATAGCCGGCGGCGTCGGGGTGGAGGTTGTCCTTGAGGTAATGGCCAGGCTTGCCTTCGCCGTTCGGCAGGTTGAGCGCCGGATTGATATCCACGTACCAGAGGCCTTTGCCTTCCTTCGCGATCTGCTCGAGCTGGCGGTTATACTCGTCGAGCAAGGGCCACTTGGCCTTGCGGGACGGCGCGCGGGTGGTGGCCACGAAGACCACGGCGCAGTCCGGGTTGTCCTTACGCAGGCGGGCAAGGTATTCGCGGATGCGCGCGATGGGGGCTTCGACCGGGTCGCCGGAGTTGATGTCGTTGCCGCCGCACTGGAAGACGACCACGCGCGGGTGATAGGGCAGCGTGATGCGATCCATGTAGCCGAGGACCTCGGTCGTGTAGGAGCCGCCGAAGCCGCGGTTGATGACGGGGTAGGGCTTCATCTCCTCGGCGACGTTCTTCCACAGGCGCAAGGTGCTGGCGCCGGTGAAGAGCAGGGCGTGCTGAGGCGGCGGGTTGGCCTTGTCGGCAGCCTCGAAGGCGGCGATGTCCTTGGCCATGCGCAGCGGCTGCTGGGCCAGCGGAACATGGGGCTTGGCGATGTCGGCCGCGAAGCCGGTGACGGCGAGGAGGAGGGCGAGGAGGAGTTTCATGATGGAAGGGGTAGGGGCTGGGGTCGGGGTAGGGGTAGGGGTAGGAAAGGCAGGGAGGAGAGGAGGGCAAGCGGGCAACAAGTGCAAATACGGCTTCGCCGCGTGCAAAGGTGCAAAAAGTGGAAATACCAAAGTCGATGCGGTGGCGGCCTCGGGTGGCAGGGGGGGGTGGTTTTATCTTCCATCATTCATCGTTCATCCTTCATCTTCAGTCATCTCCCTCCCATGCCGATCGTTCCTGGTCTCCTCAGCCCCTACGAAGCCGTCCGTGGTTTCGTGTATCTTCCTCGTCTCGTCTCGAAGATCCGCCTGCATGCCGCCGGCCAGCTGCACGCCGACTTCGTGAACAATCTCGGGAAGGCTTTCGATGACCGTTGCTGCCAGTATCTCGGCATCAAGTACGACGACCTGCGCGTCTGGGTGCTGCAGAATCCCGCCGCGACCTCCGAGCAGGTCCTCGCCTGGGCCGAAGCCAAGGGCCGCAAGCTGTCCACGAACGAGATCGAAATCTGGAACGGCTTCATGACCAAGCGCGGCTGGCGCGACGAGGCCAATGAAGTGCTCGTCCGTCGTCTGAAGGAGAACGGCCTCACCGCCGACGCAGGCGTCGACACCATGTTCGACTACATCGAAGTGGATGAAGGCCGCCCGGCCCGTCGACAGGCGCTCTGATCAGGCGAAGTGACCGAAGCCGCGGATCTTGATCGGTTCGCCGTCGGCCAGGTCGCGGGCGAGGCCCGTGCCGGCTTCGACCACGCCTAGGCGGGTCAGCGGCGTGAGCGGGAAGGCCTTGCGGAAGGAAGATTCGAGCAGGTCCGCCCGGTCGGCGCTCACCGCGAAGAGGAGCTCGTAGTCCTCGCCGTCCTGCAGCGCGTGCTCGAGGGCGGGCTTGCCGTCGGACTTCGCGAGCGATTTCGCGGCGTCGGAGACGGGCAGGGACGCCACGTCGATGCGGGCGTCGAGTTTCGGGCCCAGCAGGCCGGGTAGATCCTTTGCGAGGCCGTCGGAGAGATCGGTGCAGGCCGTGACTTCGCCGTGGCCGCAGAGCCATTCGCCTTCGGTGAGACGCGGGGAGAAATCGAGGTGCTTGCCGTAGAGCGAGCCGCCGAGCTGGCCCGTCACGAACAGCGCGTCGCCGGCGGCGCAGGTCTTGCGGGTCAGGATGCGATGGGCGAAGCCTTGGACCGCGAGCGTGCCGAGGAAGGCGCCGTGGGCGCCGCGGCAGATGTCGCCGCCGACGATCCGCAGGCCGGCCTTGGCGGCGGCGCGTCCGGCGCCGTGGGCGAAGTCGGTGAGCCAAGACGCATCGACGTCGGGTCCGATCACCAGCGAGAGCAGCGCGTCGGAAGGAACGGCGCCGGCGGCGGCGAGGTCGCTCAGGTTGCGGTTCACCAGCTTGGCGCCCGCGCGGATGCCGTCGCAGGCGGCGTCGAAGTGACGGCCGAGGATGACCGAGTCGATTGTGCTCGCGCGGATCGAGCGGCCGCCCGTGGTCGGCAGGTGGGCGCAATCGCCGCCGGGGCCTTCGGGGAAGGCCGGTGCGGCGTCGGCGAGGGATTGCACCACGCGACGGATGATCTCCTCCTCGGTCAGCTTGGCGACCGAGCGGTCCGCAAGAGTCGTGAGGGCGCCCATGGGCTCAGAGCGTGGAGGCGTTCGGGGCGAGTTTCAACCAGACTAAGTTCCAGCCGTTGAAACACGCGTGGGCGGCCATGCAGGTCAGGAGGCCGTAGCGGTCGCGCACCAGGCACATGAAGGCGCCGAAGCCGAAGAGCGGGAGGGCGGCGGAAGGGCTCTGGTGCGCGGCGCTGAAGATCAGGCCCGTGAGGGCGACCGCGATCCAGCGGGCGTGGCGTTCGGTGGCGCTGCTGAGGAGCCGGCGGAGGCCGGGGTAGAGCATGCCGCGGAAGGCGAGTTCCTCCATGACCGGGGCGCCGATCGTCACCGCGAGGACGATCGTCCCGAAGCGCCAGGTGTCGACGTCCGTCTTGAGGACCGAGTCCACGATATCCTGCGGCTCATCGGCGGGCGGTTCGCCGACCAGACCCTGCTGGAAGAGCTGCGTCCAGCCGACGTGCACGCCTTTCCAGAGCGCGGCGAGGGCGAGACCGAGGGCGAAGAGCACCAACAGCACCAGCAGCAGGCGCGGGAAGGTGAACGCGTGGGCGGCGCGCCGGAGCGGGTTGTGGGAAGGTTCTGCCGGAGCCACGTCAGGGGCCCAGCGCAAGGTCTCCGGGACGAGCGCGCCCATCGCGATCATCGACACCGCGGCGGCGGACTGGCCGAGGAAGGCGGCGGTGAACATGTGGGCCTGCGCGATGCCGAAATGCGTGGAGAAAGCCTGGGCGACGGCGGCGAGCACGAGGCCGAAGATCAGCCCGAAGGACATCAGGCCGGTGACCACGCCAAGGGCGGCGTTCGTGGCCGACGCGCCCGACGGCGGGTTGACGGCCGGCATTCCGCGCCAGCAGCGGATGGCGAAGATCCCGAGGGCCGCCGCCGTGAGGTTGGCTCCTACGCATGCCCAATCCCACGGTCCGAAGGCGTCGAGGGCTTGGGTCAGCTCATCCATCGTCGCTTAGGCGCCGAAGACCTGACGACCGCCGACGAACGTCGCGCGGACGCGGCCCGCGAGGGCGCGGCCGACGAGCGGGTTGTTGCCGGACTTCGAGACGAGGTCGGCCTTGGCGGGGGTCCAGGCGGTCTTCGGGTCGAGGACCACGAGGTCGGCGAGGGCGCCGGCCTTGAGCGTACCGGCGGAGAGGCCGAGGGCCTTGGCCGGGCCGTGCGTGAGGCGGGCGATGAGGACCGAGAGGTCGGCGTGGCCGGCGGCGACGACCGCCGTGTAGGCGGCCGCGAAGGCCGTCTCGAGGGTCGCGGCGCCGAACGGAGCCAGGTCGAACTCACAGTCCTTCTCGGTGGCCGTGCATGGCGAGTGGTCGGAGCAGACCGCGTCGATCGTACCGTCGACGAGGGCGGCGATGAGCGCGAGACGATCGGCCTCCTCGCGGAGGGGCGGGTTTGTCTTCAGGCTCGTCGGATAGTCCGCCAGCGCGGCGTCGGTGAGGAGCAGGTGCAGCGCGGAGACCTCGGCCGTCACTGAGAGCTGCTTAGCCTTGGCGCGGCGGACGATCTCGGCGGAGCCGCCGGACGAAAGGTGCTGGAGGTGGATGCGGGCCTTGGTGAGTTCGGCGAGCAGACAGTCGCTCGAGACCACGACTTCTTCGGCGGCGCGGGGGAGGCCGCGGAGGCCTAGGCGGAGGGACCAGGCGCCTTCGTGCATCTGGCCGCCTTCGGTCATGCTGCTGTCCTGGCAATGGTCGAGGACGACCAGGTCGAACATCGCGGCGTATTCCAGCGCGCGGCGCATGATCTCGTTGTTCTGCACGCCGGAGGTCGTGTCGGTGACGGCGACCACGCCGGCCTTCTTCATCGTGCCCAGCGGGGCGAGGGCCTTGCCTTCGTGTCCCTTGGTGAGGGTACCCGTGGGCAGCACGCGCACGGCGGCGTCGCGGGAGCAGATCTCGCGGAGGAGTTGGATCGTGCCGACGTTGTCCGCCGCGGGGAGCGAATCGGGCATCGTGACCACGGTCGTGAAACCGCCGGCGGCGGCCGCGCGGGTGCCGGTGCGGATCGTCTCGCGGGCCGTGCGGCCCGGTTCGCCTAGGCGGCCGTTGAGGTCGACGAAGCCCGGCGCGACCACGAGGCCGGCGCCGTCGATGACGCGGGCCTTGGCCTGGTCGGCGGCCGAGAGCTGTTCGACGAACCTACCTTCGAGGGCGAAGACGTCGCCCTTGGCTTCGTCGCGTTTCGCGGAGGGGTCGATCACGCGGGCGCCGCGGATCCAGAGGGGGGAGTTGTCGGCGGGATTCATCGGCTGATGGCTCCGGTGCAGAGGTGAAGTACGGCCATGCGGACGGCGACGCCGTTGCGGACCTGTTCGAGGATGACCGAGCGGGGGCCGTCGGCGACTTCGCTTTCGACCTCCACGCCGCGGTTGATGGGGCCCGGGTGCATCACGACCGCCTCGGGCTTGAGCCAGGCGGCTCGTTCGGCGTTGAGGCCGAACTGCGCGGTATATTCGCCGAGCGAGGGGAAGTGCGTGGTCGTCTGGCGCTCGTGCTGGATGCGAAGGAGCATCACCGCGTCGCAGTCCTTCAGCGCTTCCTTGAGGTCATGCGCGATGCGGACCTGCGGGAAGGCTTCCTTCAGCGCGGCCGGGACGAGCGTCGCCGGGCCGGCGAGCGTGACCTGCGCGCCGAGCTTGGACAGGCAGAGGATGTTGGAGCGGGCGACGCGGCTGAAGAGGATGTCGCCGAGGATCGTGACCTTGAGCCCTTCGACCTTGCCGAAGCGCTGGCGAAGCGTGAAGGCGTCGAGCAGGGCCTGCGTCGGGTGTTCGTGGGCGCCGTCGCCGGCGTTGACGACCGAGATGTCGAGGACCGAGCCGAGGTAGCGGGCCGAGCCGGCGGAGGAGTGGCGCATCACGATGGCGTCGACGCCCATCGCGCGGATGTTCTCGGCCGTGTCGCGGAGGGTCTCGCCCTTCACCA
>JBILLR010000039.1:0-10732 GCA_044375965.1 Opitutales bacterium
CCGGCATGGACGCGCGCGGCGGCGTGCCCTCCCAGGACCGGATAGGCTTCGGCCGCGTCGGCGCAGGCCAGCCGGAGCAGCATCGCGGCGGCCACGTCTTCCTGCGCGCCCGCTTTCATCGCGACCGTGCGCATGGCGGCGAGGTCGTCCGAGGGGATGCCCAGGCCGAGGTCGCCGGCCCAGAGACCGGCGCCGG
Organism: Opitutales bacterium; assembly: GCA_044375965.1. Lineage (GTDB taxonomy): Bacteria > Verrucomicrobiota > Verrucomicrobiia > Opitutales > UBA953 > UBA953. The sequence goes on from JBILLR010000039.1 coordinate 197, forward strand.
CGGGCGGCGCTTCGCCGAGGACCGCGGCGGACACCTGACGGAGTTCGCCGGCCGAGCGCGCGATCCAGCCTTGGGTGTCGTAGCCGGGCGAAAGCGGGAAGATGTCGCCGACGGGCGCGACGTCGGGTGAGAGGCGCAGGCCCCACACGCCGCAGTAGCCGCAAGGCACGCGGATCGAGCCGGCCGTGTCCGTCGCCAGCGCGAACGGCACCAGCCCGCGCGCGACCGCGAAGGCGGAGCCGGAGCTCGAGCCGCCGGCGAGCAGGTCGGGACGCGTCGGATGCGGGCAGTCGCCGAAGTGCGGGTTCTCGCCGCTCAGCCCGAAGGCGAACTCATTGAGCTGCGTGCGGCCGCATTCGATCGCGCCCGCGTCGCCTTCGAAGGCGGCGGGCAGCGACGAGGTGGCGCGCGCGGCGCCGATCTCCTGCGGCAGGAACGTCGAGCCCGCGAAGGTCGGTTCGTCCTGCCGGAAATACAGGTCCTTCGTGAGGAAGGGCACGCCGCCGAGCGCCGCTTCGCGCAAAGGCCACGCTTCCTCGAAGCGACGCGTCAGCGTGCGCGCATCGGGCAGGCCGCAGAGGGCCGCCCGTTGTTCCGCCGGGCCCATTTCGGCCAGCTTGAGCAGGAAGGCCTCCGCCGCCATGCGCGGACCGCGCGTGAGCGTGAACTCGCGCCAGTCTTCGACGGACTGCGGCAGCACGGTCACAGCGTGAGCGGGACGCCCGGTTCGGGGTCGTGGACGCGCGTGCCGGGCAGCGCGGCGGCGAGCGTCTCCTTCATCCACGCGCGGGCGGGCGGGTCGCCGTGGGTGAGGATGATGTCCTTCGGGGCCAGGTCCTTGGCGAAGTCGATGAGCTCCTCGCGGTCGGCGTGGCCGCTCAGGTGGAAGCGCTCGACCTTGGCGCGCAAGGTGGACGTGTGGTCGAGGGACTTGAACTTGAATTCGCCGCCGGGGTTCATCCCGATCAGCTCGCCGCCCGGGGTCTCCGGGTCGCAGTAACCGACGAAGAACACCGCGTTCTCCTCGTGGTCGAGGGTGTTCGCCGCGACGCGCCAGGCGGGCGTCTTCTCGACGAGCATGCCGCTCGAGAGCAGGTAGATGCCGCGCTCAGGCATGTTCTTGCCGGGCTGCACGTACTTGCGGGAGAGGGGCAGGATGCCGAGGTCGCGGAGGACCTGGCGGCTGAACTTCACCTGCTTGGTCTTCTTGCTCGCCGCGTCGAGGTAGTCGCAGAGGTCGAGGCCGAGTCCGGAGCAGAAGATCGGCACGTCGGCGAGGTCGCCCGCGTCGGCGGCGTCCTGGAGCAGCATGAGGATCTCCTGCATGCGGCCGAAGGCGAAGGCCGGGAGGAGCACGGAGCCGCCTTCGTCGCAGACCTCGTTGATCGCCTTGATGAGACGCTGTTCCTCCTTGCGGCGGTTGAACGACGGCGACGTCGCCGTCGCCCCGCGCGTGCACTCCATCACGAGGGTGTCGACCGGCGTGCGGGGGAAGGCGGCGCCGGCGACCGTGCGCTGGGCCTGGAAATGGACGTCGCCGGTGAAGAAATGCTTCTTCTTCCGGTGCTCGACGAGGCAGCCCACGGCGCCGGCCACGTGCCCGGCGAGGTGGAAGGTGAGGGCGACTTCTTCGCCGCCGCGGCCGATGATGCGCGGGTTGGCGAGGGGCACCGCCGCGAGGGCGTGTTCGACGCGTTCGACGTCGGTCTCGACGTAGAGCGGGTAGTCGGCGTTGCCGGTCTCCTCCCGCTGGCGCTTCATGACCTGGATCGAATTGCTCAGCAGGCGCCGGACGAAGAGGGTCGTCGCGGCCGAGGCGTACACGCGGGCCGACGGGTGCTGTTTGAGGAGGAGCGGCAGCGAGCCGAGGTGGTCGAGGTGGCAGTGCGTGAGGATCACGCCGTCGACCGAACCTTGGATCTTGTCGATCTGCGGCAGCGCCTTGCGGCCGTCGAGCTTGGGGTGAAGGCCGCAGTCGAACACCAGCCGCAGTCCGCCGAATTCGGTCAGCATGCAGTTGGCGCCGATTTCACGGCCGGAGTTGAGGTCGGTAAGTCGCATCAGGAAGGTTCGGGAGGGGGTGTCATCGCGAAGACCGGGATGCGCGTGAAGACGCGTTCGCCGGCCGAGGTCGTGCCATGGAAGGAGCCTTCGGCCGTCCGCGGGCCGCCGGCGAGGTGGTAGCTGTTGTAAGAGAACTGTTCGCCCGGGGGCAGGGTGGGGGTCTCGCCCACGATGCCGTCGCCCTCGAAGATCTCGATTTCGCCGTCGGGCGACCGGATGATCCATTTCCGGCCCAGCAGCTTGACCGTCTCCTGGGAGAGGTTGCTGATGGTCAGGAAGTAGACGAAGGCGTGCGGGGTTTCCGGTGGGAAGTTCGCATCCCGGTGGTGGGACACCTTGTCGACGGTGACCCTGAGGCCTGGGAGTTCCTTTCCGGTGGGTTGCACGTGCCCCAAGACAAGAGGGCTTGCTCGCCTTACGGAAGCCATAAATCGGGCAATCGTCGGGTCTGATGACCTTCCCGTCTTGCCCCGAGGGGCCATCGACCTTTGATTAGGTTCGGATGTCTACCTCTGCCGAGCGCAAGCGCAACCTCGGGCGCGTTCCGGTCAAGTGGATCGTCCTGGCGGCCTACGTCCTGCTGGTCCTCGTCTCCCGCTGGGTGACCTTCTCCGACCGTCAGCCCAAGGCCGGCCAGGCTCAGCGGGTGGAGTTCCGGCCGGTCGGCGCTCCGCAGGTCCGCGAAGCCTTGCCGATCGTGGTCATCCCCCGTCTGCCGGACGGCGGTGACGAGTGGGATCGGACCGCCGTCGACCTCATCAAGACACCGGATGCCTTGTCCGCCATGGGTCAGGTCTACGCCGTCCGTTGGCCTACCGCTTATCATCGCTCCCGCGCTTCGATGAGCGACGAGCAGATCGCCGCCGACCTGCTTCGCTCGATGGAGCCGAAGCTCGGCAAGGGCCGCTTCCACCTCGTCGGCGAAGGCATGGGCGGGATGGTGGCTCTCGCCGTCGCGTCCAAGCGTCCGGACCGCGTCGCCTCCCTCACGCTGATCTCCGCGCCGGGCGCCCAGGAATACACGCTGCTCGGCAACGCCGTCGCCAACAAGTTCGTCTACTTCTTCCACCATCTTCCGTTCGTCCTGCTCGACGTCGCCACCCCGCATTTCGGCCTGGTGGACCGGATTCCCTATAATCGCGGCTACTCCGGGGTCTTCTTCGACAGCGATCTTTCCGACGCCAAGTCCGTCCTGCGCGGCTGGGACGGACCTGCGCTGCTCGTGCATGGCAAGGCTGATTGGATCACGCCGATCGACGCCGCCCGCTACTCGGCCAAGCTCATGCCGCAGGCGCGGCTCATCGAGGTCGACGGCGGCCACGGCGAGGAAGTCGTGACCGAGGCCGCCTCCGAGGTCATGCGCTTCATCGCCTCGGTGGAGGCCGGCCAGGCGGCGAAGCGTCCGGCCCCGGTCTCCGCAGCCGAGCCTTATCCCCATCTGGTGGCCTCGGCGGGCGCCCGGTTCTGGATCCTCCTCCTGATCCTCATCCTGTGCACGTTCGTGGCCGAGGACCCTACCTGCCTCGCCGCCGGCCTGCTCGCGGCCGAAGGCATCATCGGTTTCTGGTGGGCGGCCTTGGCCTGCACGGTGGGCATCTTCATCGGAGACATGGTGCTCTACTCGCTGGGCCGTTGGCTCGGCCGCGGGGCGCTCCGCCGGGCGCCGCTCAAATGGATCGTGAAGGAGCACGAGATCGACCGCATGGCCGGCTGGTTCGGTTCGCCCCGAGGCCTCCTCGTGATCGTCAGCTCGCGCTTCATCCCCGCCAGCCGCGTGCCGACTTTCGTGACGGCGGGCATCCTGCGTCTCGGCTTGCCGCGTCTCTCGCTGCTGCTCTTCACGGCGGCGCTCGTCTGGACGCCGGTGCTCATGCTCCTCGGCAGCACCTTGGGGCCGCCCTTCATGGAGCAGTTCCCCCGCTACAAGCAGTACGCGGCCTGGATCGTGCTGGGGCTCTTCGCCTTCATCTGGTTCTTCACCCACTGGGTTCTTCCCGCCATGACCTGGCGCGGTCGCCGCGAGATCGTGATGAAAGTCCGCGGGCTGATGCAGCCTTCGCTCTGGCCCGGCTGGCTTCTGTACCTTCCGGTGCGTCTGGGCATCGTGCTCCTGAGCCTCCGTCATCGTCGCCTCACCGCCTTCGCCTCGGCGAACCCGGCCCTCGGTCGTGTCGGCGGCTTCATCGGCGACGCGAAGTCGCTCCTGCTCCGTCCTTTCCAGCGCGACTCACGCTGCTGTCCGACCCTCGCCCTCTCCCTTGAGGACACCCAGGAGGAGCGGGTCAAGGAAGCGGCCGCCTTCGCTGCCTGCCATGGCTTCCCTGTCGTGTTCAAGCCCGAGGTCGCCGAGGACGGGGCGGGTCTGCGCTTCGTGCACACGCAGGAACAGCTCGAACGTCTGGTGCGCGGCGCGCAGGAGGATTTCCTCCTCCAGAAGTTCATCCCGGGTTTCGAGTTCGAGGTCGTCTGGCGCCGCAACCCCGGCAAGGACGACGGTCGTATCATGGCCCTGGTGCACAAGCACGACGTCACCGTGCGCGGCGACGGCGAACAGACGCTCGAGGAGCTGATCTGGCTCGACGAGGTCGCGGTCTCCCGCGCGAACCTCTTCCTCCGCTGCCACGCGCGCGACCTCAACCGCATCATTCCCGCCGGCCAGAAGGTGACGCTCAACCTTACCGGCAGCTACGGACACGGTGCGCGTTGCCGCCAGCGCGCCGACCTCACGACCGTCGAGCTCGACGCCGCCGTGACCCAGTTCGCCAAACGTTTCCCTGGCCTGCACTTCGCCCGTTTCGACCTGCGCGCGACCTCGATGGAAGACCTCAAGGCGGGACGCTTCATCGTCACGGAAGTCGGCGGCTGTTGCCATGTCTCGAGCCTGCTGCGCGACGAATCACTGCGCTTCTCGCGCTCCTACGCCGCGGTCTGGGGACAGCTCAAGGCGTGCCTTGAAGCCGGGGCCTACAATCTGCGGCAGAAGGTGCGCCCCGTGCCGGTCGACGAGCTCATGGCCCGCTGGAGCCAGGCCCGCGGGCGACACGACGAGTTCGCGGTCAGCGAAGAACTCTGAATCAGCCGCGGGCCGTGAAGGCGTGGCAGAGGGCCGCGGCCGCGGCGTCGGATTCGTCCAAGGCGAGTTCCGCCGGGAGGGCGAGGACCGAACGGACCATGCGGCCGACCTGTTCCTTGCTCGCCGCGCCGTGGCCGCTCACGGCCATCTTGATGCGCTTCGGGGCGTACTCGCCGACCTTGACGCCCAGCCGTGCGAGCACGCTGAGGGCGGCGCCCCGCGACGCGCCCATGGCCTGCGCGGTGCGGAAGTTCTGGACGTGGATCGTCTCTTCGATCGCCGCCTGCGTGACCCGGTGTTCTCGGGCGAGGGCTTCGACGGCGTCGGCGATCCGGCCGAGGCATTCGTACGGCGCGAGCTTGGGGCCGAGCCTCACCGTCAGGCTCGCCAGGAGGCGCATCGGTTCGGCGCGGGCGTCGACGACCGCGAGGCCGGTGCCGCGGAGGGAAGGGTCGATGCCGAGGATCACGGCCCGGCAGCCGCGCGGGGCGCCCGTCGCCGCGGCCGCGCGGGCACGCGGCGCCTTGGCGCCCGTCGGAGACGCCGCGACGCCGCGGAGCTTGTCCGTCCAGAGCGAGCGCGAGGATTTGCGGGCCATGTCCGGAGCATGGTCGCGGTTGTCCTGATTTCGACAGCAAAAGCGGCGGCGATGGATTGCCAAGGTCGGGGCGCGGCCTAGCGTGCCCGGATGCGCACCACGCTGCTCCTCGCCGGCCTCGCCTGGGCTGCGGCCGCGTCTTGCGCCGAGCCCGCCGTGCAGCGCCGTGAGGTGGCCGAAGGCGACGCGCTTTCCTTGCGCGCTGTCGGTAAGCTGGACCCCAAGCTCGTGCCGGAATGCTCGGCTTTATGGCCGAGCCGACGTCAGCCCGGCGTCTTCTGGACCTTGTCTGACTCCGGAGCGAAGCCTGTGCTGGTGCCTGTCCGGGCCGATGGCTCGAAGGTCTTCACGGCCAAGGGTTACGCGCAGGGCGTGGCGCTCGCCGGCGCGACGAACGTCGACTGGGAGGCCCTCGCCGGCGACGACGAGGGCAACCTGATCGTCGGAGACGTCGGCAACAACGTCTCGCGCCGCAAGGAACTCGCCTTCTATCTCTGTCCGGAGCCGGCGCCCGAAGCCGAATCCGTCCCGGCCCGCAAAGTGACCTTTGCATGGCCCGACCAGACCGCCTTCCCTGATCCCGAACTCGCGCACGACTGCGAAGCGATCTTCTTCCTGCGCGGCCGGCTCTATCTTTTCACCAAGCATCGGCGCGACACGCTCACGGACCTCTGGCGTGCGGACATCCCGGCGGCCGGCGGCCGCGCGACGCTCACCAAGCTCGCGCGTTTCGACATCGGTGGGATGGTGACGGACGCCTGCCTCTCGCCGGACCGCACGCGTCTGGCGGTGCTGACCTACCGTAACGTCTGGGTCTTCGACCTGCCGTCGAGCGGCGAGGAATTCTTCCGCGGACGCGCGGTCCATGCCGCGCTTTCTCCGCCCGTGCTCTCCTTCCAGCTCGAAGGCTGCGCGTGGCTCGATTCCTCCCATCTGCTCCTCGGTTCCGAGCAGGGCGATCTCTTCCGGCTTCCTTTGGCGGATCTGCGCGAGGTCCGCTGAACGCCTGGAAACAAGAAGACCGGCGGCCTGTCGGCGCCGGTCTTCGGAGCAGGGCTGATGCGTCGCTCAGAGCGCCTTGGCGGCGGCGATGACGGCTTCCTTCGTGATGCCGAGTTCCTTCATGACCACGTCGCCCGGGGCGGAGAGGCCGAAGGTGTCGGTGCCGATGGCCTTGCCGGCGGTGCCGACGTAGCGGCCCCACGAGAGGGTCACGCCCGCTTCGATGCTGACGCGCTTGGCGCAGGAGGCGGGCAGGACTTCTTCCTGGTAGGCCTTCGGCTGGCGCGCGAAGATCTCCATGGAAGGCATCGAGACGACGCGGACGCCCGCGCCCAGTTCTTCGCCGGCCGCGAGGGCGAGCGAGAGTTCGCTGCCCGTGCCGATGATGATGTGGGTGAGGGGGGCGGTCTCCTTGCGGAGGACGTAGCCGCCCTTGAGCACGCCCTGGCGGCGCGTGGCGACGGGGACCGCGTCGAGCGACGGGACGTTCTGGCGGGAAAGGATCAGGGCGACGGGGCCGTCCTTGCGGGCGACGGCGTGGGCGAAGGCCGCGGCGGTCTCTTCGGCGTCGCCCGGGCGGAGCACGTCGAGGTTCGGGATGCAGCGCAGGGCGCTCACGGTCTCGACCGGCTGGTGGGTCGGGCCGTCTTCGCCGACGCCGACGGAGTCGTGCGTGAAGATGTAGAAGGCCTGGAGCTTCGCGAGGGCCGCGACGCGGATCGAGGGGCGGAGGTAGTCGGAGAACGTCAGGAACGTCGCGCCGGAGCCCTTGAACACGCCGTGGTAGGCGATGCCGTTGAGGATGGCGCCCATCACGTGCTCGCGGATGCCGAAGTAGAGGTTGCGGCCGCCCGGGGTCGCGACGTCGAAGTCGCCGACTTCCTTGATGTAGTTCTTGGTCGAACCGTGGAGGTCGGCCGAACCGGAGAGCACGAGGGGAGAAGCCTTGGCGACCGCGTTGATGCAGGTCTCGCCGGACACGCGGGTCGCGAGCGAGTTCTTGCCGAACTCCGGGATGGCGGCGAGGAGGGACTGGACGTCGCCGTGGTCGCCCTTCTGGGCCTTGGCGAGGATCGCGGCCTTCTCGGGGTTGGCCTTGGACCAGGCGGCGAAGGTCTGCTGCCATTCGGCGTGCGCGGCGGCCTGCCGGGCCTTGCGGGCGTCGAAGAAGGCGCGGGTGGCGGGCGAGACATAGAACTTCTCTTCCGGCAGGCCGAGGGCCTTGCGGGAGGCGTCGACGAACTTCACGCCGGCTTCGCCGTGGCCCTTCGAGGTGCCCTGGACTTCGGCGATGCCCTTGCCGATGACGGTCTTGCAGATGATCAGCTTCGGCTTGCCGTTCTTGCTGGCGCGGGCCTTGTCGAGGGCTTCGGCGATCGGGGCGAGCTCGTTGCCCTGGGCGACGTGGAAGACTTCCCAGTTGGCGGCTTCGTAGCGCTTGGCGGTATCCTCGTTCTGGGTCTTCGAGGCCATCGCGTCGAGGGTGACGTCATTGGAGTCGTAGAGCATGATGAGGTTATCGAGGCCGAAGCGGCCGGCGAAGGAAGCGGCTTCCTGCGAGATGCCTTCCTGGAGGCAGCCGTCGCCCGCGAGGCCGACCACCATGTGGTCGAAGATCTTGTGCTCGGCGGTGTTGAAGTGGGCGGCGGCCATCTTGGCGGCGACGGCCATGCCGACGATGTTGCCGGTGCCCTGGCCGAGCGGACCGGTGGTGGCTTCGACGCCGACGGTCTCGCCGAACTCGGGGTGGCCCGGGGTCTTGGAGTGCAGCTTGCGGAAGTTCTTCACTTCCTGAAGCGGGAGGTCGAAGCCGGCGAGGTGGATCCAGGCGTAGACGAACATCGAGCCGTGGCCGGCGGAAAGCACGAAGCGGTCGCGGTTGATCCAGGAGGGCGCGGCCGGGTCGTGGCGGAGGAAACTGCCGTACAGCACGGAGCCGATTTCGGCGGCGCCGAGGGGCAGGCCGAGGTGGCCGGAATGGCAGGCGGCCACGGCGTCCATGGCGAGGCCGCGGGCTTCGGTGGCGGCACGGGAAAGGTCGGCGGAATGATTGAGCGACATAGGCCTTATGCGTAAGGGATAATCGGGAGGGGTTTCCAGCCTTGAATGAGCCTTCAAACCCCTGCAAAAGGGTCACATGTCCGACCAAGAACTCGAAGAAGGCCAGACCCTCCGGCTGGATTTCAAGAAACTGCGTAAAATCGCTTCGGGGCAGGCCGACGTCATTCCCGCCGTCGCCCAGGACGCCGTCACGGGCGAGGTGCTCATCCTCGGCTACGTGAACGAACTCGCCTTGCAGACCGCCCTCCGCGAGAAGAAGGCGACCTTCTGGAGCACGTCGCGCAACGAACTTTGGATCAAGGGACTGACCTCCGGCGACTTCCTCGAGCTCCTCGAGGTACGCGTCAACTGCGAGCAGAACTCGATCCTCTACAAGGTCCGCCCGGCGGGTCAGGGCGCCTGCCACACCAAGGAGAACGGCAAGGCGCGTCCGGGTTGCTACTACCGCCGCCTCAAGGCCGACGGCACGCTCGAGAAGGCCTGAGCATCAGCGTCGGCCCAAGGCCTGCAGGACGAGGTCCGTCTCGATGTCGAAACGGATCACGAGGAGCTTGGTCTGACGCGTCAGGCGATCCGCGCCCGGACGCGCGGCGAAGCCGAGCGCTTCGAAATCGCCTTGTCGTTCGGTGAGTTGCTTGAGCGCGGCTTCAGCTTCGTCGGCGGTGCGATAGGCGAACGCGACGGTCGCGACGAGGAAGGCGCCGGCGTCATTTTCGCCGACGGCGATCGTGGCGCTCTCGGCCGACTTGCCGGCTTCGACGAGCGCGCGGCCCAACCAGCGTCGCCGGCCGGCGGTCTCGAGCAGCGGACCGACTTCGCGGGTATGCACGACAAGATAGCCATGGGGCAGGGCGATGAGTTGCGCGCGGGCCAATCCAGGCAGCTTTTTCCCGCCTTCGGGCGGGCGGCTCAGCGGCAGGCTCGCCTCGGCGGGTCCGGCCGGTACGAAGCCGATTTCGATGCGCTCCGGTTTCGCGGCGCGCAGCTCGGCGACGCGCGTCCGCAGGGCTTCGCGGCGGATCGGCTCGGTCAGCTCCGCAAGCGCCCTCAGGACGCCGTCCGCGCAACGTCGGTCCGCCGCTTCACCGGCGTCGATCACCGCGATCTCGCGGCTGCGTGGGTCGACGGAAAGTCGCAGGTCTCCGGGGCGCAGCCAGCGCCAGGCCAGTAGGCCGCCGACCGACAGCACGGCAAGCAACAGCAGGGCGGCGGGGCGGGGCATCTCCTGATATTAAGTCTCCGGCGGCCGGGCGGGACAAGCGGATTGGCCGTCCGCATCCGGGCACAAAAAAGGGCGCCGTAAGGCGCCCTTGGTAGGAGGTTTTAATCCGAGGATTAGTAGCCGCCACGGTCGCCGCCGCCGAAGCCGCCGGAGCGACGTTCGCCGCCGCCGAAGCCGCCACGGGAGCCGCCGCCGAAGCCGCCACGAGAGCCGCCTCCGCCGAAGCCACCACGGTCGCCGCCGCCGAAGCCGCCGCGACGTTCGCCACCGCCGAAGCCGCCGGAGCGGGGACGGTCACCACCGAAGGACGGGCGTTCTTCGCGAGGACGAGCGACATTGACCTTCAGGGGGCGACCCATGAAGTCGATGTTTTCGGTCTTAGCGATCGCATCCTGAGCGGCCTGGGCATTGGCCATGGTCACGAAGGCGAAGCCACGAGGACGACCCGTGAACTTGTCCATCATGACTTCCACGGAGACCACTTCGCCGCCTTGGGAGAAGTGAGCGCGGATGTCG
>JBILLR010000040.1:0-10368 GCA_044375965.1 Opitutales bacterium
GTGGGCACCTTGCCACGCGGTAGATCGGCGAAGGCCGAGCCGTCAAGGAGAGGGCCGAAGCGCTTGTCCCACGCCGTCCAGTCGAACGATCCGTCGGCCTTGAGCTTTGGAGCGGCGCTGACCCGGCCCGTCCAGCCATAAGGCAGTATGTTGAGCGTCAGGCGATGCTCGTGCGCCATTCGGAACCAATCGTTGGAAGTGTCATGCAGCCCGTAGCCGTTCATCTGGGCGATGAACGAGAGCTGGTCAGGCAGGGTGAAGTTCCAGACGTGGACGATGAACGGCACGTCTTGGCCGTCGAGACGCAGCATGCCGCGGTGTTCGCCGGGCTTGGCGTCCTTCGGGATCTGGAATTCGAGGAGACGTCCGTTCGGCGAGGCCTTGAGCGGGTCGATGTGCGCGCCGACCTTGGGTAGGTCGTATCGGCGGTGAGGCAGGTCGATGGTGACCTTGGCGGGAGGGCTCGAAAGCAGTATCGTGACCGCTTCGCCTTTGGCGGCGAAGAGGCGTAGCCCCGGGATCGGGAGACCAAGGGCATCGGTCGCGGTCACGGAAGTCTCGGCCATCGGGAGCTTCGGTACCGCGGGCAGCGTCACCGGGGCTTGCGGAGCCTGATAAGCATCGGCCTTGGCCTGCGGGGCGGGAGCCGCCGGGCCGTCTTCAAGCCAGAGCGTGAAGTAGGGGGCCGACTTCCGGTTGCTGTCCTTGCTGGCGACGTAGCGGTTCGGGAAGAGCGTGTAGGTGAACTTATCTCCGTCGCGTTGGTATTCGCTGCCGACGTCATCCATCACCAGGAAGCCATAGCTGCGTCCATCGATGCGGGCCTGGACGACGGCGGGGTCGATCGGGATAGCCTGCCACCGGTTGGCGTCCGGCGGAGTCGGATCACCGAAGCCCCAGATCGAGCCGCCGAGGGCGAGCGAGACCGCCGTGATGTCCTTGCCGTCGCCGTTCCAGCGCTGCTCGCCGTTGCGCGCCCAGCGGAAACTCGTGGCGCCGGGTTCCTTGGCGTAGCCAGTCCCTTTGCCTTCGACCCACTCCTGGGCGATGGTCGAGACCGTCGTGCGGCCGAGAGGGAAGGCGGCTTCGAGTTTGACGTTCAGCGTCGCGCGGACGACGCGACGGCCCTTGAACTTAGCCGGGTCGAAATCGATGAGGAAGAATTCCTGGGTGCCCTTGAGTTTCAGTTTCGAAGCGCCGCCGTTATTGCCTTCCTGTTCCGTGGGGAACGAGGAGATCCAGACATCGCGAGAGACCTCGACGCGTAGCGGCTCGGCGGCTTGGGCAAGGCCGCCGAAGGCGAGGCCGGCCATGAACAGATACGTCAGGACGGGGCTTGGGGTAAGCATGCGGGGAATGATGATTCTGGCCGGCCCCCTGCGACGAAAAAATCACTTCGCCGGAGACTGGCCGGCGGGCCGGCGGCCGGCTCCTGCGACGCCCATGAGTTTATCGCCCAAGTCCGCGCGGACCGGCTCGGCTAAGGCCGCCAGTCGGCGGACGATCTCGGGGTGTTGGGCAGACAAATCGCGAGTTTCGCCGGAATCCGTGGTCAGGTCGAAAAGCGCCTGAGGCTGTCGCGATACCTTCTGCCCATGCCGGCTGGCGATGGCATCCATGGATGAGTCCGTGATGGGCAATGGCTCGTAAGTGCCATGACCGGAGGGTTTGCCGCCTCGGCCGGGAAGACCTCGGTTGGACAGATACGGGTGGTCGAAGTGGAGTTTCCAACGTCCGGCCCGGACCGCGTGGAGTTCTTCGCCGGCGTAGAAGAACAAGGCTTCGTGCGCGGGGGTGTCGTCGGTGCCGCGCAGCAGCGGCAGGGCGGAGCGTCCGTCGATCTTGAGAGTGGGCGATTTCCCGCCGACCGCTTCTACCAGCGTGGGCAGGAGGTCGATCGACATGAAAGGCGTTTCGCTGACGCGTCCGGCGGGGACCTTGCCCGGCCAGCGGACGAGGAGGGGTGAGCGGACGCCGCCCTCGAAGCAGGTCAGCTTGCCTTCGCGGAGCGGTCCGTTGGAGCCGGCGTGTTCGCCGTAACTCATCCAGGCGCCGTTGTCGGAAAAGAACAGCACCAGCGTGTCCTGTTCGAGTCCGGCGTCCTGCAGCTTGGCCAAGATCGTCCCGATCGCATCGTCGAGTTCTTCCACGACGTCCCCGTAGAGGCCGCGGGCCGAGCGCCCTTTGTATTTCGTCGAGGCGAAGATCGGCACGTGCGGCATCACGTGCGGCAGGTAGAGGAAGAATGGACGGCCCTTATGGCGTTCGATGAAATCGAGCCCCTTGGCGGTGAAGCGCGCCGTGAAGGCGGATTGGTCCGGGTCGAGTTCGGCGACCTTCTCTCCGTCGAGCAGGGGTAGCGGCGGCATCTCGGCTGCCAGGGTCGGGTGGTAGCGGGAGTTGTCGTTGGAGTAGGGCAGACCGAAGAATTCATCGAACCCTTGCCGCGGTGCCGAGAGCTCGGGCACCGTGCCGAGATGCCACTTGCCGAAGCAGGCGGTCGCGTAGCCGCGATCCTTGAGCATCTTGGGGAGGGTCCATTCGGATGGATTTAATCCGAAGCGACTCGTATGGTTGAGGGCGCCCTGCATCCCGACGCGGTTCGGATAGCAACCGGTCAGGAGCGCCGCGCGGCTCGCCGTGCACACCGCCTGGGCGACGTAGAAATCCGTGAAACGAGTTCCTTGGGCGGCCAGGCGATCGAGGTGCGGGGTCCGGATATCCTTAGCCCCGAAACAGCCAAGGTCGCCGTAACCGAGGTCATCGACCAAGATCAGCACAATGTTCGGAGGCCGGTCGACGGCATGGCAGGCGACGCAAGCAAGCAGCAGGACTAGTCTAAGCATGGGGGTGGGGGAGGTCTATTTTGCGTCGGGGTAGGGGACAAAGAAATAGGGGGCTAATTTAATACTTTACATCATTACCAAAGATATAATGTTAATGGGAACCTCCCTGACTAATATGCGACACAGTCTCCCGTTCCTCCTCCTGCTCACCGCCTCCACCGCCCTCGCGACGGATGGCTATTTCGACCATGGTTATGGCGTCAAGGCCAAGGGCCTCGGTGGCGCCGGCGTCGCCTACGCCCAGGACTCGATGGTCGTGGCGACTAATCCTGCCGGCTTGGTCGATGTCGCGGACAGTCATCAGGTCGGCCTGACCTGGTTCTCTCCCGATCGCAGCGTCACCGCCAACGGCACGACCTTCGATGGTAACGCGGACGGCAGTTTCATCATCCCGGATTTCGGCTACAAGACCACGCTGTCCGACGGCGTCGCCTACGGTCTCTCCATCTTCGGCAACGGCGGAATGAACACGGGTTATCAGGCGGCGCTCTTCGACGTCAATCCCGGGGTCGTCAGCTCGGCGACGACGATGGACATGTCGCAGCTCTTCATTGCGCCGACCTGGTGCTGGCGCAACGACGGCGGCCATGCCTTCGGTGTCTCGGCCATCCTGGCCGGCCAGCGCTTCAAGGCCACGGGACTCGAAGATTTCGGCATCGCCAACGCGGGCTATGATACTTCCGTCGGCGGCGGCGCCCGGCTCGGTTGGACCTGGCAGGCCAACCGCTCGCTGAAGGTCGGCGCGACCTACCAGTCCCGTCTGAGGATGACCAAGTTCGACAAGTATGCGGGCCTCTTCGCCGAGCGCGGCGGCTTCGACATCCCGTCCAATTACGCCCTGGGTTTCGCCTACAAGATCGTCCCATCGCTCACCTGGGCCTTTGACATCGAGCGCATCCACTATAGCGAAGTAAATTCGGTCGGTAATCCGGGAGTCATCGTCGCCCCCTTCGGCGCGGCCAATGGCCCCGGCTTCGGCTGGAAGGACGTCACGGTCATCAAGACCGGCCTGGCCTATGCAGTCTCACCGACCCTGCTCGTGCGTCTCGGCTATAACCACACCACGCAGCCGATCGGCTCCTCGGAAGTCTACTTCAACCAGCTCGCTCCCGGCGTGGTCCGTCATCACGCCACGCTCGGCGCCACCTGGCAGGCGACGCCTACGACCGAAGTCTCGTTCTTCTACGCTCGTGCCTTCAATGAGACCGTCTCCGGAACTTCGCCTTTCCCGATCTCCTTGCGGATGAGCCAGGATTCCTTCGGCCTGAGCCTCAACTGGAAGCACTGAACCGGCTCAGATCCGCTCGAGCTTGAGCGGGTAGGTTTTACCGGACGCGAACTGCGCGACGACCAGCGAACCATCGGGGTTCGCGAGGACGTCGTGCGGGTGCATGAACACGTCGGAAGTATGCTTCATCGGCAGAAGTTTTCCGGCGGCGTCATAGACGGGCGCCGAGCCGGCGATGTTCGAGACCACGCGAAGGTTCTGGTCGAGGACGGAGAGGAAGCCGCGGCTGTTGCGGTCCTTAGGCCAATTGTCGGCGAGGTGGGCCACGACGTAGTGTTGGCCCATGCGGCGGATCTGGCGGGGGTTTCCTCCGGGGAGGTCGGTCTGCCCGAGCTTCTTGCCGTTTAGGTCGAGTCGCAGGAGATGTTGCTGGTCGCTCATCGCGATGAGCATCGTCTCGGTCTTGTCGGCCGCGGTGTCGATCATGCCGCCGTGCGGGCCCCAGTGGACGATGCCGCCTTCCGGTCCGCCGAGGAGCCGCTTGAATGATCCGTCGGCCGCGTAGTCCAGGACGTAGTCCTTGCCGTAACCATCGAGGACGTAGAAGCCGCCGTCCGCCCGATGAAGCGTCCACGAGGGACGGTAATCCGACTCCTTGGCGTATTTGCCCGTGCCGGAGGGGAGTCGCCATTCGGCGAGCATTTCTCCCGCGAGGGAAAGCTGGGTGACCGTGTGTAGGTTGAGGTCGGTGATGAAGAGGGCTTCGGACTTCGGGGTGCGGACCAGTGAGAGCCCATGCGCGCCGGGGAACTTCGGACCGGTCCACTTATGAGCCAGCTTGCCGTGTTCGTCGTAGACGATGACGTTGTTGGCGACGTGGTTGGTCAGCAGCACGATGTGCCCGTCGGTAGTGCGGGCGAGTCCGTGGCAGTCATTGACCGGGGTCAGCGCGTCGAGCACGCCCCAGCCCGGGACGACCCGATACCTGAACACGCCTTGGCCGAGCACCTCAGGGGATGAGGACTGGGCGAAGGCCCGACCGACCGCGCCATACCAAGCCCCGGCGAGCAGGGCGTTCTTGAGGAGTGAGCGGCGGGTGATCATGGTCTTACTTTACGGTAGGATTGTCCGATGGCGTCGACTTTTGGCCATTCCTTCGCGATGCCACTCCAGGCGAAGGTCATCACGCCCGTGGCGGGCGCCTTCAGTCCGTGGCGGATGACCTCCGGAATCTCGCTCACTGGCACCCGCTCGCCCCAGTCCGAAGATTGCACGATGGGCCAGATGAACTTCTTTTCGCCGGGTTCGCCGCGGAGATTCAGGAGTTTGCCGAGCTTGGCGGTCTGGCGCGAAATCCAAGCAGGGTCGCCAGCATGCCCGAAGCGGGCATGATAAGGCATGATGCTGAACACATCGAGGTACGGCGCCTGGGCGCGGAGGTCGATGGCGAGCTTGTGACGGATAGCGCCGTCCCTTTCATCTTCACCCCAGGGACAGTGGAAGGTGCCTAGCAGGGCGCGTGGAAGTGTGGCGTTCAGGATTTCGCGATACTCGCGCACCCAGTCCGTGAAGACGGCACAGCGATAGGTGGTCCAACCATCGCGATGTTCGCCGAGCAGGGAGGCGGCGGCTTGCGCCGGGTCGGCGGGAATTTGGATTCCGGTGGTCTGGGTGAATCCGCGCAAGGCCTCCGGGCAGAAGTCTGTGTCGGGAAGATCAGGCTCGGCTTGTTCCCAAGCTGCGTGCGCGTGGTGATAGTCGAGCCAGATACCGTCGATATCAAATGTCTCCAGTACCCTGCGAAACTCCTGCATGCGGTCGCGACGATAGCCTGCATGATGCGCGCTCACTCCTTGCCAGCCCGAAGGGGCCGGGCTGGGACGACCATCCCGCCCAATGGGAGCGGCCTCCGGGTGATTCCGTAGAAAGGAAGCCAGGTGCATCGAGTTGAACTCGGCATATACCTTCAGTCCGAGATCCTTGTGACGGGCAATCTGGTCCGCCTTCAATCCGCCTGACCCCACCCAGACCGCATTGATACCGTAGTCGCCTGGCTTTTGTCCGCGCTCGAGGATCTGGGTGAGGAAACCGCCGTAGATTCCCGTGATGAGGGGTCGCCTATCTGGCGTGGTGGATGCACAACCGCTGGCTAGACCCGCCGCGGCTGTGGCGACGGTTGCAAGAAAGTTGCGCCGATCGAGCATGGCTTAAGGGCGGAGGACGCGCAGGCGGTGGTTCTCGGAGTCGCCGACGAAGACGGAGCCATCCGCGTCGACCCAGATGCCATGAGGGCGGGCGAGGCCGCACTTAAGCGGGTCGCCGTCGGGCCCGTCATGCTTCTGGCCGGTGCCGATCATGAGTTCGAGGTTGCCAGTCTTCGCGTCGACCATGCGGATGGAGTGGGATTCGGTATCGACGAGCCAGGCATTGCCGGAGGAGTCGATGGCGACGCCCTTCGGGCCGCTGAGGGTGGCGAGCTTGGCGGGGCCGCCGTTGCCGGTGAAGCCCTTCTTGCCGTTGCCGGCGATGTGCGTGATCTTGTCGGCCTTGAGGTCCAGTTTGAAGACCTGGTTGCCTTCGCGGGTGCAGACCCAGAGGTTGCCAGCGGCATCGAAGTCGATCGAGCGTGGACCCTTCAGGGGCGTGCCTTTCACCGGGGCGCCGTCCGGGGTGACACCGGGCTTACCCGTGCCGGCGATGGTCGTGATGCGCTTGGTCTTCATGTCGACCTTGCGGATGACGTTGTTGCCGATGTCGCAGATGTAGAGGTCGCCGCGCGCGTCGAACTGGATGCTGTGCGGCTGCTTCAGCTGGGCCTGGTCGGCGGGACCGCCGTCACCGGCGTAGCCCGGCTTGCCCGTGCCGACGACCGTCGTGATGACGCCGGTCTTCGCGTCGATCTTACGGACGGCATGGTTCTGCATGTCCACGATGAAGAGGTTGCCGCGCTTCGGCCCGAAGCGGAGTTCGTGGGGGAGGTTGAACGTCGCCGCGGTCGCGGGGCCGCCGTCGCCGGAGTAGCCCGCCTTGCCCGTGCCGGCGATCAGCGTGATCTTGCCGTCCTTATCGACGCGGCGGATGCGCTGGCCGGTGTATTCACAGTACCAGATGGCGCCATCCGGACCCCGCACGACGCCGAACGGGTTGTCCATCGTCGCGGACGTCGCCGCACCGCCGTCGCCGGAGTAACCCTTCTGGCCGTTGCCGGCGTAGGTCGAGACCGAGGCGGCGGAAAGGGAAGCCGCGGCGAGCAGGGGAAGGAGGCGGGGGAGCATGGGGGTGGAGAGAAAGATGGGGTATGGGCGGAAAGATGAAAGAGGAATGATGGGGGTAGATGCAGGGAGGACCCGAGGACACGAGGGCCTGAGGCTGGATGAACACTTCCAGGTGGCGGGTGGCAGCCCCGGGTGGCAGGTGGCGGGCATAGATGGGTGCTCAAGGGGAAACCGGAGACCGGCTGATGAGCTAGGGTGCATTATGCCCGTAGCCAAATTTCCGGTTTCCGGTCTCCCTTTGAGTCCTGTATTACCTAACCGCCAACCGCTGATACCGGTCACAGGTAGGGTTGAGCGCCCTCGCTCAACCTCGACTGACCAAGGCTGGTCAGCTCACCCTGGGGGATGTTGCTGAGGCTTGGCCCTCAGGTCTGATAACTTGAAGCTTTTGCGCGGTACTCTGCAATTCTGGCATGCATTTCCTATACGTCGATGAGAGCGGGGATGTGGGGTCTAAGCCGGGGTCTAGCAGCCACTTTATTCTTTGTGGGATATTAGTGCATCACGCAGATTGGCATCGGGTACGAAAGGAAGGCAGGCAGATGCGCACGCGCTTATGCAGTAACTTCGGCTTCCCCGAAGCCGCCGAACTCCATGCTTCGGAACTGTTGAGCCGGACAGACAGGCATTTTAACCTAAGCAGGCGCATGCGGCTACTGTGCGTCACCCATGTTCTCGGCTTCATCGAGGCTAGGCCTGCCATTCGGCGATTTCGCATGGTCATCGATAAGGAGAAGGCGGGCGATGATTTCTACCTGAAGGCGTGGACTGGCCTGCTTTCAAAGGTTGCCGTCGAAGTAGAAATATTCCGGCATGGCCATTGTTTCTCTCCAGGCCTCGTCATCGTCTGCGACGACCATCGAACGGCACCTCGGCCAATCATGATGAAGGTCGTCGATCCGTTGTCTCGGCTTGAAGGCTTGCTTGTCGATGTGCCCTTTGGGCTAGCCTCTCAGGATAGCCAGATGCTTCAGTTGGCCGATCTCTTGGCGTATCTCTCAAAGCAGACGGTGGCGCCTTCAGGCTTGTTCGTCTCCGGTGCGGAAATTCGCCTCTTGGAGCGTTGCGAACGGATGTTCCAGTCGGCAGGCGAGTCGTAAACGAAAAGAGGGCGCTTTCGCGCCCTCCTGATGGAGATATCTCGGCTAATGATTTAGCCTACACACCTGACTTGATATTCATGCGGAGTGATTGGGATGCAACCTGAAAAAGCCCCTAGGCTGATGCAATGTCACAGAGGTGAGCCCGGATTGCGGCTGACCAAGGGTGGTTAGCCCTACCTCACTTCCCAAAGCCTTCGCCGGGGGTCTTGGACTTGACGAGATAGGCGCCGGTGCGGGCGGTGATGAAGAGCGTAGTGCCATCGACGCCGCCGAACTTCATGTTCGAGGGGCTTTCCGGGACGGGGATGAGACCGATCTGGTTGGCGTCGGCGTCGTGGATGGCGAGGCCTTCCTTGGCGGTGGTGTAGAGGCGTCCGCGGGCGTCGACGGCGAGGCCGTCGCTGCCGACCTTGGCCGCGACCTTGGGGTCGGAGAGCGTGCCGTCCGCGTTGATCTTGGCAGTCTTGCAGACGGTGCCGTCCGTCCACCAGATCTGTTTACCGCTGGAGGTGCCGACGACGCCGTTGGGTGCTTCGACGCCTACGGCCTTGCCGACGTTGGTCACCGACTTGCCGTCGGCGGAAATACGGCAGAGCGTACCGTTGAGGACGTCTTCCGGGATGGCATCCTTCTTGGCCTTGGAGGGGCGGAGCTTCGGGAGCGTGAAGTAGATGTCGCCGGTCGGGGCGAGCCAGAGGTCGTTAGGCGCGGTGAGCTTCTGTCCAGCGACGTTGTCAGCGAGGATGGTCTCGGTGCCGTCCTGGGCGCGGCGCACGATCGCACGCTTGTCGATCTCGCAGAAGATCAGGCGGCCCTGCGGGTCGATCACGATGCCGTTGGAGCGGGACTTGCGGTCGACGAAGAGCTTGCTGCCGCCTTCGGCCGTCCAGCGATGCATGTTGTTGCTCGGGATGTCCGAGAAATAAAACGCCTTCTCCTGCGGATGCCACGCCGGGCCTTCGGTGAACTTATAATCTTCGCCGACCTTCTTGGCCGGACCGTCGGTGAAGACTTCGGCGGCGGAGGTGAACGTGGCGGAGAGCAGGGCGGCGGTCAGGAGGAGGGAGCGCATGGGAGTGGGGTGAACGAAAGATGGAAGATGAAGGATGGGGGATAAAGAGGAAAGAGTAGGTAGGGTCGGGACCGCGTCACGACATAGCTGAATCATCCCGTTTCAGGTGGCGGGTGGCGGCTCCGGGTGGCAGGTGGCGGGAAACATTCTCAGGTCTCGGGTCTCGGCCGTCAGGTCCCGGGTTCAGGTGTTCAGCACCAGGTTCAGGTTCGGGACCTGCACCCGTACCCGAACCAGAAAACCCGTACCTGATACCCGCCGGCCGAGACCAGGGACCTGAGATGGTTCTAACCGCCAACCGCTAACCGCCTGCCGCTGTAACCTTGGTCGTCTACGCCACAATCTCGCGGACGATGTTCCCATGCACGTCCGTCAGGCGGAAATCGCGGCCGCCGAAGCGGTAAGTCAGCTTTTCGTGGTCGATGCCGAGCTGATTGAGGATCGTGGCCCAGAAATCGTAGACGGTGAGCGGCTTATCGACGGCGTAGTAACCGAGTTCGTCGGTCGCGCCGAAGGTGGTGCCGGGCTTGAAGCCGCCGCCGGCCACCCAGAGGCTGAAGCCGTAGGGGTTGTGGTCACGTCCGGCGCCGGCCTGTGAAAACGGAGTCCGTCCGAATTCGCCGGAGAAGATGACGATGGTGCTATCAAGCAGGCCTCGCTGTTTAAGGTCTTTAAGCAAGGCGGCGATGGGTTGATCCACCTGATGCGCCATGGCAGCGTGGCCTTTGACGATGGCTCCATGGTGATCCCAGGGGTTGGCCGCATTGCCGCCGCCGATGTTGCCGGAGAGGCAGCTGAGCTCGACGAAGCGGACGCCTTTTTCGACGAGGCGTCGGGCGAGCAG
>JBILLR010000098.1:0-3291 GCA_044375965.1 Opitutales bacterium
GCCCCGCGGTCATCACTGGGTCCAGGTCGACCTAGGCAAGTCCGCCGAGATCAGCGCCATCGCCGTCTGGCACTTCCACCGCGAGCGCCGCGTCTATTTCAACGTCGTCGTCCAGATCTCCGATGATGCCTCCTTCAAGAACGGCGTGACCACCGTCTACAACAACGACGCCGAAGGCGAACTCGGCCTCGGCAAGGGCAAGGACTACTGCTACTACGAGTCCAACGAGGGCCGCGTGATCCCGGTCGCCGCCGTCAAGGGCCGCTACGTCCGCTTCCACTCCAAGGGTAACTCCGCCGGACCCTCCAACGACTACATCGAAGCCGAAGTCTGGGGCGTCCCGGCCAAGTAAACCCGGACTTTGCTTGAATCGGGCGGGCTTGCCCGCACCTTGAAACCGTGAAGGTCATCCGAGCCAAGTCCGCGGGTTTCTGCTGGGGCGTCGAACGCGCCATCGATATCGCCCGCGAGTACGCGCAGAAGGGCCGCCACCCCGTCTACACCGACGGTCCGCTGATCCATAACCGCCAGATGATGGAGGTCCTCACCGGCGAGGGTATCCGCGAAGTCGGCGACTACCGCAGCGAAACCAAGCTCGAGGTCTCCAAGGCCACCGACGCCGGCGCCGTCATGGTCGTGCGCGCGCACGGCATCTCGCCTGAGCGCCGCGAATATCTGAAGTCGCTCGGCATGGAGTTCCGCGACGCCACCTGCCCCGACGTCGGCATCATCGCCGGCAAGGTCCGCATGCACGCGCGCAAGGGCTACGCCACCGTCATCTTCGGCGACCCCAAGCACCCGGAGGTCATCGGACTGCTCGGCTACGCCGAAGGCCGCGGCCACGTCATCACTTCGCCCGCCGAGATCGCCGCGCTGCCGGACCTCGGCGCCCAAGTCTGCATGGTCTCGCAGTCGACCATGTTCACCGACGAGTTCGAGAACCTCGCCTCGCTCCTGAAGGCCCGTTTCCCGGCGACCCTCGTCTTCGACACCATCTGCGGCGCCACCAAGGACCGCCAGGCCGATATCCTCGAGCTGCGGAAGCAGGGCTGCCAGGCCATCGTCGTCATCGGCGGCCGCCACTCCGCGAACACCGTCAAGCTCGCCAAGCTCGTCGAGATCCAGGGCCTGCCTTGTTTCCACGTCGAGACCGCCGCCGAACTTGATTTCGCCGCCTTGGCCCGTTTCGGCACCGTCGGCGTGACCGCCGGGGCTTCCACGCCGGCCTTCTTGATCGACGAAATCTGCGACCGTCTGGCCAAGGCCGCCTGAACCCCCGTTCGGGCGGGGGAGGGTCATTCCAATTCACGGATATAATTATCCATGACCCGTCCCTTGACGACTTGCAGGTTGGGGCTGCTCGGGTAACTTGAAGGTCAATATGAGCGCCATTGTTCCCGTTCTCCTGGTCATCCTCCTCGTGATCGTCGTCGCCCTCGTGGTCGCCGCGATCTGGGGCGTCGGCATCTACAACGGCCTCGTCGGCCTGCGTAACGCCTGCAAGAACGCCTTCGCCCAGGTCGACGTCCAGCTCAAGCGCCGTTACGACCTGATCCCGAACCTCGTCGAGACCGCCAAGGGCTACATGGCCCACGAGAGCGGCACCCTCACGGCCGTCATCGAAGCCCGCGCCAAGGCCACCCAGGCCAACGTCCGCTTCGCCGGCAATCCGAACGACCCGGCCGCCATGCGCGACCTCAGCCAGGCCGAAGCCGGCCTGAGCGGAGCCCTCGGCCGCCTGATGGTCGTCTCCGAGCAGTATCCCCAGCTCAAGGCCGACGCCAACATGCGTTCGCTGATGGAGGAGCTCACCTCGACCGAGAACCGCATCGCCTTCTCGCGTCAGGCCTTCAACGACGCCGTCCTGTTCTACAACAACGGCCGCGAAGTCTTCCCGCAGGTCTTCATCGCGAACGCCTTCGGTTTCCAACCCGCCGAGTTCTTCAAGACCGAGGACGCCGAGAAGGCCGCCCCGAAGGTCTCCTTCTGAGCGCTGACCACGGCCCATGGCCGGCACGATGAATTTCTTCCGGGCCCAGGATGAGGCCCGCGGACGCACGACCAAGCTGGTCGTGCTGCTCGTGCTGGCGATCGTCGTGCTCGCCGGTACGCTTTACGCCATCGCCGTGCTGGGGCGGCATAAGCTCGGTCGGACCCGGGAGATCGACTGGTTCCAGGGTGACGTCTTCTTCTGGACCGCGGGCGTGGCCCTCATCGTCATCGTCGGCGGGAGCCTGCTGCGCATCGCCGAACTTTCCAAGGGCGGCGGCGCGATCGCCGAACGTCTCGGCGGCCGGCTGGTCAACGGCGCCACCCAGGACCCCTTGGAGCGTCGCTACCTGAACGTCGTCCAGGAGATGGCCCTGGCTTCCGGACTGCCGGTGCCGCTGTGCTTCGTCATCGACGCCGACGAGACCATCAACGCCTTCGCCGCCGGCAATACGCCGCAGGACGCCGCGGTGGGCGTGACGCGCGGCGCGCTCCGCAACCTCAACCGCGACGAGCTCCAAGGCGTCATCGCCCACGAGTTCAGCCATATCGGCAACGGCGACATGCGGCTCAACCTGCGCATCATCGGCACCGTCGCCGGCCTGACCGCCCTCGCGCAGCTCGGCTACATCCTCATCCGCGTCGGCCTGAGCTCCGGTTCCGGTCGCAAGAACAACGCGCTGCCGTTCGCCATCGCTGGGCTCGTGGTCGTCCTCGTCGGCTTCGGGGGCGTGTTCTTCGCGCGCGTCATCCAGGCCTCGGTCTCCCGTCAACGCGAATACCTCGCCGACGCTTCCGCGGTGCAGTTCACGCGTAATCCGCTGGGCCTCGCCTCGGCCCTCCGCAAGGTCGCCGGCCTCGCGGGCGCCCGACGCGAGGCCTCTTCGGCCGAGCTGGAAGCCCAGCACATGTTCTTCGCGGGTTCGGCGGGCTTCCTCGAATCGCTCTTCTCCTCGCACCCGCCGATCGACGAACGTATCCGCCGCGTCGACCCGGCCTTCGACGGTCATATCCCGGACGTGAACCCGGTGGCCGTCAGCGAAGACGAGCCGGTCGCCGGACTCAGCGGTCGCGCGGTCGCCTCCCCGCCTCCTCTGCCCACGCCGGCCAAGGCGGTCCCCACGGACCTGCAGATCCAGGCCTCGGTCGGGTTCCGCGGCGTGATTCCTGGCGCCCTGCGCAAGGCGTCCGAGGACCCCGTGGGCGCGATGGCCGTCGTGCTCGGCCTGGTTCTGCGCCGCGACCCCGCGCAGCGTGCCGCCCAGCTGGTTCAGGCCGAAACCCTCGCCGGCGGCGAAGTGG
>JBILLR010000041.1:0-10124 GCA_044375965.1 Opitutales bacterium
TCGGCTACCTCCGCCACTGGATCTACGAATACAACAACCGCGACGCTCGCGGCCAGTGGGAGAACATCCTGAACGACATCACCGACACCACCGGCGACGTCTTCCTCGGCGCCGGCATGCAGTGCGCGCGCTGCCACGACCACAAGTTCGACCCCATCCTGCAGCGCGACTACTACGCCCTCCGCAGCTTCTTCAACAACATCGTCCCGGTCGAGGACCGCATCGCCTGGACCGAAGCGCAGGCCGCCGACCATGCGCGCCAGCTGGCGAAGTGGGAAGCGGAGACCAAGGCGATCCGCGACGAGATCGATGCCCTTGAGCTGAAATACCGCGATAAAGCGACCCGGAAGGCCGTCGAGATGTTCCCGGACGACGTCCAGGCGATGATCAGCAAGCCGGAGGCGAAGCGCACGCCCTACGAACAGCAGGTCGCCGCCCTCGCCTGGCGGCAGGTAGACTACGAATACGCCCGCCTGGACCGCTTCATCAAAGGCGCCGACAGCGTCACGCATGCCGACCTGAAGCGGAAACTCGCCGAGCATGATAAGCTCAAGCCCGCCGAACCTCCCTACGTCCTCTCCGTCCGCGAGACCGGCGCCCAGGGCTTCGACGCCGTCATCCCGAAGAAGGGCACCGTCGTCCCGCCGGCCTTCCCCACGGTGCTGAGCTCGCAGTATCCCGCACCGCCCGCCGCCATCAAGCCGGTCGCCGACGGAAGTTCCACCGGCCGACGCGCCACGCTCGCCCGCTGGCTGACCGACAAAGCGAACCCCTTCACCGCGCGCCTGGCGATGAACCGTCTCTGGCAGCTCTGCTTCCGCCGCGGCCTCACGCCCTACGCCAGCGACTTCGGCAACCTCGGCGAGCCGCCCTCCCACCCCGAGCTCCTCGACTGGCTCGCCGATGAATTCATGGCCAAGGGCTGGGACCAGAAGGCGATGACCCGCCTCCTCGTGACCAGCGCCGCCTACCGCCGTTCCAGCCAGCATCCCGACGTCGCGCGCGGACAGCTCAAGGATCCGCAGAACGTCCTGCTCTGGCGCTTCCAGCCGCAGCGCCTCGAAGCCGAGCAGATCCGCGACGCGCTCTACGCCGCCTGCGGCGACCTCAAGGCCGAGAAGCAGGCCGGCCCCAGCGTGATCTACGGCGAGCCCGTGCGCAGCATCTTCACGCGCATCATGCGCAACAACCGCGATCCGCTGGCCGACATCTTCGACGCGCCGCAGTGGTTCAGCAGCGCGTCCTCGCGTGACGTGACCACGACGCCCATCCAGTCGCTCCTGCTCCTCAACAGCCCGTTCATGCTCAAGCGCGGCGAGACGCTCGCGCGCCGCGTAATCGGCGAAGCCCCCGGCGACGAAGCCGCGCAGGTCCGCCGCCTCTATCAGCTGCTCTTCGCCCGCGGGCCCTCCGCCGCGGAAGCCAAGCGCGCTTCCGCGTTCCTCGATGAAGTCCGCGGCCAGCGCGCCTCCACCGTGGTGACGGCCGCCATCGCCCGCGACTTCCAGCCGGAAAAGGTCCCCTTCCGTGACGGCCAGGGCGCGCAGTTCCCGGCCGGCCACCGCCGCCCGTTCCTAGCCCCTGGCGCGAGGGCGGACGAACTCGCCGACGGCTTCACCATCGAAGCCGTCATCGTCCCCCGCTCCGTCAGCGACAGCGGCGCCGTGCGCGTGATCGCCTCGCAGACGGGCCAAGGCAAGGGAGACGGCTTCTGGCAG
Organism: Opitutales bacterium; assembly: GCA_044375965.1. Lineage (GTDB taxonomy): Bacteria > Verrucomicrobiota > Verrucomicrobiia > Opitutales > UBA953 > UBA953. Next base: position 1,719 of record JBILLR010000041.1, read on the forward strand.
TTCGGCGTCACGGGACAGAAATCCCGGCGTGCTCCCAAGGTCCTCGTGCTCCAGGCCTACGGTCCGCTCGTCGGCGGGACCTTCGGAGAAGCGGTTGCCTTCTCCAACCTGCGCGTGGACCTCAACAAGCCGTATTTCGTCGCCGCCTCCGTTCGTTACGCCACGCCGGCAAAGCCGGGCGAAGTCGCCTTCACCCTCAAGGACCTTTCCAATGACGACGAGCCCTTGCTGCACGACAACGTGAAATATGCCCTCACCGGCGTGAAGACGGCGGCCGCACCCCTGCAGTTGGGCGGCAAGAACACCGACGCCGAAGGCTCGTTCCACGGCGTGGTCGACGAGGTCCGCTTCAGCTCCGGCGCCCTCCCTGAGGAGCAGCTGCTCTACTCGACCGAAGAGGTCCGTCCCTCGACCCTGGGCTTCTGGCGCTTCGAGGCCAAAAGCGGCACCATGAGTGACTCCTCCGGCCGCGGCCGCGAACTCTCCGTCGGCGCGGCGAAGACCGAAGCCGCTCCCAAGGCCGAGCACATCCCGATGGCCGCTTTTTGTCACGCCCTCCTCAATTCCTCCGAATTCCTCTACGTCGAATGAACGACCCACGCTGCCATCGCTTCGAAGCCTCGACGTCGCGCCGCGACTTCCTCTTCAACGCCGGCCTCGGCCTGGGCGCCATGGCCTTCAGCGACCTGCTCGCCAAGGAGATCGTCGTCCCCGCCCCCGGCACGCCCCTCCAGCCCGGCGTCGGCCAGATCAAGCCCCGCGCCAAGAGCGTCATCTTCCTCTTCATGGAAGGCGGTCCGTCGCAGATGGACCTCCTCGACCCGAAGCCGCTGCTCAACCAGCTCGCCGGCCAGCGCCTGCCGGACAGCTTCGGCACCGTCATCACCGCGATGGGTGAGGCCAAAGCCCCGCTCCTCGGCTCGAAGCGCCAGTGGAAGCAGCACGGCCAGTCCGGCCAATGGTTCTCCGACTGGATCCCGCACATCGCCTCGTGCGCCGACGACCTCGCGGTCATCCGCTCCTGCAAGGCCGACGGCATCAACCACTCCGCCGGCGTCTGCCAGATGAACACCGGCTCGATCCTCGCGGGCAAGCCGTCGCTGGGCTCCTGGGTCAACTACGGCATCGGCTCCGAGAACAGCAACCTGCCCGCGTTCATCGTGATGCAGGACAACCAGAGCACGGTCATCAACGGACCGCGCAACTGGGGCGCCGGCTTCATGCCCGCCGGTTACCAAGGCGTCCGCATCCAAGGCGGCGCCGAACCCATCCCGAACCTCAACACGCCCGAGGCCGTCGCGGCCGACCTGCAGAACAGCAAGCTGCGACTCATCCACAGCGTGAACAAGGAGTTCGCCGCCCGCTACCCCGACCGCTCCGAACTCGGCGCCCGACTCGCCGGCTATGAGATGGCCGCGCGCATGCAGGCCGAAGCCCCGGGCGTCGTCGACCTCACCGGCGAGACCGAAGCCACCCGCAAGCTCTACGGACTCGACGACAAGACCACCGAAGGCATGGGCCGCCTCTGCCTCCTTTCCCGCCGCATGGTCGAACGCGGCGTGCGCTTCGTCCAGATCTACCACGGCGCCGGCTCGAAGTGGGACGCCCACTCGAAGATCGAAACCAACCATGCCGGCCTCTGCGCCTCGATGGACAAGCCCGTCGCGGGCCTGCTCAAGGACCTGAAGTCCCGCGGCCTGCTCGAAGACACGCTTGTCGTCTGGGGAGGCGAATTCGGCCGCACCCCGATGTCGGAGAAAGGCGACGGCCGCGACCACAACCCCACGGGCTTCTCGATGTGGATGGCCGGCGGCGGCGTCAAAGGCGGACAGACCATCGGCAGCACCGACGACCTCGGCCTGCGCGCTCAAGAGACCCCTCTGCACGTCCACGATCTCCACGCGACCATCCTCTGGCTGCTCGGCATCGACAACATGGGCCTGACCTACCGCTACAAAGGCCGCCCGGAACGCCCGACGCAAAACGAAGGCGAGCCGTATAAGAAGATCGTCGGGTAGGCGCCGAAAACAACAGGCAGGGTCAGCACTGCGTGCTGACCTAGGAATGTCTTGGCCGTAAAAGGAAGGCAGCTAGGTCGGCACGCAGTGCCGACCCTACCCGATGTAAACAAGGCCGGACATCCCAGATGATCTCCTTGCCTTGGGTAGGGTTGAGCGCCCTCGCTCAACCGCGGCCGACCAAGGGTGGTCAGCCCTACCCAAAGACCGAGCCATGCGTCGTTCAATTCAGTCCTCCATGCAGTCCTCCACGCAGTCCTCAACTCAGCCCTCCGTGTTCAGCCCTTCTTCAGCTTCGCCAATTTCTCCCCGGCCGCCTTCAAGGTTTCCTCCTTCTTGGCGAAGTGGAAGCGGACGTAGCGGTGCTCGGGTTCGCGGAAGAACGATGAGCCAGGCACGCCGGCGACGCCGATCTCCTTGATGAGCCACTCGGCGGCTTCGGTGTCGGTCTTGAAGCCGAGCGGAGAGACGTCGAGAAGCGAGTAATAGGCCCCTTGCGGTTCAGTGAACTTGAGTCCGGTCTGCCCGAGGATCGACGTGAACAAGGTCCGCTTGGCCGCATAGAGTTCGCCGACGCCGGCGTAATACGAATCCGGCAGTTCGAGGCCCGCGACGGCGGCCTCCTGCAACGGCGCGGCTGCGCCGACGGTGAGGAAGTCATGCACCTTACGCGCCTGGGCGATGATATGCGGGGCGGCTTGCACGTAACCGAGACGCCAGCCGGTGATGGAATACGTCTTGGAAAGCGAGTTGCAGGTGATGGTGCGCTCGAAGGCGCCCGGGAGCGCCGCGAAATGCATGTGCGCATGCGGGGCGTAGACGATATGTTCGTAGGGCTCGTCGGTGATGACGAACGCATCGTGCTGTTCGGCCAGGCGGAGGATCGTCAGGAGTTCGTCGCGAGTGAAGACCTTGCCGCAAGGATTCGAGGGATTGCAGACGATGATCGCCTTGGGCTTCTGCGCGAAGGCCTTGGCGAGCTCGTCGGGATCGAAGTCGAACGTCGGCGCACGCAGAGGCACGTAGATCGGCTCGGCACCGGAGAGGATCGCGTCGGCGGCGTAGTTCTCGTAGAACGGCGAGAAGACGATCACCTTGTCGCCGGGATTACAGGCGGTCATCATCGCGACCATCATCGCCTCAGTGCTGCCGCAGGTGACGACGAGGTGCTGGTCCGGGTCGATCGCCAGGCCGCTGAAGCGGTGGATCTTCTTGGCCAAGGCCTGGCGGAAACGCGGGGCGCCCCAGGTCACGGCGTATTGGTGATGCGGACCGCGCGTGGCCCGCTCCAAGGCCGCCAGGAGTTCTTCGGGAGGAGAGAAGTCAGGGAACCCCTGCGAGAGGTTGATGGCCCCGTGCTGGTTGGCCAGGCGGGTCATGCCGCGGATGACGGATTCGGTGAAACCGGCGAGGCGACGGGCGGTCGAAGGCATGCCTGACCCTAGGCCCTCCGGCCAGCCTCAGGCAATCCCGAGAGGAATCAGACAGGAAACCCGACCTAAAAGATACTGCGGCACGATTGACCCGTGGAGCGGGGGCTGGCAGATTCTGAGCCGTAAGGCGGAACTGCTCTCCGCCCTCCCCTGTCTCCGATTTCAGATGTATCGCCTTCTGCCTATTTTCCTCGCCCTGACGAGCCTCGCCGTCGCCGAAACCCAGCCCGTCTGGACCTTCGACGGCTCCCTCCCGGAAGGCGCCGGCGCCGTCGGCGGCGTCACGCCCAAACAGGCCGGCCCACGTCGTCCGGACTATCCCCGCTTCGACACGCAAAACGCTGCGACGACCTTCGACGGCAAGGGCGCGCGCCTCGTGATCGAAGACCCGGGGGCCGCCAGTGTCTTCGATTTCCAGAACGGCGACGCCTTCACGCTCGAGGCGTGGGTCCGCCCCGAAGGCCTGCGCAAGGGCGAGAACGCGACGATCATCGGCAAGGGTCGCACGGATCCGAAGGCGCCGAACCCGAGCAACCAGAACTGGGCCGTGCGCCTCCGCGTGCTCTACGACACCGCCTGCCTTAATTTCCTTTTCGCTACGCCCGCCGGCAAGGGCGTGCAATGGCACCGCTGGACGACTCCGACCGGTTTCCCTAACGACGGACGCTGGCACCATGTGGCGATCCGCTACGAGTTCGGCAAGCCCGACAGCATCCGCGGCTGGATCGACGGCAAGGAGATCAAGGGTTCGTGGGACATGGACGGCGCGACGACCGAGGCCCCGATCGTCGACGACGCTCCCGTCTGGATCGGGTCCTCGCAGGGCGGCCTGCCCAACAGCAGCTTCCGCGGAGCAATCGATGAGATCAGGCTCTATCGCACGCTCTTGCCATCGAAGGAGATCGCCGACCGCTTCGCCACCACCCTGCCCCCGGTCGCCCAGGCGGAGATCGCCCAGGTCGGCCCGAGCCCCAACGCCGGTAACGACAGCGCCAGCGGCGTGAAAGCCCCGAAGGCGCCGGAAGTCGTCCGCAAGGCCCCGAAGGTCGACTGGACGACGGTCACGAACGGCCAGGTACGCGTCGAACTCTGCGAAGCCTGGAAGCCGACCGCCAACGTCTGGCCCGACAAGCCGCTCGCCGTCACCGACAGCTACGTCGCCCCGGCCTTCGGCTTCGCCCGGGTGCCCGAAAAATACGTCGACACCGGCGTGCGCGCCGAACGCGGCCACCCCTACCTGCTCCGCGCCCTCGGCGTCGTGAAACTCCCCGCCGGCAAGCATCGCCTGCTGCTCCGTGGGCGCGGCGCCTCGGCGCTGTTCATCGACGGCAAGCTGCAGGTCCAGACCCCCTTCCCTCCTCCCGGAAGCGACAATCGTCCGATCAAGGATCAGGACCAGTTCCTCGATCTCGGCGGCGATTTCCGTTTCGCGCCTCCGGGCAACCGCGACGCCTGGGTCGAGTTCGAATCCAAGGGCGGCGAACACCGCGTCGTGCTCGAGTCTGTCGTCGGCTACGTCATCAACGCCAAAGGCGCTCGCCGTCGGCCGGAACTCGGCGAGACCATCGCCGCCATCTCGCTCGCCGGACGCACCGACTGGCAGCTGCTGACGCCTTCCGCCGACGCCCCGACCTATAACGACGGCGGCTGGGCCCTCTACGCCGCGCAGGAAGAGACCCGCCTCGGCAAGATCGACGCCGCCGCCCGTGCCGCCGCCCGCGCGAGCCAGGGCGACTACTGGCAGAAGCGACGCGAGGCCGCGCAGCAGTGGCTCGCCAAGACTCCCGAGACCCCGGTCCCCGTGCTCGCCGCCGGCTTCCCGGGAAACAACCCCATCGACCATTTCCTCGCCGAGAAGATCGTCGCCTACCAAGGCCAGGTGAAGGCCATGAAGACGGGTGGCATCGAATTCTACGCCCAGATCCAGCCGATCCTCGAGGCCAGCTGCCTAGAGTGCCACCAAGGCGGCAAGCCCAAGGGCGGACTGCACCTCGACACCCTCGTCGGCGCCCTCAAGGGCGGCAAGAGCGACGGCGCCGCCATCGTGCCCGGCGATCCCGCCAAGAGCTCGCTGCTCATGCGTATCCGCTCCGAAGATCCCGATGAGATGATGCCGCCCAAAGGCCATCGCGTCGCCGCCGCGGACATCGCGCTCATCGAACAGTGGATCAAGGAAGGCGCCGCGTGGCCGGAATACCGCCCCCTCTCCACGCGACTCACGCCGCTGACCGACGACCTCGCCTTCCTTCGCCGCGTGACGCTCGACACCGTCGGCGTGCCGCCCTCGCCGTCCGAGATCGCCGCGTTCGCCGCCGACACCTCGCCTGACAAGCGCGCGAAGGCCATCGACCGCCTGCTCGCCGACCCGCGCGCCGCCGACCACCAGATGGGCTACTGGCAGGACGTGCTCGCCGAGAACCCGAACATCCTCAATCCGACGCTCAACAACTCCGGTCCGTTCCGCTGGTGGATCTACGAATCGCTCGTCGACCGCAAGCCGCTCGACCTGATGGTCACCGAACTCCTGCGCCTCAAGGGTAGCTCCGCCGCCGGCGGTCCGGCCGGCTTCGGACTCGCCTCGCAGAACGACGTTCCCATGGCCGCCAAGGCCACCATCGTCACGACCGCCTTCCTCGGCGTGGAGACCAAGTGCGCGCGCTGCCACGACTCCCCCGCCCACACGTCGAAGCAAGAACAGGTCTTCGCGCTCGCCGCCCTGCTCGAGACCAAGGCCGTCAAGGTCCCGGCGACCAGCAGCGTCTCGATGGCCAAGCTCCGCGAAGGCGGCCGCAAGCCCCTGATCGAAGTCACCCTTGAGCCGGGCACCTCCGTCGAACCGCACTGGCCTTTCCCGGAGTTCTCGCAAGAAAGCGTCGCGGACGACCTTGCCCTCGACCCCAACGATCCGCGTGACCGCCTCGCCACCCTCGTCACCGCTCCGCAGAACGAACGTTTCGCCCAGGTGATGGCCAACCGGATCTGGGCCCGCCTGATGGGCCGCGGCCTCGTCGAGCAGCCTTGGGACTGGGAACGCTCCAAGCATTCGCACCCCGAACTGCTGCGCTGGCTCGGTCGCGAGCTCGTGCGCAGCGGCTATGACGCCGACCACCTCCGTCGCCTGATCCTGAATTCGCACGCCTACCAGCGCGCGACGGACCTGACGCAGAAGCTGCCCAACCCGCTGTACGTCGCCCCGGCCCCGCGTCGTCTCTCCGCCGAGCAGGTCGTGGACTCGATGTTCGCGTCGACCGGCAAGCCCTTCCGCACGGAGGAGGCCAGCCTCGACATCGACAGCAACCGTGAGCAGGCGAACTCCGTCACGCTCGGCCAGCCGCGCCGCGCCTGGATGCTGACCTCGACCTCCAACGAACGCGACCGCCCCGCCCTCGCCCTGCCCCGCATCCAGGCCGTCTGCGACGTCATGGCGGCCTTCGGCTGGCGTGCGAGCCGTCCCGATCCGGTGACCGACCGCGAAAGCTCGGCTAACTCCCTGCAGCCTGCGATCCTCAGCAACGGTACCATGGGCACCTGGGTCACGCGCCTGAGCGATGACCATGGGGTGACCGCCCTCGCGCTGTCGGCCCGCACGCCGGCGGACTTCGTCGACGAACTCTTCCTGCGCGTGCTCACGCGCCGTCCGACCGCCGCGGAGAAGACAAAGTACGAAGCCTACCTCGCGCAGGGCTTCGCGGAGCGCATCATGCCGTCCTCGTCCAAGTCCGTGGCCTACCCCCGCAAGCCACCGTATTACGTCTCTTGGTCCAACCACCTCAACGACCTGGCCACCACAGTGCGCATGCAGGAGGAAGCCGCCGCCCGCAAGGGCGACCCGGCGACCGAACGCCTGACGGATGACTGGCGGCGCCGCGCCGAAGATGTGGTCTGGGCGCTCGTCAACTCTCCCGAATTCCTTTACTACTGATCCCATGGACCGCCGCTCCTTCGTCACCGCCCTCGGCCTCGCGCCGTTCGCCGCCTCGCCGCTCTTCGCCAATTCCAGCGTCGCCGGCCCCAAGGGCAAGGCCGAGCACTGCATCTTCATCTGGCTCGGCGGCGGGATGGGCCAGGCCGACACGTTCGACCCGAAGGTCCTTGGCGACAACAAGGCCACGAAGAAAAAGCCCGGGTCGCTTTATCCGTCCATCGAGACCTCCGTCCCCGGCGTGCGCCTCTGCGAACACCTGCCGCGCACGGCGAAGCTGATGGAGCACGTGACCGCGGTCCGCTCGGTGAACCACAAGGTCATCGACGAGCATGCGTTCGCCACGAACCTCGTGCACACCGGCCGCATGATCAGCGGCAACGCCGTCTACCCTTCCATCGGCTCGATCGTCGCGCACCGCCGCGGCGCCGCCGACCCGTCCGTCCCGGCGTACATGCTCATCGGCTACCCGAACGTGAGCCGCGGCCCCGGCTTCCTCGGCATCAAGGACGGCTACATCTACCTCGTCGACACCGAGACCGGCCCGAACGGCTTCACCACCCCGAGCGAAGTCTCTCCCGACCGCAAGAACGCCCGCCTCGCGCTGCTTGAAGCCCTCGGCGAACGCGCGCCCGGCGGTTCGGCCGTCGAGGAATACGCGGCCGCGCAGCAGGAGGCCTTCCGCCTCGCGGGCCCTTCGTTCATGCGTCACTTCGACCTCAAGCAGGAGTCGCCCGCCGTGCGCGCTTCCTATGGCGGCGAATTCGGCCAGCGCTGCCTGCTCGCCCGACGTCTCGTCCAGGGCGGCGTCCGCTTCGTCGAAGTCTCGCACAATCTGAACTTCATCAACGGCGCCGGCTGGGACGTGCATAACGAAGGCATCGACAACCAGCACGTGCTCATCCGCGAGCTCGACCACGCCCTCGCTGGCCTCATCGAAGACCTCAAGCGTACCGGCATGCTCGACAAGACGCTCGTCGTGATCGGCACCGAGTTCGGACGTCCGCCGGAATTCGACGGCAAGGGCGGACGC
>JBILLR010000099.1:0-3160 GCA_044375965.1 Opitutales bacterium
CCGTGGAGGAGGATGTGGTCGAGCGTGCGGCCTTCGCGGCGCGCGGCGCCGATCATCACGCGCAGGCGTTCGACCGTGCGCTGCTGGCCGACGAAGTCGTCGAGCTTCGGCGGGCGCAGGGCGGCGTCGAGCGAGCGGTTCGCGCGGGACAGGGCTTCCTTGCCGGCGGGCGGCTGCGGGTCATCGGGCGAATCCTTGCGGGCCATGGGCGCAAGGTGCGGGGTCGCGGCGAATTGGCAACCCTCAGTCCTCGGCGAAGCCTTTCGGCAGGGCGGAGGCGGGGAGACGTTCGACGTCGGCGCCCAGGGAGCGCAGGCGTTCCTCGAAGCGTTCGTAACCGCGGTCGAGGTGGTAGAGGCGCTGGACCCACGTCTCGCCCTTGGCGACCAGCGCGGCGAGGATGAGGGCCGCGGAGGCGCGGAGGTCGGAGGCCATCACCGGCGCGCCGGAGAGCGGTCGGCCGCCGGCGACGGTGGCCGTGGCGCCTTCGATGGCGATGTCTGCGCCCATGCGCTGCAGTTCGGCGGCGTGCATGAAGCGGGCAGGGTAGATCTTCTCCGTGATCGGGCTGCGGCCGTCGACGAGGAGCTGGAGGGCCATGAACTGCGCCTGCAGGTCGGTCGGGAAGCCCGGATAGGGCTCGGTGACGATCTCGACCGCGCGCGTGGGCCTGCCGTGGGCGCGGATGAAGTCGCCGCCGGTCTCGACCTGCACGCCGGCCTCGCGGAGCTTGTCGAGGAAGGCCGCGAGGTGCGACGGATCGCAGTGGGTGACGGTCACGTCGCCGCCGGTGATCGCGCCGGCCACGAGATACGTGCCGGCCTCGATGCGGTCGGCGATGACCGTGTGGTCGCAGCCGTGGAGCGAGGCGACGCCTTCGACCTCGATGACGCCCGTGCGGTGGCCGCGGATCTTCGCGCCCATCTGGATGAGCATCGCGCAGAGGTCGACGACTTCGGGTTCGCGGGCGGCGCATTCGATGCGCGTGACGCCGGGCGTAAGGGTGGCGGCCATCACGAGATTCGCCGTGCCGAGCACCGTGCTGCCCATCGGGCCGCCCATGGGGATCGTGGCGCCGCGGGCGCGGGAAGCGTCGACCGACACCAGACCGGCTTCGACGGTGACGACGCAGCCGAGGGCCTCGAGGCCTTTCAGGTGGAGATCGATGGGGCGGGGGCCGATGACACAGCCGCCGGGGATGGCCATCTCCGCTTGGCGGAGTCGGCCGACGAGCGCGCCGAGGAGGCAGACCGACGCGCGCATCTTGCGGACGAGGTCGTAGGGCGTGCGATGCGCGACCTGTCCGGCGCGGATCGTCCAGACGCCGGGCGCGGGGTTCGCGACCGTCGCGCCTTGGTGGCCGAGGATCTCGGCCATGTACCGGACATCGCTCAGATCGGGCACGTTGCGTAGGGTCACCGTCTCGCCCGTGAGGAGCGAGGCGGCGAGCAGCGGCAACGCGGCGTTCTTGGAGCCCGCGGCGCGGACCGAGCCATTCAGCACGTGACCACCACGGATGCGCGCGACCTGGAGCATGTCGGGTAAAAGAAGCGGGGGCGCCGGTCGGCGCCCCCGTCAAGTTCAGCCTTCGCGAGGACCGTTGCGAGGACCGCGGTCGCCGCGGAATTCGCCGCGTCCTCCGCGTGAGCCTCCGCGTGAGCCGCCGCGGAACTCACCGCGACCACGACCGCCGCGATGACCACGGTCGGAGCGTTCGCCGCGGGGTTCGCCGCGCGGCGCGTAGGGGCGGGAGGAGGGCACGAACACGGCCTTGTCGGGGATGCCGAACAAGGTGGCGAGCTTGCGCTTCAGCGAAGCCCAGAAACCGATGGGGGCCTGGACCGGGATGACGACGGGCTCGATCTGGATGCGCGGACGGTCTTCACGACGCGGGCGGTCTTCGCGGCGAGGGCGGTCGCCTTCGGAGCGCGGACGATCACCTTCGGGGCGCGGTTCGCGGGGTTCGCGGCGCGGGCCACGTTCGCCTTCTGCGCGGGGTTCGCGACGCGGGCGGTCGCCCTGCGGGATGCCGGGCTGGCGGCCTTCTTCGGCGAGACCTTCCGGACGAGGCTCACGAGGTTCGCGACGCGGACCTCGTTCGCCTTCGGCGCGCGGTTCGCGACGCGGACGTTCTTCGCGGGCCGGAGAGGCGGACTGGGCGCGGTCGCCCGAGAGCTTCTCGGTCAGCTGCGACGGGTCTTCGACGACGCCGATGGCGGGACGGGCTTCCTGACCGTTGGCGGCGGAGGGAGCAGCGCCACGCGGCGTACCACGGCGACCGAACTGCTTCGGAGCCGTGATGGTGCCGGGCTTGGCGGCGGGTTCGGACGAGGCCCCGATCACGGAGAGCGGAGGAAGTTCCGCGTGGGCGGACTCCAGCTTGGCTTCGTTGAGGCGGGGGGCGGGGGTGCGGACTTCACTGGCGCCTGCGTCCGCGGCGGGCTGGTGGGCGGAGACTGGCTCCTGGCCCTGGGTTTCTTCTTGGCTCATGTTGCTTATGTTGGGGCGGCCTTCGTTGTGGCCGACCGGATGATGCGGCCGATCCGTTGTGGAGCGGCGACGCGGTTTGTCGGACCCTTGGTGACGGAGGACGAACCTCCTTGGGGTGCCGAAATGACCCGGGAGGGACTCCCGGAACCCATGTGAATAACTACCCCCTCCTGCTTAACAACAAGAAAGTCCCTCAACGGGCCTCTTCGGTGAACCTTTGTTCACGAATCAGCACGATCTTGACGGTCCCTTGGTAGGAAAGGGTCTCTTCGACCTTCAGGCGGAGGCGGCGGGCCAGTTCGGTCGCCCCGAAGTCGTCGACCTTGCCCGGGTCGACGATGACCCGGAGTTCGCGGCCGGACTGGAAGGCGTAGGCCTCCCGGACGCCATCGAAGGCGAGGGCGATCTCTTCCAAGCGGCGGACGCGTTGGGCGTAGGACTCGAGGGTGGAGGAGCGGGCGCCTGGGCGGGAGCCGGAGGCGGCGTCGGCGATCATGACCAGCGGCGCGTAGAGGCTTTCGGCCGGGACCTCGCGGTGGTGCGCGGCGACGGCGTTCACGACGCGCGCGTCTTCGCCGAGACGGCGGAGCAGGGCGGCGCCGGCGAGCGCGTGGCTCGAACCCGCTTCGGCTTCGATGGCCTTGCCCAGGTCGTGCAGCAGGCCGGCGCG
>JBILLR010000042.1:0-9813 GCA_044375965.1 Opitutales bacterium
ACGCTCCAGTAGTCATGGATGCCGCGGAAGTGGTCGATCCGGATCGCGTCGAAGAGCTCGAGATCGTGATGGACCCGCGCCTTCCACCAGGCGAAGCCGTCGGCGGCGTGGCGGTCCCAGTCATACAGCGGATTGCCCCAGAGCTGGCCGTCCGCGGCGAAGTAATCCGGCGGCACGCCGGCCACGGCGGTCGGCCGGCCCTGCGCGTCGAGCTGGAAGAGCTCCGGCCGGGTCTTCGCGTCGCAGCCGTCGGCGGAGACGTAGATGGGTTCGTCGCCGAAGAAGCACACGCCTTTGCCGCGCGCGTATTCGCGGAGCGACTTCCATTGTTCGGCGAAGAGGAACTGCAGCACCTCGGCCTCGGCGACGGCCTCGGCGGGGGCTTCGTGGACCGTCCACTTGTCCGGCGCGGTGAAACCGTTGGCCTCGCGCAGCGCGGAGAAGCGGCACCAGGCGCCGAGCCAGCCGGCCTGCGTTTCGCGGAAACGGCGGAAGGCGGCGTTCTGGTTCAGCGTCCTCGCGCCGCGTCGCGCGGCGAGCTGCAGGGTCGGACGCAGCTGGTTCCAGAGACGGCCGTAGTCGGTCCGCCCGTCGCTCCCGCGGCGCAGCGCGGCGATCTCCTCGGGCGTGAGCAGTTTGCGCGCGCCGAGGTCGGCGAGGTCGAGAAGGTAAGGGTTCCCGGCGAACACGGAGAGCGCCTGATAGGGCGAGTCACCGTAGCCGGTCGGGCCGAGCGGACAGACCTGCCACCAGCCGAAGCCGGCGGCGGCGAGGATGTCGACGAAGCGACGCGCTTCGGCGCCGAGCGAGCCCACGGGGCCTTCGCCCGGCAGCGCGGTCGGGTGGAGCAGCACGCCTGCGCTCCGACGCGGGAAGGCATGGCAGGCGAAGGCGGCGGGAGCCCGGCCGGTCTCGGCGACGGGTACGCGACGGCCGGAGTCCATCTCAGCGCAGCTGGACGTAATGCTTGGCGCGCAGGTCGTCCAACCAGCGCTGGATCGCGAGTTTGATGCCGATGGAGCGCACCTTGGTCTCGATTTCCGACATGACTTCCGGGTCGTTCACCGGGGCGTGGCCTTGCGGGCGGACGGACTCCGGGCTGATGATCACGTAAAGGGGCGCGGCGCCGACATCGAACTTCAACGGGTCCGAGACTTCGCCGGGCTTCAGCTTGCGGACCGCCTCGACGACGGTCTTGTTCAGGTCGTCGAAATTACGCCACCCCGCGTCGCCGCCCATGCGCGCGAAGTCGTCCGTGCTGATGCGCTCGGCCACGTCGGCGAAGGTCGGCTGCCCGGCGAGGGGTTTGCCGCCGACCTTATAGAAGGCGAGGAGTCCGGCGATCTTGGCCGGCTGGCGGAGCGCGTCGGCCCAGGCCTTCGCGCGTGCGGCGGTCTCCTCGGGATTTTCCGCGGCGCCCTGCGTGATCGTGATCTGTCGGAACTTCACCTGCTCCTTGCGGGCGAAGTCCGCCTTGTTCTTGTCGTAGTATTCCTGGATCTTGCCCGGGTTGACGTCCCATGCGTCGCGCCGGATCTGGCCGACCATGAATTCGAAGATGATGCGATCCTCGATGGTCTTGCGGTAGGCGAGGGGCGTGGTGCCGGCGGCGCGCAGCGAGGAGACGAAACGGTTGCGGTCGCCGCCGAAATCCCGCCGGATGGTCTCCTCGATGTCCGCGTCGATGTAGGAGGCCGGCAGGTTGTTGGTCCCGGAGCGGAACTCGGCGATGACGATCTGGCGTTCGGCCATCGACTTAAGCGTCTCCTGGGCCGCCTGTTGGAGCGCCTGTTCGAACTCGAGGTCGCTCCGGGAGGCGGCGCGGATCTGCCCGACGATCGGGTCGATCTGACGTCGGATGTCGGAAAGGGTGATGCCTTGGCCGTCGGCGTCGGCGGCGATGCGGTCGGAGTTCAGCTGGGACCATCGCTTGGCGGCGGCTTCCTCGACCGAAGGCAGCTTGAGCTGGGCGGAGGCGCCGGCCGCGGCCAGGAGGAGCAGGTGGCAGAGAAGGAAGGATTTCATCGGACGTCAGGTGCGGGCAGCCTAGAGAGGAAGCCCCGGATTTCCTTCAGTTTCCGCAGGGGGTCTCGTACGGTCAAGCGGGGAAACCGGTTGCCGACGAGAATGGGCGCGGGCGCTCCGCCGCCGGCCGCCGAGAGGCAGCGGAGCACGGCATCGTCCGTCGTCACCGAAACGACGCATTTATCCTCCGCCAGGCACCGGATTTCGGCGAGGCCGAGCAGGGCGTCCGCCTCCGGAGGGAGCTTCCCGTAGCGATCCCTGAGCGAGGTGCGGAGCTCCGCGACCTCCGCGGCGTCCAGCGCCAGCGCGATCCGGCGGAAGGCCTCGATCCGCAGGCGCGTCTCGGGAATCCAGTCCGAGGGCAGCGTGGCGGTCAGCAGGGGGACGTCGCCGTCGCTGCTGTTCGTCTGCTCGGTCCCCAGCGCGGCCTGCGTGTGGTCGATGAAGTCAAGCCGCACCTCGCAACGTTCGACGACCGCGCCTTTGTCGCCGCGGAGCTTGGCGACGCTGCGACGGAGGAGCTGGCAGTAGAGGTCGAAGCCGACGGTCGCCACGTGGCCGCTCTGCGCCGCGCCGAGGATGTTGCCGGCGCCGCGGAGTTCGAGGTCGCGCATGGCGATACGGAAGCCGGCGCCGAGCTGGTTGTATTGGCGGATGGCCGACAGGCGCCGGTGCGCCGTGCCGACGAGCGCGGCGTGCCGGTGCAGGAAGAGGTAGGCGTAGGCCTGGCGGTTGAAGCGGCCCACGCGGCCGCGCAGCTGGTACAGCTGCGCGAGGCCGAACCGGTCGGCGCCTTCGATGATGAGCGTGTTGCAGTTCGGGATGTCCAGGCCCGTCTCGATGATGGTCGTGCAGACGAGCACGTCGTATTCGCCGGCGACGAAGGCGGACATGACCTCCTCGAGCTGGCCCGCCGGCATCTGGCCGTGGCCTAAGATGATGCGCGCCTTGGGCAGCAAGGCGGCGAGGCGTTCGGCGACGGCCTGGATGGTCTCGACGCGGTTGTGCAGGTAGAAGACCTGGCCGCCGCGGGCGAGTTCGGCCTTCACGGCGTCACGGACGAGCTTCTCGTCGTAGCTGCGCACGATGGTGCGGATGGGCAGGCGTTCGCGCGGCGGGGTCTCGATGACGCTGAGGTCGCGGGCGCCGACGAGCGCGAGGTAGAGCGTGCGCGGGATAGGCGTCGCGCTCATGGCGAGGACGTCCACTTCGGCGCGCAGCTGCTTGAGGCGCTCCTTGTGGCGCACGCCGAAGCGATGCTCTTCGTCGATGACCACGAGTCCGAGCTTCCCGAAGATGGTGCCGTCGGAGAGCAGGGCATGGGTGCCGACGACGATGTCGACGGTGCCCGCCGCCGCGCGCGCCCTCACGTCGGCCTTCTGCTTGGCGGTGCGGTAGCCGCTGAGGAGTTCGACGGAGACGGGCCAGCGGGCGAGCCGCTCCTTGAAGCTTTCGAAGTGCTGCTGGGCGAGGACGGTCGTGGGCGCGAGGATCGCCACCTGGCGTCCCCCGAGCACGCACTTGAAGGCGGCGCGCAGCGCGACCTCGGTCTTGCCGAAGCCGACGTCGCCGCTGACGAGCCGGTCCATGGGCGCGGGGCGTTCCATGTCGGCCTTCACGTCGATGATCGCGCGCGTCTGGTCGGGCGTCTCACGATGGGGGAACGAGCGCTCGAACTCGCCCATCCAGGCGTTGTCGGCGTCCTTGGGGTGCGTGACGCCGGGCTTGGTCGACCGCGCGGCCTGCATGGCGAGCAGCTGCGCGGCGAGGTCGGCGGTCGCCTTCTCGGCGGCCTTGCGCGATTTCTCCCAACCGCCGCCTCCGAGCTTGGAGAGCTTGGGCTGCGCGCGGCCGATGCCGATGTAACGCGTGAGCAGGTGCGACTCCCGCACGGGGAGGTGCAGCATCGATTTCCCGGCGAACTCGAGGCCGATGAAGTCCTCGGTGCGGCCGTTATGCTCATGGGCCTTGATGCCACGGAAAAGGCAGACGCCCTGCGTGGCGTGCACGAGCGCGTCGCCGTCGGCGAGTTCGCCGAAGTCGAGCGCGCGGCCCACGGCGGCGCGGATCGCGGTTCGTCGGCGGGGCAGGACGGCGAGCGGCCGTTTGCGACGGCCGAAGAGCTCGCGTTCGGTCAGCAGCAGCAGGCCCTCTCTGAGCAGGCCGGGGAGTTTTCCCGGGGCGATGATCACGCCGCCGCCGAAACGTCCATGGATGACGCGCGGCGTGAAGCCGCGGATCTTGGCGCCGGCGACGTCGGCGTCCAGGCGGTCGACGGAGCCGTCGGTGTCTCCGGCCAGCAGGCAGGGCCGTCCGTCTTTCGCCAGCGCGGCCGCGGCTTTCAGCAGGGCGGGGCGCGTCTCGGCGCTGTCGGTGGCCGAACCGATCAGCAGGGACTCGGCGGGGGAGGATTCGAGGGCCAGCGCGGCGTAGCCGACCGGGGCGTCGTCGGTTTCTGCCAACACGAGCTCGTCGACCGAAGCGGCATGGAGTTCCGCGCAGAGGACGTCCTCATGGCAGCGGTCGACGGAGATGATGAGCGCATCGGCCGGCAGGTGACGGAAGAACGGGGCTTCGGGCGCCGAGCCGGAATCATCCCGGGGGGCGCAGATGACCAACCCTTCGACCTCGCCTTCGCTGCGCTGCGTGGCCGGGTCGAACGGGCGGAGGGATTCGACGGTGTCGCCGAAGAGGTCGATGCGTACCGGCATCTGCGCGTTCAGCGGGTAGACGTCGAGGATGCCGCCGCGCAGCGCATATTCGCCGGGTTGTTCGCACAGGGCCTCATGGGCGTAGCCGAAGTCTTCGGCGAGACGCTGGGCGAAGTCGCGCAAGGCGAGCTTCTCGCCCTTGCGGATGACGATCTCCGCCTTGGCGGCGGCTTCCGGCGCGGGGGAGCGGCGGGTGAGCGAACCGGGCGTGCAGGCGATGAGCAAAGGCCGCTTCGCGTCATGTTCGCCATGGCGCAGCAGCGAGAGGATGCCGAGGAGATCGCAGTCGGCCTCGAAGGCGGGCACGGCCGCGTCGGCTTCGGTCAGCGTCCGGGCGACGGGCTTGGCGTCATTGAGCAAGGTCAGCAGCTGGGCGGTCTCTTCGGCGAAGGTCTCCGCGGCGCCGAGGTTGGAGGCGAGGAAGACGATCACGCCACGCTGGGCGCCTTCCGAGCAGGCGCAGGCGGCCCAGGCGTGCGAAGGCACGCCGGTCAGGGCACGGCGTGGCTGAACGGACATGCCGCTATCGAGGCGGGAAGGCCTGATGCGTCAAACCCAACCCCTCACTTAAGGACCGCTTCGGCGATTTCTTCCCAGAGTTCGTCGACCTGCGAAGGTTTCTTTACGGGTCGGCTGGCTTCGGCGAACCAGTACCGGGCGTTGCCGAGGTCGCCTTCGATGAGATGGAGCAGGGCGTGCAGCCAGGAGCCCGTCGGGGTCGCGATGTCCTGGGCGATATCATGGGCCGCCTCCCAGTCGCCCTTCTTGATGAACCAAAGAGACTGCGCCTCGCGCGACAGTCCCGGTGGCGGCTGCGCGTCTGCTTCGGCTGAGGACTTCAGTTGGTCGGGCGTCATGGTCGGGCGGAAGAGAGAAAAGGCGGCGCCTTCGGCCGCCGGAGGCAGGCGAGGGAGAACATAGGCAAGTCACGGCCATCGCGATGGCAAGTGACTTGCAACCGCGCGGATCAGGCATAATGTCACCTCTTTTCCATGCGATACCTATGCTTGCTCCTCGTTGCTCCGCTCTTCGCCGCTGAGCACCCCGTCGTCCTCGGCCACGGGTCCGTCCGCTACTCTCTCGACCTCGGTTGGGCCAAAGCCGATCCGGCCGTCGCTCCGGTGGTCAATTCCCATGCCCTGGCGGAAGGCAAGGATGGCCGGATCTATCTCGTCACGGATCATCCGAAGAACGACTTCCTCGTCTTCGAGAAGGACGGACGCTACGTCCGCTCGATCGTCGCGGGCCTGGGCGGCGGCCACGGCCTGGAGATCTTCGAGCAGGGCGGGGTCGAGTATCTCGTCCATGTCGACTCCGGCTGGCACATGGCCGCCGAGGGTTGGAACCCTTCCGCCGTGGAAGGACGCATCACGCTGCTGACGACCGACGGCAAGGTCGTGCGCAAGTTCCCGACGCCCAAGGAGCTCGGCCTCAGCGACGGCAAGTTCATGCCCTGCGACGTCGCCTGGACGCCGGCGGGCACGCTCCTCGTCGCCGACGGCTACGGCTCCAATCTCATCTACGAATTCTCCCTCGAAGGTAAGCTGCTCAAGAAGTGGGGCGGTCCCACGAAGGACGCCGCCAACCTCAGCAACGCCCACGGCATCTCGATCGACGCCGCCGATCCGCGTGGCCCTCTCGTCTGGGTGCCCTCGCGCAGCCAGAATCAGGTCAAGGCGTTCACCTTGGACGGCAAGCACGTCGACACGCTCGATCTGCCGGGCGCCTTCGCCGGGCAGCTCTTCTTCCGGGGCGACAAGATCTATACCGCCGTCTGCTGGAGCAAGGACGCCTCAGGCAAGCGCCTCCCTCAGTCCGGTTTCCTGCTCGTGATGGACCGCGCCACGAAGAAGGTGCTCAGCGCGCCGGGTGGCAACGAGCCCAAGTACGTCGACGGAAAACTGCAGCCGCTCAGCCAGGCGCAGCCGATCTTCAAGCATGGCCACGATCTCTTCGTCGATTCCGCCGGGGACATCTATCTCGGCGAATGGAACGCGGACCGTCGCTACCCGTCCAAGCTGACGCTGGTCAAATAATTCAGCTGATCAGCAGCAGGCGCGGTGCGCCAGGGGGGTTCTCCGGGGCGCGATGAATGCAGGGCGGCACGGGGCTGCCAGGCCAGCGGGTGGCGATCCGCCAGAGCGTAAAGGTGCCGAATGGGTAGGGCTTCGCGCCGGGCTTGGGTGCGTAATGGGAGTCGTAGCTGTGCTCGTGCAGGAACCCCGCGAAGCCGGCGTCGTCCGCCCCGCCGTATTCCTTGAGCAGGGCCGCGCGGATTTCGGGAATCTCGGCCTTGAGGATGGCGTCTTCGTTGCGGAGTCCCTCGCTGCAGGCTCCGAAGTAGGTGCAGAGCCACGTGTCGACCTCGACGGGGGCGCTGTCGACGTGGAAAGAGGTCACGTCCGTCGGCACCGTGCCGGCATCCGGCCCTCGTACGCAGTCGTGGACGCAGTTCAGCGAGGGGGCCAGGTCGTGGTCGCGCAGGAGTTGCTGGTCCGCGAGCATCGCCTCGGCGGCGAGCTTGCCGGCCGGACTCAGGTCCAAGCCGCGGATGCGTTCATCCTCGAGCGCGACGATGCCTTCGCCGGGGCCGAGCTGGGCGATGACCTCGGCATAGTCGCCCGGCAGGGTGCGCTCCCAGCACAGGGCGTTGACGCCGTCGGCGAAGCGCGTGGTCCGCAGTTCCTCGAAGCTCCGCACGAGGCGGACGCACGGCTGGCCGGCGCCGCTCACTTCAGCGCGAAGCGCTTGGCGAATTCCTTGGCGAGCGCGTCGTAGGCGACGGCGCCCGGGGAATGGACGTCGTACTGGAAGATCGTCTGGCCGTGGCTCGGGCACTCCGACAGGCGGATCGTGCGCGGGATCATCGAATCCATGACGAGGGCGGGGAAGTGGGTCTTCACCTCCTCGACGACCTGGCGAGAGAGCTTCGTGCGCACGTCATACATCGTCATCACGATCGCGCCGACGGTGAGCTTGTCGCTCGCGCCGGCGGCCTTGAGCTGGTCGACCACGCCGAGGATCTGGCCGAGGCCTTCCATCGCGAGGTATTCGGTCTGCAGCGTGACGATCAGGTGGTCCGACGCGCCGAGCGCGTTCATCGACAGCATGCCGAGGGCCGGCGGGCAATCGATGAGGATGGCCTTGTATTTGCCGGAGGCGACGACGGGCGCGAGGGCCTCGCGGAGGCGGCCAAGATAGTTCTCCGCCTGGGCGAGTTCCGATTCGACGGCGGCGAGGTCGACCTCGGAGGGGATCAGGTCGAGCTTCTCGGTGGAGGTCGCGACGATCATGTCGGCGGCCTTGGCTTCGCCGTGCAGGACCTTGTAGAGGGACTTGCCTTCGGTCTTCTCGATGCCGAGCGCGCTGGTCGCGTTGGCCTGGGCGTCGAGGTCGACGATGAGGGTCGGGACGCCGAGGCGCGCGAGGCCGGCGCCGAGGTTCACCGTGGTGGTCGTCTTGCCGACGCCGCCCTTCTGGTTCGCGATGGAAAAGACCTTGGCCACTTAGGCGTCCTCGATGGGGCGTTCGACTTCGGTCGGGGCTTCGTAATCGATGCCGGCAAGGCCGAAGCCGAAGTTCTTCATGAAGTCAGACTGGTAGCCGGCGAAATCGGCATGCGCGTCGAAGGTCTCCGTCGTGACCTGCGGCCAGGCGTCGAAGACGGCCTTCTGGACGTCGGGCGCCATCTCCCAGTCATCGATGCGGACGCGGCCGTTCTCGTCGAAGTCGAGGGCGTTGCCGTTGTACATCTGCTTCTCGAAGAGGCGCTGGATCTGCTCGATGCAGCCTTCGTGCGTACCCTTGGCCTTCATGATCTTGAACAGCAGCGAGACGTAGAGGGGGACGACCGGGATGGCGGAGCTGGCCTGCGTGACGACGGCCTTGTTGACGGACACGAAGGCGCGGCCGCGGTGGAGCTTCATCAGGTCGTCGATCTTGCGGCCGGCGCGCTCGAGATCTTCCTTGGCCTTGCCGATGGTGCCGTCCTTGTAGATCGGCCAGGTCACCTGCGGTCCGATGTAGGAGTAGGCGACCGTCTGGCAGCCTTCCTTAAGGACGCCGGCGCCGTCGAGGGCGTTCATCCAGAGTTCCCAGTCTTCGCCGCCCATGACCTTGACCGTCTGCGCGATGTCATCGGCGGACGCGGTCTCGAGGGTGACCTCGTTGACGACCTTCTTGTCGGTATCGAGGTTCTTGGCGTGGAAGGGCGCACCGGTCGGCTTGAGGACGGACTTATAGGTCACGCCATCGGGAGCGGTGCGGCGAGGGGAGGCGAGGGAGTAGACGACGAGGTCGATCTTGCCGCCGGGCATCTTGGACTTGATCGCATCGATGACCTGGGCCTTGAGCTCGGCCGAGAAGGCGTCGCCGTTGATCGATACGGCCTTGAGGCCGGCCTTCTTCGCTTCGGCGTGGAAGCCGGCGGTGTTATACCAGCCAGGCGAACCCGGCTTGTCGCCTTCGCCGTTGCGCTCGAAGAACACGCCGAGCGTCGCGGCGCCGGAGCCGAAGGCTGCAGAGATGCGGGAGGAGAGGCCGTAGCCCGTGGAGGCGCCGATCACGAGGACCGACTTGGGGCCGCCCTGGATGGGCCTGCGGGACTTCACGTAGGCGATCTGCTCGCGGACCGCCGCGGCGCAGCCGTCGGGGTGGGAGGTGATGCAGATGAACCCGCGGACGCGAGGCTTCAGGACTTGCTGGGACATAAGGACACCTTTGGAGGGGGAGGGGATGAGTTCAATCTGGAATTAGTTGGCAAAGGGGGTGTAAGCGGTTGGCGGTTAGCGGTTGGCGGTTGGGAAAGCATGGAAGCGCGGGATGGGGAAGATGCTGGGTTTGGACTTGGGGTGGGTGCTTCAGGCGGCTGGTAGGTAATCGCGGGAAGTGCGGTGGATGCGGCGGGGCCTAAGATGGGTCGCCTATGCATCCCCAAGATAATCCCAAGGTAGTCAGTTATCGTGATCCTTCGGCTTGGAAGGCCGCCAAGGCCCTCGCGGTCGAAGTCTATCGAGTCGTGAATGTCGCGGCGGTCCGGAATGATTTCGCGCTCGTCGATCAGCTTCGTCGGGCGGCT
>JBILLR010000043.1:0-9811 GCA_044375965.1 Opitutales bacterium
CGAGGATGTTCGTCTCCCGCGGCTGGTCGTCGGACATCACCATCACGCGCGGCAGGATGTCGCCGCGGTAGCCGTCGAGGAGCATCTTGGCGCGGTCGATCTCCTTCATCCCGGCGATATTCTTCCGGTCTTCAGGGAAGACGCTCTTGTTGTAATGCTCGCGGAGCTTCTTGGTCTCGGCGGCGGTGCGCTTCTTCTCCGGCGCCAGGAGGGCCTCCAGTTCCTTGGGCAGCATGCCCTTGTCCTTGGTCGGCTTGGCGAGCCAGGCTTCGAACGCCTTGGTCTGGTGCGCACCGAAATCCTTATTCAGCTTGTCGAAATCAGCCTGCAGGCGGGCGAGTTCGGCGGCCTGCTCGGGCGAGGGGGCTTCGACCAGCGGGGCGTCGAGGCGGAAGCGGCTGCGGCCACCGGTCTGAGTCGTGCCGCCGAAGGTCGGGGTGCCGCGTTCTTTCGCGTGGTTGAAGGCGTCGAGCCACTGATAGTAGTCCTTCTGCGTGATGGGGTCGTATTTATGGTCGTGGCACTGGGCGCAGGCGACCGTGAGGCCGAGCCACGTGGTCGTGGTGCTTTCGACGCGGTCAAAGAGGCTGACGTAGCGCTGTTCTTCGAAGATGTTGCCCCCTTCGCCGTTGAGGATGTGGTTACGGTTGAAGGCCGTGGCGATCTTCTGGTCGAGGGTCGCGTCCGGGAGCAGGTCGCCCGCGAGCATCTCGGTGCTGAGCCGGTCGAACGGCTTGTCGGCGTTGAGGTTCTTCACGAGCCAGTCGCGCCAGATCCACTGGAAGGTATCGCCGTCCTGTTGGAAGCCGTTGCTGTCCGCATAGCGTGAGGCGTCGAGCCAGGGGAGGACCATGCGCTCGCCGTAGTGCGGCGAGGCCATCAGGCGGTCGACCTGCTTCTCGTAGGCGCCCGGGGAATTGTCGGCTAGGAAGGCGGCGGTCTCTTCCGGCGTGGGCGGCAGGCCGATGAGGTCGAGCGAGAGGCGACGCAGCAGCGTGCTCTTGGGCGCTTCCGATGAAAGGGTCAGGCCGACCTTGGTCAGTTTCTCGACGATGAAGGCGTCGACGGGGTTCTTCTCGCCGTTGGCGGGCAGGGCGGGGCGGACCGGCGTCACGTAAGCCCAGTGCTCCTTATACTCCGCGCCTTCGGCGATCCATCGCTTCAGGATCTCCTTCTGCGCGGGGGTGATCGTGCGGTGGGAATCCGGCGGCGGCATCACTTCGTCGGAGTCGGTGGAGGACAGGCGCTGGATGAGGTCGCTCGCCTCGGGGTTGCCCGGGACGAAGGCCTTGTGCGCGAGGGCGTCGGCGCGGACGTCGAGGCGCAGCTTGGCCTTGCGCTTGTTGCCGTCGGGGCCGTGGCAGTAGAAACAGTTCTCGGAGAGGATCGGGCGGACGTCTTCGTTGTAGTCCACCTTGGCCGCAGACGGCATAGTCAGGCCGAGCAGGGCGAGGCAGGCGAAGAGGCTGGGGGTGAGACGGGGCATGGGGAATATTTTAACAGGTGAAGCCTGTCCGAGGAATGGTCGGGGGCGATAGGTGGGTTGTATAATACGACCACCTGTTGCGGAGGGGCGTTAGCATCTTTGAGACAGCCGTGCCGACGGGTGGTTTCAACCATGGTTTGCGTCCTGGTTTCTCGGCGGCGGATTAACGCATTAAATCGGCGGAAAAGTGCGTCCGACTTGCTTTGGGGTTGCTGGCTTGGTCGGGACGGGTGTCATTCGACCCAGTGCGCATCCTGGATCGCTATATCCTCGCCGAATGGGCCAAGGTCTTCGCCTTGGCCTTGCTGAGTTTCATGGGCCTGTTGCTGCTGTCGGACGGATATAACCGGATTCCCGAGTTCCTGGCCCTCGACGCCGGCTGGGGGACGATCATCGCCTATCTCCTGCTCGGTCTGGTCCGGAATCTGTCCCTGCTCATCCCGATTTCGCTCCTGATCTCGGTCATCTTCGTCCTGGCGACCATGAACCGGAGCCAGGAGATCGCCGCGGCCCGCGCCGCCGGCATCGGCATGGGCCGTCTGACCGCCCCTTTGTGGGCCGTGGGCGGCCTGCTCGCCGGACTCCTGGCTCTCCTGAACGCGGTCCTGGTACCCGACGCCTTGGAGGCTATGAACGCGCTCCAAGAGGAAGCCCAGTTCGTGGCGCTCAAGGCCAAGGGCGGCACCGCCATCCCGCGCGGCCAGGCTTCATCCGTCTCCTTCGAGAATTCCAAGGCCCGCCGCCTGTGGCTGATCTCCAACCTCGGCCTCAGCACCGGGCAGGCGTTCGAGGTGGTCGTGCATGCCTTCGACGCCAACCAGCGTGAAGTCCGTCGCATCTCCGCCCGCTTCGCCGAGTTCCGCAAGACGCCGCAAGGCTGGAGCTGGACCTTCCGCGACGGACGCGATCTCCGTTTCGATCCCGCGACCGGCTCGCTGATGGCCCAGCCGCGTTTCGTGGAACTGACGCCGGAGTTCAACGACGACCCCGAGGTGATGTTCTATTCGACGAAGGAGCCTGCCAAGTTGTCCCTCCGCGAGGTCTCCCGCTTCGTCGACCAGGCCGGCTCCAATCCCGGCGGACCCAACGCCGCCTATGCGATGCGCTACCACGCCATCCTCTCCGTGCCGGTCATCTGCCTCATCGTCATCGCCGTCGCCATCCCGTTCTCGGTGGTGCCCGGCCGCGTCAGCCCGATGGTGGGCGTCGCCAAGACCTTCGGCCTTTTCCTCGCCTTCTACTTCCTCACTTCGTTCTGCTCCGCTTTCGGCGAGAGCGGAGCCTTGCCGCCCATGATCGCGGCCTGGATTCCGACCGCGCTGGTCGCGTGCTGGGCCCTCCCGAAGCTGAAGTCCGTCAATTGATCCATGCTTAGAGCCATTCGTATCCGCCCCGGACGTCCCGTGCGCGCCCTCCGGGGACATCCCTGGGCCTTCCTCGGCGAAGTCGAATTCGTCGGCGAACCGCCGGTCGACGGCGACTGCGTCGAGCTGACCGACCTCAAAGGCCGCTGTCTCGGCGCCGGTCTCTGGAACGGCAAGTCCCAGATCGCCTGGCGCCGCTACTCGCGCCGCCCGATCACCCTCGACGGCCCGCTGCTCGAGGAACTCGTCACGGCCGCCGTCAACCGCCGAGCCGGGAAGCCTGTGTGTCGTCTGATCTGGTCCGAGGCCGACAGCCTTCCGGGCCTCGTCGTCGACCGCTACAACGACCTCATCACGATCCAGGCGCTGACCTGCGGCGTCGACCGCCGCCTCGCCACGATCATCGACGTCCTGCAGCGCCTGCTGAAGCCGCGCGAGATCGTCCTCCGCAACGACGCCGCGACGCGCAAGCTCGAAGGCCTCCGCCAGGAGATCCGCACGGTCTCGGGCAAGCCGCTCGAGCCCGCCTGGATGGAAGTCGGCGGCGTGCAGGTGCTCATCGACCTGATGGGCGGACAGAAGACCGGCACCTACCTCGACCAACTCGATCAGCATCAGCACGTCGCGAAGCTCGCCAAGGGCCGCCGCGTGCTCGACGCCTTCTGCAACCAGGGAGGCTTCGGCCTCGCCTGCGCCAAGGCCGGCGCCGCCAGCGTGCTCGGCCTCGACCAGTCCGAGGACGCCATCGCCGCCGCCCGTTCGGCCGCCGAACGCAATGGTCTCAGCGCCTCTTTCGAAGTCGCCAACGTCTTCGACTGGTTCACCGAGCACCGCGAAGCCTCCTTCGACCTCATCGTGCTCGACCCGCCGCCCTTCGCCCGCAGCAAGGACGCCGTCGACGGCGCCCTCCGCGGTTACAAGGAGCTTAACCTCCGCGCGCTCCGTCTGCTCGCCCCGGGCGGCATCCTGGCGACGTATTCCTGTTCGCACCGCGTCTCGGAAGAGATGTATCTCGAAGTCATCGAAGCCGCCGCTTCCGACGCCCGTCGCGAGGCCGTGGTCCTGGAACGTACGTCCCAGCCGGCGGATCACCCGGTACTGCTGAACTTCCCCGAGAGCCGTTACCTCAAGGGCTTCATCATCGAGATTCGGGCTTAACTCCCGGACCGCTTCCGCTTTCATCGCGCCATGATCGTCTCCCTCCGCGGCAAACTCATCGAAGCCGGCGTCCTGCGCGTCGTCATCGAGTCGTCGGGCGTGGGTTACGAGGTCAACGTTCCGGTCACGACCGCGGAGCGCCTGCCGAAGCTCGGCGCGGAAGTCTTCCTGCTCATCCATCACGTCTTCCGCGAGGACGGCCAGGCCCTCTACGGCTTCGCCGTCGCCGAGGAACGCGAGTTCTTCAAGCTGCTCGTCGAGAAGGTGTCGGGCGTCGGCCCCAAGATGGCGCTGAACATCCTCAGCCGCCTCGCGCTGCCGATCCTGCGCGACGCGATCATCCGTGGTGATGTCGCTCTCCTTTCCCAGTGTCCCGGCATCGGCAAGAAGACCGCCGAGCGACTTGTCATGGAGCTTAAGGACAAGGTCGGCCTCGAAGGCCCTGGCGCCGCTCCGACGGCTGCCGCGACCATCGTCGCCGCCCAGCCCACGCCCGCGACGGACGCCGTCGCCGCGCTTGTCGCGCTCGGCTTCAAGGCACCCGACGCTGACAAAGGCGTCCGCGCCGCGCTCACGAAGCTTGGCGCCGGCGCGACCGCGGATCAGTTGGTGAAAGCGGCGCTCGGGCGCTGAGCGCCGAGCGAGAGGCTCAGAGGCCCTGAGGCTCGGTTGACCAGAGATGTAATGGGTAGGGTCAGCACTGCGTGCTGACCTAGGTTCCGATGCGGCTAGGTCGGCACGCAGTGCCGACCCTACCACGATGCAAAGGCCGCCGAATGGTAGGGACTTGGCTACGCCGCGCCCGTGTCTAGGTGGTAGCGGTTGTAACTAAACTGATGCAAAGGGAGAGCGGAAACCTGATAGTATGATAGGGATGTATGTTCCCCGGCATATCATCCGGCCCCTGGTTTCCCTTTGAGTTATGTGTCGAGGTAGGGTTGAGCGGCCCGCTCAACCGCGGCTGACCGTACCGGTCAGCCCTACACGATGCAGTTCATCCCGCCACCCGCCACCTGGGGCCGCCGCTTGCCACCCGAGAATGGATTCACTAGGACAGCACGTGGTGCTGCCCCTACCTCGATGCAGCTATGTCGTGACGCGGTCCCGACCCTGCCCGAGGCAACGATGCATCGTCCCCTTGTCACCGTGTCACCGTGCCAGCTTGCCCCCTGACGCTTACTTCAACCCCAACACATCTTCCATGCCGTACAGGCCGGCGGGCTGGCTCTTGAGCCAGCGGGCGGCGCGGACGGCGCCACGCGCGAAGATCTCGCGGTTGGAAGCCTTGTGCGTGAGTTCGAGGCGCTCGCCTTCGGCGGCGAAGAGGACCGTGTGGTCGCCCACGACGTCGCCGCCGCGGATGGCGTGCACGCCGATCTCGCCGAGCGGGCGTTCACCGACCAGGCCTTCGCGGCCGTGCTTGAGCGCTTCCTTGGCGAGCTGGCGCTCTTCGAGGAGGATCTTGAGGAGCGTCTCGGCGGTGCCGGAGGGCGCGTCCTTCTTGAGGCGGTGGTGCATCTCGAGCACCTCGACGTCCCAGCGGCCGGCGTCGGCGAGCGAGCGGGCGGCCTGGCGGACGAGCGCGTTGAGCAGCGTGACGCCGACGGAGTAGTTGCCGGCCCAGACGACCGGGAGGCCCTTGATGGCGGCGGTGATCGCGGCCTTCTCTTCGGCGGTGTGGCCGGTGGTGCCGATCACGAGCGGCTTCTTATGCTTGGCGCAGAGCTGCGCGACGGCGAGGGTCGCGGAGTGGAAGGAGAAGTCGATGACCACGTCGGCCGAGCCGATGTGCGCGGCGAGGTCGTCGCCCTGGTCGACGCCGGCGGCGATGACGGCCAGTTCGGAGGCCGCCACGTTGGCGATGGCGAGGCCCATGCGGCCCTTGGCGCCGTTGAGGAGGATGCGGAGTGGCTGGCTCATCGGAGGGAGGCGAGGGTGGCGTCGGCGACCTGCTCGACGAGGAGGCGGTTGGCCTCGGACATCTCGCAGAGGGGCAGGCGGACTTCGTCCGAACGGATGATGCCGGCGCGCATCATGCAGTGCTTCACGGGCACCGGGTTGGGTTCGACGAAGAGGGTCTTGAAGATCTCGGCGAGCTGGTCGTGCAGGACCTTGGCTTCGGCGAACTGCTTCGTGCGCGCGAGCTTGGCGAGCTTGGCCACCGGGCCCGGGATGAGGTTTGACGCGACGGAGACGATGCCTTGGGCGCCGACCTGCGCGAAGGGCAGGGTCAGGGAGTCATCGCCGCTGAGGACGATGAATTCCGGGTCGGACTCGCGCACTAGGCGCGCGGCCTTCTCGACCTGACCGCCGGCTTCCTTGATGCCGATGATGTGCGGATACTTCTTCCGCAGACGGAGCGTGGTTTCGACGGTGATCTCGATGCCGCAGCGGCCCGGGATGGAGTAGAGGATGATCGGCTTGGCCGTGGCTTCGGCGATGACCGAGAAGTGGCGGAACAGGCCTTCCTGGCTGGGCTTGTTGTAATAAGGGGCGACGAGCAGGAACGCATCGGCGCCGGCTTCGTCGGCGCGCTGGGTGAGGTCGAGGGCTTCGGTCGTGGCGTTGGAGCCCGTGCCGGCCATGACCGGCACGCGGCCGGCGGCGAATTCGACGGTCTTGCGGATGACTTCGATGTGCTCGTCGTAATCGAGGGTGGGGGACTCGCCCGTGGTGCCGACGGCGACCAGGCCGTCGATGCCGTCCTTGATCTGGAATTCGACCAGCTTGTTGAGGTCATCCCAGGCCACGGCGCCCTTCACGAAGGGGGTGACCAAGGCCGTGTGGGCTCCCACGAAAGCGCGGGGGCCGAAAGGACGGCGGGAAGAACTGGAACCGGTCGAGGACATTGCGGCGGGAAGTGACCCCCGAACCAACCGCCCCGCGTCGAAAGAGACAAACCCAAAAACCCCGTCGGACGGGGCGGACCCCGCTTAAGGGGCCGGGCCGACGAGGATTCGGTCGTTTTCCGTGTCCGTCACGTAGAGCCGTCCGTCCGGGCCGATGCGGGCGCCGTGCGGGCGATTGAGCTGCGTGCCGGCCCAGTCGGCGCCGACCGCGGCGCCTTTCTTGCCGTTGCCGACGAGCGTGCGGATGGTCTGCTTCACCGGATCATAGACGCGCAGGCAATGGTTCTCGGTGTCGAGGATGAGCACGTTGCCCTTGGCGTCCATCGTCACGTATTTCGGACCCAGCATGCGCGCGTCGGCGGCGGGGCCGTCCGTCGCGGGACCGGGCTTGCCGGCCTTGTTCACGACGACGGCGACCTTGCCGTCCTTGATGGCCGCAAGCGCGTGCCCGCCGCGGAGCAGGGCATAGAGCGTGCCGTCCTTGGCCACGCAGCAGGCGCGGACGTCGCCCATCGGGGCTTCGAGCGCATCCTGTCCGTCCTTGGGGAGCCCCTTCTTGCCGTTGCCGGCGACGGTGGTGATCACCTTGGTCGCGAGGTCGATGCGGCGGACGCGGTTGTTCACGATGTCGGCGACATACATGTATTTTCCAGCGGGATCGATGACGCCGCACATCGGGATGTTCATCTTCGCCTGGTCGGCGGGGCCGCCGTCGCCGCCGAAGCCGGACTTACCCGTGCCGGCGAAGAGCGTCGCGACGTGCGTCTTCGGTTCGAGGCGCACGATGCGGTGCTGGAAGCTGTCCGAGGCGTAGATCGAACCGTCCGGGCCGATGGAGACGTCGTGCATGCCGTCGTAGACGGCCGGAGCGAGGTCGAGACGCTGCGCGGGCGCGGGCGGCGTAGAGCCCTTGGGGGCGCTGTCCCACTTGACGCCGGAGACGAACTCAATCTTGCCGCCATGCAGCTTGAAGATCCGGTTGGCGGGCTGGAACTCGACGCCGTAAGCGTCGCCTTGCGCGTCGAAGGCGAGGCTGAAGGGCTGGCGGATCTGTTCGGCGCCGGGGACCTTGATGACTTCGATGGCGGCGAACGCGGAGGCGGCGCAGGCGAGCAGGGGGAGCAGGCGGGAGAGCATGCGATGTTCATAGGACGGGCGTGGTCGGGTTCAAGCCTCGGCGGGGAAATGGTTCGACCTCGGCCGGACGGCCCTCACCTTGGCGTCTCCCGTGAGCGCGCCGCTTCCTCTGATCGTCCGCGAACTGGGCGGCGCCGGTGCGCCGCTCGTGGTGTTGCACGGCCTGCTGGGTTCGTCGCGCAACTGGCAGTCCGCCGGCGTGGCCCTCGCCGAACGCGGACATCGCGTGCTCGCGCCGGACCTGCGTAATCACGGCTCTTCGCCGTGGGGCGACGATTGCTCCTACGCCGCGCTGTCGGCGGACGTCGTCGCGATGCTCGAAAATCTCGCGCTCGGTCCCGTGCACCTCGTCGGCCACAGCATGGGCGGCAAGGCCGCGATGCGTCTCGTCATGGACCGGCCCGACCTCGTCGCCCGCCTCACCGTCGTCGACATCGCCCCGCGCGCCTATTCCGACCGCGTGCGGGTCGAGTTCGCCGCCATGAACGCCCTCGACCTCGCGTCGGTGAAATCGCGCAAGGATGCCGACGAGAAACTTGCAGCCCAGGTGCCCGAGTGGGGCATGCGCCAGTTCATCCTTACCAACCTGGGCCAGGACGAGGAAGGCCGCTGGCGCTGGACCGTCAACCGCGAGGCGCTGACGTATTCACTGCCCGAGATCCTCGGTAATCCGCTGGCCGCCGGCGAGGTCTGGGACGGACCGACGCGTTTCCTGCGCGGCGGAAAGTCGAACTACGTCCGCGACGAGGACTTCGCGGCTATCCGCGCGCACTTCCCGCAGGCCGATGTCGTCACGCTCCCGGAAAGCGGCCATAATCCGCACTTCGAGGCGCGGGCCGGGTTCGTCGAGGCGACCCTCGCTTAGGCCGCCGACTTCGCCCGGCGGCATCGCAGCAGCAGGAAGCCGCCGACCAACGCCGCTGCGACGGCGAGCATCAGTCCGCCGCAGAGCAGCAGCATCGTTCGGCCGAGATGACCGGAAGCTTCGTGTGCTTGGATCAGCGGAGACTCGTCGCCCGCGACCATCATCACCCAGCGGGCTTTCGCTCCGGGCTTCGTCTCGTCGACCATCCAGAGCAGCACCGTGTGGGGGCTTTCGTCGGGCAGGCGCAGCAGGAAATTCCGCGGCTCCGGCGTCCAGCTCCATTCCGCGCTTTCAAGCTGGTAGGATTTGGCGAGTTCTTCGGCCGTGTGCTGGAAGGGCGAATCGAGGTCGAGCTTCGTGGCCGAGGAGAAGTCCGGCGTGCCTGCCGCCTCCGTGAGCGGGAAGAGGTCCTTGCCGGTCGACACCGCGAACAGCGTTTCGGCGGCCTTCGCCAGCTCCGCGCGTTCCCGGATGTTGTAGTTCGCCTCCAGATCGGCGGTCACCTTGAGGGAGCAGGTGCCGTCCGCGTGCAGCGTGAGGCGGGAGAGGAGGACCTCGCCGTTGTGGGCCGAGACGAACAAGGGGAGCAGGAGGGCTCCCCAGGTCAGGACCAGCTGGCGCAGCGCGCGGATCACTTGCGGTTCCAGCGCAGCACGCGACCGAAGATGTTCCACTCCGTCTCGAGGATGTTGCCGTCGTTGTCGAAGGTGATGCCGTGGGGCGAGGTCACGACGCCTACGCGCCAGTCGGCCGGAGCGACCTTCGGGGTGTTGGTCTGCCCCTTGGTGTCGTTGACGCCGAGGGAGGCGACCATCTCGCCCGCCTTGTTCCAGACGGAGACGCGGCCGGCGATCTCGGCGACGCACATCAGCTCGCCGTGGAACGAGGCGGAGGACGGGTTGCGCAGGGCCTTGTTGGCGATCATGCGCGGGTTGGAGCCGTCGAGGTCGAC
>JBILLR010000044.1:0-9780 GCA_044375965.1 Opitutales bacterium
GCCACGTAGTTCTTGGCCATGACTTCGGAGATCATCGCGAAGGCGAAGATCAGCGAAGCCACGCAGAGGACGACGAAGAGCCGGTTCCAGGCCTTCGACGAGACGATGCTCCGCCAGGGCAGGAAGAGCAGGCCGGCGTAAGCGATGAGGAACCACGACTCGGCGCGCAGCGCGCCGGGGAAGGTGACGACGGCGGGATCCCAGCGGGGCGGGATGCGTACCGGACCGAGCGACAGGCCGCCGAGCAGTTCGTTCACGGCCATCGCGAAGCAGAAGACGCCGAAGCCCAGAGCGATCAGGCGTCCGTAGCGTATCCGGCGGGCGGTGGTCTCGTGCATGAAGAGCAGGTTGGGAGGCGCTAGGCCGGACGCAAATCCTCAGAGCGGACGGAACAGCGCGACGTCGCTCCATTCGCCCATGACGCGGCCATCGGCGCGGGTGCCGGCGCCCCAGGCGGCCCGGCACTTCGCCTCGAAATGGGCGCGGACGGCGTCCTGCTCCTTCGCGAGGATGCCGCTGAGGGCGAGGACGCCGCCGGGGCTCACGGAGTCGACGAGGTTGTCGGCGTAGATGCAGAGCACGTCGCTGATGATGTTCGCCAGCACGACGTCGGCCCGGCCGGTCAGGCGGAAGCCTTCCTCGAGACCGGCGTGGTGGAAGGCGACGGTGTCGTCGGCGATGCCGTTCTCCTCGCGGTTCGCGATGCTCACGCGCACGGATTCCGGATCGCGGTCGAAACCGGCGATGCGGCCGCAGCCGAGCTTGGCCGCGGAAAGGGCGAGGATGCCCGAGCCGCAACCGGCGTCGGTGACGGAGACCTGCGCGGCGGGATGCGTCTCCAGGAAGTCCATCATGCGGATGGCGCAGAGGCGGGTCGTCGGATGGTCGCCGGTGCCGAAGGCGAGGCCGGCGTCGAACCAGATCACCGCGGCGTCGGCCGGGACGGCGTGCTTGCCGCGCATCCAGGCCGGCACCCAGTGGAGGCGGCCGTGGTCCCACGGCTTGAGGTGTTCCTTGTAGGCCTCTTTCCAGTCCTTGTCGGCCATGACGGTCTCGGCGTAGGCCTCGGGGAGTTTCTTGAACGCCTGGCGCAGGCCGGCCCAGGCCTCATCGGCTTCGGCCTTGGTGTCGAAATAGCCCATCACGAAGTGCGGCTTACCGGGGCCTTCGTGGAAGAGCATCCACGAGGAGCGGGTGAGTTCGCAGAAATGGTCCTCCAGCGGCTGGACCATGTCTTCATGGATGGGGCACTTCAGTTCGATCATCAGGAAAGCGTCTCGCTCAGGCGGGCGATCACCGCGGGGAGCAGGGCGTGCTCGGCGGCGTGGATCTTGTTCGCGAAGGACTCGAGGGTGTCGCCGGGCTCGCGGGCGACGCGCGTCTGGCCGAGGTGGGCGCCGCCATCGATCTCGGCGTTGACCCAGTGGACGGTGCAGCCGGCTTCGGGGACGCCGGCGTTCCAGGCCTGGCCGATGCCGTCGAGACCAGGGAAGGCCGGCAGGAGGCTCGGGTGCAGGTTGATGATGCGTCCGGCGAAGGCGTCGAGCAGCGGCGCCTTGATGACGCGCATGAAGCCGGCGAGCACGACCAGGTCGACCTGAGCGGCCTTGAGGGCGTCGGCCCAGGCTTGCTCACGGTCGGGGGAGAACTTCGTCTTGAAGGGGCCGGTGTCGAGGAAGCGGGCGGGGATGCCGTATTTCGGTCCGAGCTCCAGCATCTTGCAGGTCGGCACGTCGCACCAGATCCCGACGACCTTGGCTTTGCCCAGGCGTCCTTCGGCCTGGGCGCGGAGGACCGCGTCGGCGTTGGAGCCGCGACCGGAGCCGAGGAGGGCGACGCGCATGGCGGGAAGGTGTCGGCGGGGGCCCTCGCCTGCAAACGGATTTTCGATTTCGGACTTTGAACCCTTCGGCGAAACGCCGAAGATGCGGTCACTGCTTCCCCATGGACCGCCGCGACTTCCTTCATCTCACCGCCTTGGGTTCTTTGGGCGCCTACGCTCTCTCCGGTTGCGCCGGCGGCGGTGGCGGCTCCGTCGGCGTCCCGAGCGTCCGTCCCGCCCCGGTCGGCGGCGCACCGACCGGCAAGGTGATGCTCGGCATCGACGTCCTCGCCGCCGAAGGTTTCTCCCGGTTGCAGGGACTGCGCGTCGGCCTCGTCACGCATCGCGCCGGCGTCAACGGTCTCGGCCAGCGGACGGCCGACGTCCTCGCGCGTGCGCCGGGCGTGAAGCTCGTGAAGCTCTTCGGCCCGGAGCACGGCATCGACGGCGCCGTCAAGGCCGACGTCAAGGTCGGCCACGCGCAGGACGGGCGCACGGGCCTGCCGGTCTATTCGCTCTATGGCGCGACGCGGAAGCCGACGCCGGAGATGCTCGCCGGCCTCGATGCGGTCGTCATCGATTTCCAGGACATCGGCGCCCGTTCCTACACCTACGTGAGCTGCATGCGCTACGTGATCGAAGCGTGCTTCGCGCTCCCGCGCCCGGTGCGCGTCATCGTGCTCGACCGCCCCAACCCGCTCGGCGGCGAGAAGGTCGACGGCCCGTTCCTCGACCGCAAGTGGCGCAGCTACGTCGGCGCCTACGAGACCCCTTACGTCCACGGACTGACCATCGGCGAGCTCGCCCGCTGGGCGGTCGCGACGCCCGGCGTGCTCGAGGTCGACGAAGCGACGCGCCGGCGCGGCCAGCTGGAGGTCGTCGCCATGCGCGGCTGGCGCCGTTCGATGACCTGGAACCTCACCGGACTGAACTGGACGGCCACCTCGCCGATGATCGACAGCCCGAAGGCCGCGCTCGGCTATGCCATGACCGGTCTCGGCTGCATGGACTCCGGGTTCAGCCACAGCGCCGGTACCGGCCGCAACTTCCGCTTCCTCACCTACCCGCGGCGTCAGGCCGCCGAGCTCGCCGCCGCGTTGGGCTCCGCCGTGCCCGGACTCGTGCTCCAGCCGCAGCAGCTCGCCGACGGCACGCAGGGCGTCTATCTCGCGATCGGCGATTACGCCGTGTTCCGTCCCACCGCGATCTCGTTGCACCTCTTCCGACAGGCCTGCGTCTGGGCGCCGAATCCTTTCGCCGGGCTGACCGGCGGCAAGCGCGAGCTCTTCATCAAGCATCTCGGCAGCGAAGCCTTCTTCGAGGAGCTGCGCACGCAGGGGGCGCGCGTCGACCTCGCCCGCTGGACGCGTCGCTGGGACGGCGACGCCGCGGCGTTCCGCGCGCGCACCGCCCCCTTCCGGCTCTACGCCTGATCAGTAGGAGCGGCCTTCGCGCTTCTCCCAGTAGTTGATGAACGCCTGGTTGAGGACGCCGAGGCCGCCCGGGGTGGGGTAGTCGCCGGTGAAATACCAGTCGCCGCGGCTCGTCGGGCAGGCCTTGTGCAGCGAAGCGATCTTCTGGAAGACCAGGACCAGCTCGCCCTTCCAGCCGCTCTTGGCCGGGTAGACGAGTTCGGCGGCCTTCGCCGCGATCTCCTCCTCGGTGAACGCGTCGTAGATGCGCTTCACGTGGTTGCGCATCTCCTTCGTCGGCTTCTTCGACTGGGCGACGCAGTCTTCGTAGACTTCGCGGAGCAGGTCGGCCATCCCCCGTTCCTTGCAGAGCGCGACGGCGGCCTGGAAGGCGAGGAACTTGCCCATCTCGGACATGTCGATGCCGTAGCAGTCCGGGTAGCGGATCTGCGGGGCCGTCGACGCGATCACGATGCGCTTCGGGTTCGGGCGGGCGAGGATGCGGAGGATGGACTGGCGCAGGGTCGTGCCGCGGACGATCGAGTCGTCGACGCAGACGAGCGTGTCGCCTTCGCGCACGGTGCCGTAGGAGATGTCGTAGACGTGCGAGGCCATCTGCATCCGGTTCTTCTCCTGCGAGATGAACGTGCGCAGCTTGACGTCCTTGTGGGCGACCTTCTCGCCCCGGGGCCAGCCGCCGAGCACGAGCTTCTCGATCGTCGCCTCGTCGAGCGCGCCGGCGCGCTGCGCGGCGATCAGCTTGTCGCGGACCTGCGAACGGCGGCGCTTGCGGAGTTCCTCCATCAGGCCGTACCAGGCGATCTCCGCCGTGTTGGGGATGTAGGAGAAGACCGCGTTGTCATGGTCGTCGCGGATCTGCGCGAGGACGTCGTCGGCGAGGGCGGCGCCCAGGGCCTTGCGTTCGGCGTAGATCTCGGGGTCGTTGCCGCGGGAGAAGTAGATGCGTTCGAAGGAGCAGTGCCGGATCTCGCCCTGCGCATGGAAGGACTCGATCGAGTGGCGTCCGTCCGCCTTCATGATCAGCGCGTGGCCGGCCGGGAGCTCATGGACGTCCTCCTGGTTGACGCCGACGA
This sequence comes from Opitutales bacterium, assembly GCA_044375965.1. Lineage (GTDB taxonomy): Bacteria > Verrucomicrobiota > Verrucomicrobiia > Opitutales > UBA953 > UBA953. Next base: position 4,329 of record JBILLR010000044.1, read on the forward strand.
TGGTCATCAGCGCGACGCGCTCGGAGGCCACGGCGATCAGGTCCTCGGTGCGGGCGTACCAGCAGGGGCGGATGCCGTTGGGGTCGCGGATGACGAAGCTGTCGCCGTTGCCGACGAGTCCGGCGATGGCGTAGCCGCCGTCCCAGTGCTTGGCGGCGCGGCGCAGGACGTTGCCGATGTCCAGGTGCTTGGAGATCTCCGCCTGGAGGGCGGTGCCGTCCAGCCCCTGGTCCTTGAACGCCTTGAACAGGCGGTCGTGTTCCTCGTCGAGCCAGAAGCCGATCTCCTCGAGGATGGACTGCGTGTCGGTCGAGTAGATGACGTGCGCGCCGCGCTGGGTGAGCGAGGCGTTGAGTTCGGCGGTGTTCGTCAGGTTGAAGTTGCCGGCCACGAGCAGGTTGCGGGTCGGCCAGATGGACTTGCGCGCGTAGGGATGGCAGGAGACCGAGTCGAAGTTGCCGGAGGTGCCGTAGCGCAGGTGGCCGAGCAGGAGCTCGCCGCCGAAGTCGAAGTGGCGCTTCACCGTCTCGGGGAACTCCGGGACGATGACCGCCTCGCGCATCTTGTCGGCGTAGGCCTTGATCTGGCGGGTGAAGATCTGGGTCAGCCCCTGGGCGCCGATCTCGCGGTCACGGAAGAGGAAGGCCTCGCCGTTCTCGGAGCCGATCTTGACGCAGCCGATGCCGGCGCCGTCCTGGCCGCGGTTGTGCTGCTTCTCCATCAGCAGGAAGAGCTGGTTGAAGCCGTGCAGCGGCGTGCCGTATTTCTCCTGATACCACTTCAGGTCCTTGGTCAGCCGGACAAGGGCAATGCCGCATTCGTGCCTTAAGGAGTCGCTCATCGCAGGCCTCGGAGTTTGCCCGCCCGGCGCGCGTCCTGTCCAGCGCTTACTATCAGGAGCGCAGCAACCGGTCGAGGCGGGAGAGGCTCTCGCCGATCAGGCCCGCCATGTCGGCGTGCTGCCGGAAAGCCGGATCCCGGTGATATTCGGCCAGGCCGTCGGCGAGTTCCTTGGCTTTTTCGGCCGCGGTCAGGGGGTTGGCCCGCATGGCGGCCAGCAGGTCCTTGACCCGGTCGGGAGCGGCGAGGTGACGCCGGTGGATGAGCGACTGCTCCTCGCGCCGGTACTGGGCGGCGGAGGCGGCGTTGATGTGCTTGGCGCACAGCTGGGCGAACGGCCGGTTCTCCTTGAACGAGCCGGGGAGGTAGAAGCGGAGGCGTCCGTCGTAGCTCTGCTGGTCGAAGTCCATCGCGCGCACGCGGATGGCGGTGGCGTCGAAGTCCGGGGTGACGGCGATGACGAAGTTATAGGCGCGCATGTCGCCGAGCAGGCGCACGAGGCAGCGTTCCTCGAATTTGATCAGTTCCTTGGCCAGACGGACCGGGTGGTGTCCGTCGGCGTGCAGCCATTTCTCGGCGAAGATGTCGCCGGGGATGCCGGTGACGTGCTCCTCGACCAGCGTCTCGCCCCAGGTGAGATAGAGCATGCGGTTCGGGGAGAGCAGGTGCTCGAGCTCGAGGCCGCACACGCGCGAGGCGTCGCCGACCTTGACGTAGAAGTAGTCGTGGTTCTCGTTGTACGCGTTGACGATCCGGACGCGGAAAGGCTGCGAATTGCCGAAGGAGCAGAAGTCCACGCGGTCCACGTAGACGTGGCTGAAGACCTTCATGCCGCCCTCGCCGCGCAGGAGCGCATACGTCTCGAGCAGGCCCTGCGAAAGGCGGCCCATCTCTTCCTGCGGGTAGGCGACCGTCTCCCAGAGCGTGTCCTTGCCGCGTTCGAGCAGGGGCATCGCCGCGGTGAAGCCGCGCAGCTGCGCGTAGGAGACGGGCAACGGGACTTCGCGGCCTTCGCGCGAGAGGTAGGCGCGCAGTTCCTCGCCGATCGGATAGGCCGGCTTGCGGTTCGTCCGCTTGAACTCGGCTTCGCTTCCGGCGGCGTCCATCGTCAGTCGAGGTTCGGCCGCGCGCCCGTCTCTTCGACCACGACCCGCAGCGGCGAGCCGGGATGGCATTCGGCCCGGTAGGCGATGAAGCCGCGGCGATGTTCGTCGTACACCGGCCACAGCAGCGTGCGGTCGGTCTCCGGCACGGCGACGGAGCCCAGCTCCTCGCGGGCGAAGAAGGCGAAACGGCCTTCGTCGATCGTCGCGGGCAGGGATTTCAACGGCCGGCGGCAGTCGAAGAGGAACATGAGCCAATGCGACTGCCCTTCGTAGCCTCTCTCGGAGATCATGCCGAAGAGGTGCAGGTCCTCGGTCGCGACCGACACGCCGGTCTCTTCGAAGGTCTCGCGCACGGCGCATTCGAACGGCGATTCGCCGAGGCCCATCTCGAGCTTGCCGCCGATCGGGCTCCAGCAGCCGAGGTTCGGCGCCTTGGTGCGTTGGATGAGCAGGAGGCGGCCGGCCTCGTCGCGCAGGAAGACGAGGACGCTGATCTTGAAGGGCAGGGCGGCGCCGGCGGTCATGGCGACACCCTTGCGGGCGGAGTCCGGCGGCACAACCCCGGAGTGCGTTCAGCCGGCGAGGATGGCGTCGATCCGCTTGAGTTCTTCCGACGCGAAGGGCGCCGAGGCGGCGGCGGCCACGCACTGTTCCAGCTGGGCGACCTTGCTGGCGCCGACGATGGCCGTCGTCACGCGGCGGTCGCGCAGGACCCAGGCGATCGCCATCGACGCGAGCGGCTGGCCGCGTTCGGCGGCGACCTCCGCGAGGCGGCGCACCTTCTCCATGCGGACGGAGTCGAGCTGTTCGGGGCGGAGGTAGCCGTGCGGCTTGCCCGCCCGCGCGTCGGCCGGGATGCCGCGCAGGTAGCGGTCGGTGAGCATGCCCTGGGCGAGCGGCGAGAAGACCGCGCAGCCGAGGCCTTCCTTCTCGACGACGGCGAGCAGCCCCGCCTCGGGCGTGCGTTCGAAGAGGCTGTATTTCGGCTGATGCGCGACGCACGGCGTGCCGAGGTCGCGGAGGATGGCGCACGCGCGCGCGGTGTCCTCGGGATTATAATTGGAGACCGCCGCGTAGAGCGCCTTGCCCGAACGGACCGCCTGCGCGAGCGCGCCCATGGTCTCCTCCATCGGCGTGTGCGGATCGCGACGGTGGCTGTAGAACACGTCCACGTAAGGCAGGCCCAGGCGTTGCAGCGACTGGTCCAGCGAGGCGAGGAGGTATTTGCGCGAACCGAAGTCCCCGTGCGGCCCCGGCCACATGGTGTAGCCGGCCTTGGTGGAGATGACCAGCTCGTCGCGATAAGCGCCGAGGTCCTCGCGCAGGATACGTCCGAAGGTCTCCTCCGCGCTGCCCGGCGCCGGCCCGTAGTTGTTCGCGAGGTCGAAGTGCGTGACGCCGAGGTCGAAGGCGCGCAGGGCGATCGCGCGCGCGTTGCCGAAATCGTCGACGCTTCCGAAGTTATGCCACAGGCCCAACGAGACCTTGGGCAGGTGCAGGCCGGACCGCCCGCAGCGGGCTTGGAAAGACTTATGGGCGTAGCGGGCGGGGTCGGCCTGGTGCATGACTCCAATGAAACCAGCCTTCCCGCCGAGACCAGCGGAAACCCATCGTCGGCTTGCGCGACGGGACGGTCTCCGCATTTTGCGAGGCGATGCCCGAGCTCGCCGAAGTCGAATATTTCCGCCGCCGCTGGGATGTCGGCCTAGGCCGCAAGGTTTCGGCGGTTAATCTGAATACCAAGGCGCGCATCGGCCGCGGCGTTCCTGTCACGGCGATGACCAAGGCCCTGACGGGCGCGAAGTTCGTCGAATCGATGGCCGCCGCGAAACAGATGGCTTTCCGTTTCTCGGGCGGGGCCTGGCTCGGCGTGCACCTTGGCATGACGGGCCGCCTAGAGGCCGGCGACGCGGAGCGCGAGCCGACGCCTTACGACCACTTCAAGCTGACGATGACCGGCGGCAAGGAGCTCGTCTTCGTCGACCCGCGTCAGTTCGGCCGCGTGCACTTCTGGCAAGGCGACGGCGTGCCGCCATGGTGGGAGAAGATCCCGCCGGCGATCCTTTCGCCGGAGTTCACCGTCGGCGTCGTCGAGGTGTTCCTCCGTCGGCGCGCGCGCACGGCGATCAAGCCCGTGCTCCTCATGCAGGAACGTTTCCCGGGCATCGGCAACTGGATGGCCGACGAGGTCCTCTGGCGCGCGGGCTTCCACCCGCAGGCGAAGGCGGGCGCGTTCGGACCGAAGTCCGTCCGCAAGCTGCACGCCACCTTGCGCGAGGTCTGCGCCGAAGCGATGGACGTCATCGGCAAGGATTGGTCCGATCCGCCCGACAGCTGGCTCTTCAACCACCGTTGGAAGGACGGCGGCCGTTGCCCGCGTTCGAAGAAGCCGCTCGTCCGCGAAGACGTCGGGGGACGCACCACCTGCTGGTCGCCCGCGCGGCAGGCGCTCGGCGCCGAACGCCGTTGACCTTCCGCGCGACCGCGCGAATTTGGTGCCATGCGCGTCACCGGCGGCATCGCTCGCGGCATCCCGCTCCGCGTCCCCACGCAGGGCGGCGTCCGCCCCGCCACGGATTACATCCGTGAGGCCGTCTTCAATTCGCTCGCGGCGTTCGTGCCGGGGACGTCCGTGCTCGACCTCTTCGCCGGCACCGGCGCCTACGCACTCGAGTCGCTGAGCCGCGGCGCCCTGCGCGCGACCTGCGTCGACCAGCGCATCGGCGCCGAGCTCACGGCCAACGCGGCCGCGGTGGCGAAGTCGATGGGCCTCGCGGAACTGCCTTTCACCAAGGTCACCGGCGACGCCACCAAGCCCGGCGTGGCCGAAGGACGCTTCGACCTCGTGTTCGCCGATCCACCTTGGGAGCTCTGGCAGACCAAGGGCGCGGAGATCGCCGCGACCGCGGTGAGCTATGCCGAGGAAGGCGCGCACGTGCGCGTGATCCTCGAGGCTCCGGGCGGCCATGAAGTCCCGGTGCCCGCAGGCTGGAAGCTGCGCAAGGTCATCGGCAAAGGCAAAGGCCAGCCCGCCGCCTCCGTGCTCGTCCGCCAGGCCGCGGAGTGATCAGCCTCCGACCGGGCGGTGCTTCTCCCACGCGCGCAGCTGCGCGAGCATGAGCGCGCCGCCGACGAGCGCCGCGGCTTCAACGCGCAGGATGCGGTCGCCGAGGTGCGCGAAGCTGAAGCCCGCGGCACGCAGCGTCGTTCGTTCGCACTCGGCGAAGCCGCGCTCCGGGCCGATCGCGAGCACGGCGCCCTTCGCCGGCGCGGAAATTTCCGGCGCGCCCGTCGCCTCGTAAGGATCGAGCGCGAGCTTCCACGCCGAGGCGTCGGTGAGCGCGACCGCTTCGGCGAGCGAAGCGACGCGCGTGACTTCCGGCACGAGCGTGGAGCACGCCTGCTCGGTTCCCTTGCGGACGTGCTCGCGCCACTCGCCGTCTTTCCAGAGCGAGCTGGTGAGGTAACCCGGATCGCCTTTCTCGGATTCGAAGAAGACGATGCGC
>JBILLR010000100.1:0-3074 GCA_044375965.1 Opitutales bacterium
GCCCCGCTTCGAGCTGACGCAAGACGAGCGTTTTCAAAAGCCGGTCCGCATTCCCGGGATCATCGAGGACGTAGCCACCGAGGACGGCCTTCTTCGCTTCTTCTAAGGGCATGAGCGGGTCCGCAGGCTTATCTTTGGCGGCTTTGGCTTTATTTGGACGATCATCGTCCGACTGGACGTCGGGCGGTATGGTATGGGACATCGGGAAGGGAGGCGGGGATTTTTGGCCGGCTTCGGGCGGTGTAAACATTCTAATAGAAGCATATTGCCAACAGTGGTGCGTCGGACAGGATGGGCGCATGGATAACGCCGCTAAAGTCACCTATTGGGCCTGTTGGTGGCGCGCCACCTGGGTCCTGTTCCTCATCGGCTGCGCGCTGGGGTTCCTCAGCGCCGGGGAGGCCGGCCTGGCCGCCGCCGTCGGCGCTGGCCTGCTCCTCGCCCCGATCAAGGGCCTCTTCTGGGGCTGGATCTACTGGCTCATCAAGAAATAGGCAGGAAGATGAGCGATCCGGCGAAGTGGTACGAGGCGAAGGTGCCCGAGCTCCTGCTTGGCGCCCAGGCGGGCGATCCGGATGCGATGTATCATCTCGCCCAGCGTTATCGCAAAGGACGAGAGGTGCCGCAGGACCTGCCCCGCGCCGTCGACTGGCTGCTGCGCGCCGCCGACCTTGGTCACGCGCATGCGCAATCGAGCATGGGCGTACGGTATTACTATGGCGAAGGCGTCCCCAAGAACCACCGCCTGGCGATGAAGTGGTACCTGGCCGGTGCCGCCAAGAAGGAGCCGGAAGCCCTTTTCAACGTCGGTGACCTGTTCGATGACTCCGATGAGATCCCCAAGAATCCGGTCGAGACGTGCGCCTGGATGGTAGTAGCCGCCGCCTACGGTTACCGGACGGCGCTCGACCGCGTCGATCCGCTGGTGAAGGAGATGTCCGCCGAGAATCTCGACCTGACCGCCCGCCGTGGCGCTGAAATCTACGCCCGCTGCGAAACTGGCCAGCCGCTTGATCCGTCGGCTTCATTCCGGGAGGCGAAGCCGCTACCGCACGTACCTTACGGCGAGAACGAGACGCCGCCGACGCGGCTTTCCCTGCTCGTGGAGTTCGCCTACCGTTGCGAGACACCGCGTGTCGACAGCCTGCTTATGGGGGAGCTTATCCATGGCGATACGCGCTTGTTCGTGCTCGGCGATTATGCGGACGAGGCCGATCCGACGGCCCCCCGGCCCGATCCAGGAAACAAGATGCTCGTCCTTCAATGCCGCGAGAAGCTGGCGGATGGCACCTATGGTCTGCTGGCGTACACGGATTACCAGAAGCTGTGCGCCTATCAGAAAGAGGGCCCCTGCCTCGAAACCCCCTCGAGCAGGCTCGTCGATATGATGGACCAGCTCGGCACCCTTCGCTTCATCGTCAACTCCGGCACACCGGCCTGTTACACGATGTCCCAACGCAAACCCCAGGCATGAGTCCGGCCGATCTCCCCGACGAACTGGCCGCACTGGTGGCGAAACTCTACCCGACGGAGCTGCTGCGCGATGCCGATGAGGGCGGCGGAGTCCGCCTGAGCTTCATCACGAACAACCGGCTCTACCAGTTGGAGGTTCACACGGAAGACACTCCGCTGGAGTTCACCCTCTCGTCGGGGACGGAGAATCTTTTCATGGAGGCGCCTCCGGGCGGCATGCAGGCGTTCGTCGCGGCGATGCGGAAGAAGTTCCCTTCGGCCAACTACGGGCCGCGCGGCCCGCATGGCGCCGACTTCAGCGCCTCCGTCCTGGGCCGCAAACTCCCTGGTCCCAAGCTCGAAGCCGAGTTCCTCCGCTGCAAGCAGGTGGTTGACCAATGCCTCGATGGCCAGTCACGCGCGGCTTTTGATCTCTGAGCGGCATTCCAAGGTAGGGGCGTGCGGCTCGCGCGCCCAAGGATGACCGGGCCGGTCATCCCTACCTACGCGGCAGAGCCGCAGGGGGCACGTGGGCACGGTGACATGCTGGCACGTCCGAAAGACAAAGGGTAGGGGCGTGCGGCTCGCGCGCCCGAGGATGACCGGGCCGGTCATCCCTACCAACGCGGCAGAACCGCAGGGGGCAAGTGGGCACGGTGACATGGGGGCATGGGGCCGATGCGAGAGGTTCGGTTGACCAGAGGCTCAGTGGACCAGAAGAGGCATCCATTTTCAGGTGGCGGGTGGCAGTCTCGGGTGGCAGGTGGCGGGATGCGCTAGGCACGTAGGGCGCGACGTAGTCTCGCCCCTACCGCTGCAACCATTCGGCGGCCTGGCTCTAGCCCCAGCTCTAGCTCTGGCCCGGTGTTGTTCCGTCATCGATTCAGTCCTCTGTCATCGACTCTGTCATCTATTCGCGTCGCAGTTCAAGTGGTTGCGAAATCACGGGCATGGCCTAATCTGATGACATGAAAGCCGTCATGCTCGTTCGTTCGGTGCTCACGTTCCTCGGGGGGCTGTTGATGGTGGGTTGCCAGTCGACGCCGGAGCGGGAGCCGCTGCGGGCCATCGATAGGCCGATTCAGCTCGAGCGCTTCATGGGCGATTGGTATGTGATCGCCCACATCCCGGCCTTCATCGAAGACGAGGCCTACAACGGCGTGGAGAGCTACCGGCTCGCCGAGGACGGCACGATCCCGACGACCTATACCTTCAACAACGGTAGCTTCGACGGACCGAAGAAGACCTATCATCCGAAAGGCTTCGTCTATAATCAGGAGACCAAGGCGGAATGGCGCATGCAGTTCCTCTGGCCGTTCAAGTCCGCCTATCTGATCGTCCACCTCGACGACACCTACGAGACGACGATCATCGGCGTGCCGGACCGCGGTTACGCCTGGATCATGGCCCGCACGAAGACCCTGCCCGAAAAGCGCTATCAGGAACTCGTCGGCATGCTGGCAGACTCCGGCCACGACGTCTCCAAGCTCCGCCGGGTACCACAACGCTGAAAGGTAGGGCGGGCTCTCCGAGCCCGCCGCTGTATTTGAGTCGGCGGACGGCTCGGAGAGCCGTCCCTACCTTGGGGGATGGGCCGGTTGACAGCGCTCAGGAACGTGATT
>JBILLR010000045.1:0-9670 GCA_044375965.1 Opitutales bacterium
CGAGAAGCGCGGCGGCGAGGGCGGCGGCCACGGAAGCCTCCAGCGCGCCGAGCGCGAAGCGGGCGTAGGCGACGAAGCCGAGCGAGACCACGAGGCCGCCGAGGATGGCGGCGTTGACGCGGAAATGGGTGGGCAGGAGATACAGCTTCACGCGATGGGCGTGCAGGTAATAAAGCGAGGCCACCGTGCCCATCACGAGCGTGAGCGTCCAGACGTAGAAGGCGCCGCTGACCGGGATGGCGTAGCGCAGGATAGCCCACTGCGCGAGGAAGCACTTGGCCAGGATCAGCGACCAGATGGCGCCGAGCCGGTCCGTCACGAGCGCCTCACGATACGCGCGTTCGACGGAGAGGGCGAGTTCGGTGTCTTGGCCGGGCGGGAGGGACGTGGCGGGCATGGCAGGCTAACGAGCCCACAACTTGAGGCTTCGGATCGCGACCGCAACCGACGGCGGCACTTCCTTGTCCCAGCCCGGCTCGCCCTTGCGGATACGTTCGGCCAGCGTCCGGGGCTGGCAGGCCATCGCGACGGGGTCCGCCCCGGTGATCGGCACGAGGAACCCGTTGTTGAGCAGATGCTGGAAAAGGCCGGCGACCGAGGGCCGCATCTGGATGTCGGAGGCCGTGACGACGGAGTCCTCGGCGATCCGGTAACTCTCCGGGAAGCAGACCTTGCAGGCCACCGGGTCGAGGATGAGGCGGCGGAGCTGGTCGCCGAGCATCGGGTAGACCATGACGCGGACGCCGTCCTTGAAGAGTCGGCCGCAGGATTCCAGCACGCCGCCTTCGAGGTGCGTGTAGTGCTCCGGATTGAACAGGTCCACGAGGTTGTTCATGCCCGCCACGAGCGTGATGCTTCCCGTGGTGTGCAGACGGAAATAAGCCGGCAGACGGTACCATCCGCGGTGGCGGGTGACCAGCAGGGGATGCTGCATCGCGCCGACCAGGCGGATACGGTCGATCAGCTCGGCCTCCGGATGCGGGTCCGAACCGATGCACATCTCGAAGAGGGCGAGCACGTCCTTGCCGCCGTCCGGCAGGGCGCGGAGACCGCAGGCGAGCATGTCCTCGTTGACGAGCGAGACCGGGCGGAAGGTCCCGCGCGCGACCAGCACCGAGCGCTTGTAGAAGTATTCGCTGGGGACCTGCGGGTCGCCTTCGGGGCCGAAGAGGACCGCGTCGGTGAGGCCGAGACGCACGAGGCGCAGGGCCGCGGCGCGGTTGTCGAAGGCTCCGAACGCCGGGCCGCTGAAGTGGGCGAACTCGATCTCGACGCGGCCGGAACCGACTTCGTCGACGAGGGCGGTCAGGAAACTGTCGACGCTGTCGCGGGTGTTGAGGGCGGCATGGATCAGGTTGACGCCGACCGCGCCGAGCGCGTCCTGCTGGCGGCCCGCATCCTTGTCCCAGAGACGCAGATGAAGGATGACCTCGCTGGGCTCGGCGCCGGGCTGATCCTGGAAGCGGATGCCGATCCAGGAATGCCCCTGCCCTTTGCCGTCATGCGGGGTCGTGGCGACCGTGTCGGCGAAGGCGAAGAAACGGGTGACGGGTCCGCGTTCGGCCTTCAGGCGGTCGACGAGGAGGCCGTATTCATGATCGAGCATCTGCTCGAGACGCTGGCGGGAGACGTAACGCTGCGGATGGCCGTAGATGGCGTCGCTGATCCGCATGTCGTAAGCGGAGATGCTCTTCGCGACGGTGCCAGAGGCGCCGCCCGCCTTGAAGAAGTGGCGGACGACCTCCTGACCGGCGCCGATCTCGGCGAAGGCGCCATAAGCGGAGCGGTCCAGGTTGATGGCCAAGGCCTTGCGGGAAGTGGCGGCTCCGGCCGATGACGTGGGCTCTGACATGAACCCAGATTAAGTGCTCCCTCCGAGCGGCATCGAGAGGAAACCGCAGGCGAAAAATCCTCCTTTGGATTGGCGAAAACAAGGCAAGGGAGCATCATTTCGGCAACACCCCCGCCCGCCTCCATGAAAGAGTTCCTCAAGTCGGTCCTCGCCTCCGCTTTCGGCACGGTCCTCGCACTCTGCCTCGGCGCCTTCCTCCTGGTCGTGCTGCTCGTGGGGCTGGCAAATTCCTCCGGAGAAAGGCACGGGGCCCTCGCGGTGAACCTCAAGCCGAAGACGATGCTCGTGGTCGGCGGCGGGCTCACGATCGAAGACACCCCGGAGCACGGCGCACCCGGCTTCGATGAGCTGGTCTTCGGCGCCTCCGGTCCGCGGCTGGATCTCCTGCGCGCCCTCGAGGCGATCGACCTCGCCGCGAAGGACAAGCAGATCGCCGGTATCCTGCTGAGCGGCGAACTCGCCGCCGGCCTCACGCAGAAAGCCGAAATCCGTCGCGCCTTGGCGGCGTTCAAGACCAGCGGCAAGCCGGTGATCGCCTGGGTCGAGAACGCCTCGCAGGGCGAATACTACCTGGCGAGCGTGGCCGACAAGGTCTACGCGCACGTCAGCGGCGAGGTGGAATTCAAGGGGCTGGCCTCCTACAACATGTACTTCGGAGACACCCTGCGTCTCGCCGGACTCGGCGTGCAGGTGACCAAGGTCGGGAAGTATAAGTCCGCCGTGGAGCCTTACCTCGGAGGCACGATGAGCCCCGAAGCCAAGGAGCAGACCGAAGTCCTCCTGAACGGCCTCTGGAAGCGTCTGCTCGCCGACGTGGCCCGCTCCCGCGGCATGACGCCGGAGCGGCTGGCCAAGGTCGTCGAAAGCGGCGGGGTCTTCGCGGCCCGCAAGGCCGTCGAGCTGAAGCTCGCCGACGCCGTGCTGCATCGCGACGAGCTCGTCAGACGAGTCCGCGACGCGGGCGCGGGCGCGGACGCCGGGGAGACGTCCTTCCGCCGCATCAGCCTGCATCAGTACGCCCACAAGGTCGCCCTGCCCTCCCGCGGCGGCAAGATCGCCGTCGTCTACGCCGAGGGCGAGATCGTCGACGGCTGGGGCGGCGCCGGCGTGATCGGCGGCGACCGCCTCGCCCATGACCTGCGCGCCCTCCGCGGGGATGACGACATCAAGGCCGTCGTGCTCCGGATCAACAGCCCCGGCGGCTCGGCCTTCGCCAGCGACGTCGTCGCGCGGGAAGTCGCCCTGCTGAAGAAGCAAGGCTTGCCCGTGGTGGTCTCGATGGGCGACGTCGCGGCCAGCGGCGGCTACTACATCGCGGCGCCGGCCAGCCTGATCATGGCCGACCCTGCGACCATCACCGGATCGATCGGCGTGTTCGGCCTGTTCTTCAACTACGAGGACCTCGCCAAGAAGATCCGGCTCGGGACCGACGGCGTGAAGACCGCGCCCTACGCGGACCTCCTCGCCGACCACCGACGGGCGTCGCCGGCAGAACTGGCGGTGATCCAGTCTTCCGTCGACGGGGTCTACGAGGACTTCCTCGCCATCGTGGCCGCGGGCCGGGGCCTCAGACGTGACGACGTGCATGAGATCGCCCAAGGACGCGTCTGGCTCGGCGAGGACGCTCGCGGCCTGCGGCTGCTCGACCAGCTGGGCGGCCTGCGGGACGCCCTCAAGGAAGCGAAGCGTCTGGCCAAGCTGGACGAAGCCGCCTGGGTGCAGGTGCCCGCCCTCCACTCCGGCCGGGAGAACTTCCTGCAGCAGATCCTGTCGGACGACGACGACCAGGAACCGCTCTTCGCCAAATCCTCCGGCGACCCCGCCAAGGATTTCCTGCGGGCCAACGCCCGCTGGCTGCGGGCAATCCGCTCGTTCAACGACCCCAAGGGCGTCTACCTCACCTGCCCCTTCGTCGCCCCTCGCTGAACGGCCTCAGGGCTTTTTCGGCATCTGCGCCTTGGCCTCGGGCATCCACTTGCGGAGCTGGGCCACGCGGGTGGCATCGGAAGGATGGGTGGAGAAGAACTCCGGGGTCTTGCCGCCGTTGCCCTTGCCGAAACGGGTCCAGAAGGCAGGCGCGGCCTCCGGGTCGTAACCGGCGCGCGCCATGAAGATAAGTCCGAGACGATCGGACTCCGACTCGTGACCGCGACTGAACGGCAGGAGGATGCCATACTGGGCGCCGATACCGATCGCGGCCATCCAGGTGCCGCGAGTCTTGGCGGAAGAATCCCGCGTGGCCTCGTCGGCGACGGCGGCGGCGAGCGCGACGCCCATGGTCTGCGAAACGCGCTCGGAGCCATGGCGACAGATCACATGGGCGACTTCATGCCCCATGATCACGGCGAGGTCATCATCGGTCGGGGCGTAGGCGAACATACCGGTATGGAAACCGATCTTGCCGCCGGGCATCGCGAAGGCGTTGGGCGACTTGTCGTCGATGATCGCGAATTCCCAGCGGGAGGCGGGAGGCAGGACGCCGGCCCTGTCGTCGCGGCGGGCCGCGGCGACGATCCTCAGGCCGATCTCGCGGAGCTTCGGCAGGCGCGGATCGTTGGGCAGCTTCTTCATCTTCGCGAACTCGGTGGCCGAAAGCGCGGCGACCTCGCCTTCGTCGACGAGGATGAACTGCGAACGCCCGGTCACCGGGACTTGCTGGCAACCGACGATCGCCAGGGAGGTTAGGAGCAGGAACAGGCGCATGGGGAGCAGAAGTTCAGGCGGACGGCGGCGGACGGTCGGTCGGTTCGTCGACGTAATACTTCCGATAGGACGAATCATAGGTATCCGTGTAGGCGGAGGCCATCCGGAGGGACATCGCGTTGAGCACCACGCCCAGCAACGGGCCCTGGGCGTCGCGGAGGCGGCCGAGGCAGGCCACGGCGTGCCGCAAGCTGACCGTGTTGTAGCGCACCACGTAAAGCACGCCGTCGACCTTGGGCAGGAGGTGCAGCGAGTCGGAGACCGCGCCGATGGGTGGCGAGTCGATGAAGATCCGGTCGTAGCGGCCGCGAAGGGTCTCGATCATCTCCAGGAACTTCGGGTGGTTGATGACCTGGGTGGGATTCTTGCAGCTCAGGCCGACCGGAAGCACGTCGAGCCCCGGGGTGACATCATGCACGATGGCCTCGTCGAGCGAAGTCTCGCCGTTGAACCAGCGGCTGAGGCCGGCGTCGCCGGTGAAGCCGAGGGACGGACCGACATTCGGGAGGCGCAGGTCGGCATCGATGATGAGCACGCGCTCGTTATGCTGCGCGAAGATCAACGCCAGATTGGTCGCGACGAAGGTCTTGCCCTCGCTAGGGCGCGTGGAGGTCACCAGAAAGACCTTCGCCTTGGCGACGGCCGGGTTGACTTTGAGCGCCGAGTAGATGGCGCGCACGGCCTCGGTGGCGATGCGATCCTTGTCCTGACGGGCGAGCAGGGCCCGGTCAGGGCCCGTGGTCGCGAGGACCCGGGGGATGGTGCCGATCAAGGGAAGTCCGAGGGAAGCTTCCACGTCGCGGACGGACTTTATGCGGTCGTCCAGCGTGCCCAGGGTGATGATCAGGACGACGCCGAAGAGGAGGCCGAGGCCCATGCCGACAAGGGCGCTGAAGTAATAGTTCTTGTTGATCGGCTTGTCCGACACGGACGGCATGTCGAGTATCCGGATCGAAGTGCTGGTGCCGGAGGTCGAAGAACGGAGCTTGGCCTCCTCATAGTTGAGCTTCTGACGGGCGAGGAATTCCTCGCTGGCGCGGATGTCCTTGTCGACCCGCTCAAGTTCGACGTTGGCGGCCTGCAGCTTGGAGATCTCCTCTTCTTTGGCGACCAGGTTGCGGAGGATGGCCACGTGGCGGGCCTTGGCGTTCTCCAAGGCGGCGCGACGCGACTTCACGGCCTGGGCGACGGCCTCCTTGAGCTGTCGGTCGACCTGATTGAGGGCTTCTCGCTCCGCGACGAGCTTGGGGTGCTGGTCAGTGTAGGTCTCCATCATCTGGCTGATGCGGATCTTTGAGGCGCTGATGGCCGTCTGGGCGGCGGCGACGTCCGCATCAGCGCGGATCTGCGGGATATCGCCGACCGGCCGGCCGGCTTGCTCGTAGCTGGCGATGACGGCGACGAGGATCTCGTTCTCGTCGATCTGCTTGCGGGTCTCCTCGCGGTCCTTCACGAGCACCGAACGTTCGGTGGTGAGCGTATTGGTGTCCTTGGCGATCGAAAGGAGCTTCTGGGTCTTGATGAGGTCGTTCTTCTGCTCGTAGAGACGACGGACTTTCTCCTCCCAGGTCTCGATCTCGATACGCGCCTTCTCGACGAGCGGATTGGTCACCATGAGGCGGTCGTCCTCGCTGTACTTCTGGATGGATTCGCAGAACAGGCGGGCGACCTGGCGCGCCAGATCACGGTTCGGGTGGGTGAAGTCGACGTTGATGACGAGCGTCTGGCGCTGCGGAGTGATGCCACGCTGCCGGGCGAAGACCTCTTGTTCCGTGAGCGGACCGGAGAAGATGTTCCCCGCCTGGTAGGGCTCGAGGACGAGCTTGCGCTCGGCCGTGGTGAGGCGCCTCGACACGCCTTCGATGATGTTGGCGCTGCGCATGGCCTCGACGGCCGTGAAGAAGTCGTCATTGGAGACGATCTTGAAGTTGTCATCGACCGCCGAGGAGCCCCCGTTGATGTTGGGAGCCAGGCGGAAGACGCGGAGCCGGCCCGTGGCGCGATACTCCGCGGTGGTGTTGAAGGTATTGAGAAGGGAGAGCGTGAGGAAGACGAGCGCGGCGAGAATGATCCACCAGTAGCGCTCGCGGAGCATGTGGAGGTAACCCATGATCGGGTTGGCCTGCGCGCCACGCTGGGTCTGCCCGTAGCCGTAGCCGTAACCTTGTCCGTAGCTTTGACCATAGCCCTGACCATAGCCCTGGCCGTAGCCTTGACCGTAGCCGCGGGCGGGCTCAGGCGGACGGCCTGCGTTAGCTGGATCGGGATTCGCCATTGGTCTCAGATGCGGCTGTCACGGACGTAGATCTGGTCTTCGTCCTCCAGCACGAAGTCCGGCTCGTCGCCGTCATCGATCCGACGGACGTCCTTGGTGATGACCATCGGTGAACCGGGGCGCGCGCGCTTGATGGTGACGTCCGAACGGTTGCCGCGCGGCAGGACGCCCCCGGCCATGGCCAAGGCGCGTCCGAGCGTGAGGGTCTCCTCGGGCGGAATCGAGACGGGTCCGGGCCTGCCGACGTAACCCGAGACGTAGACACGTCGCTCGGCGTAGCTGACGATGGAAATCGCCACCTGGGGCTTCTTGAAGAACTGCCGGAACTGGTTGGCGAGTTCGACCTGGGCCTGCGTGAGCGTGAGACCGGCGACGGGCACGAGCTTCTTCAGGAAGGGGATGTCGACGGTGCCGTCCGAGTTGATGCGTCGTTCGATCTGCGTGTCGGGCTCGTTGATCACCAGGATGCGGACGAAATCGCGCGCGCGGAGACGGTAGCTGTTCTGTCCGTCGGCCGGATCGGCCTGCACCGTCGGCGTGGCCACCACGTAGTCAGAAGGAGCGGCGGCCGGCCGCGCGGAATCGGAAACTGCGGACGCCGGCGCGGGGGCCGGATCCGGGGCGCCGCCGCCGATGGTGAGCACGTTCTCGGGTTCGAGGGCGGTGGAAGAGAAACCGGCGCCGTCCGAAGCCGCGCAGGCCGTGAGGAGCAAGGCGAGGCAGCCGACTCCGAGCAGGCGATGAAAGACGGAAGTCATGGGGAAACGGTAAGGGAGAACCGGAGCCGGGTCAACCGGTCCCGCAGGGGCCTTCGCCCCATCGTGAGGGCCGGGCACAAGGGCCGGGGGTGCGGGGTGATTCCGGATGACCCCAGATGCGGGCAGGAAACTTCCGGAGCGAATCGCGGCCACCCCCGCCGAAGTCAAAGCAGGCCCCTCCCCTGTCGCCTAGTATCGGAAGGAGGCCGAGACCGAGAAGGTGTTCGCGTTGAAGGTGGAATTGGCGTTCGAAGCCTTGGCGTCGGTGAAGTTGTAATTCGCCTGCAAGCTGAGGTGTGAGTTATACCTGTAACTGGCTCCCAGCACGTAGGTCATCGTGTCGATCGTCGTCAGGAGGGCGTTGGCGTCCACCTCGACGTCGCTCTTGGCCACGGAAAGGCTGAAATCGAGGTCCTCGGCGGCGGCGAAACTGACGCCGTAGTTGTAGGTTACCGAGTCCATGCGACCGTTCGTCGTCGATCCCGCGATGTCCCGACCGAGGGTGAGGGAGTGGCTGATCCTTTCGGTCAGGACGTGGCTCACGCTGATCGAGTAGGAAGGGTCGGTCTGCGTGGCGGCATCATCGAAGTTGAAGCGGTTGAAGCCGGCGCGGAACACCCCATTGAGCTTGCCCGACTCCGTGAGCTGACCCCGGGCCGTGAGGCCCGCGAAGTCTTTTTCGAGGCGCCGGTTGTCGAGCGCAGGACGAGGCGTGGAGTTAAGGTAAGGCGCGGCCGAAAAGTCGGTCACTTCATGCTGCAGCACCAAGCCGAAACTGAGTTTCTCGAAAGCCTGGTAATCGATGCTCAAAGGTATCGACTGAGTGTTCAGCTCGGTCAGCGGATTCGTGTTATAAGTGAGGTTGCCGCCGGTGTTGATCGTGACGGGGTCGAGGTATTGGTTGTAGCTGTTGACGTAGCCGAGGCCGACGGTGAGCCTTTCGGTCAGCTTGTAATCCGCGCGGAGACTATGGACGTAGTTGGCCTGGCGGACGAGCGTCGCACCGATGACGGCGGCCTCGACGCCCTGCATCTGCAGGTCGTCGTTACGGGCGGTGACACGGTAGGAGGAGTTGAGGGACAGCTTGAGCGGGCCGCCGTCGGAGTAGGTCGCGCCGAGGCTGAGGAGGTCGCGGTCGTCTTCCAGTCGGCTGAACTCGGCGCCACTGAAGTTGACGAAGGACCGGCTGGCCTTGAATTCGACGGACAAGGCGGAGTCTTTCCCGTATTCGAGGGACAAACCAGGGGTGACAAGCCATTGCGTGGCGGACTTCTTGACCGCTCCGGAGAAGATATTATCGGTCACTTCCAGGTAGGCGGAAGAGTCGAAGAAAAGATCGCAGTCGTTGCCGATCTGCACGAGAGGCGAGGTCGGGACCCAATTGGCGCCTTGAACCAGGGTCGTGACGGTGAGGGCCGAAGCTGCGATGAGGAAGCGGGACATGGGGGTCTGAGGGGGGTGAGGGGGGTGAGGTAGGAATAGGCGGGTAGCGTACGGCTTCAACCCCCAAACTTGACGTTTTCGGCTAAAAACAAAGACCCCGCCCGGTCAAGGGCGGGGTCGAGAACACGACCTCAGGCCGAGGTTCAGGCCGTAGCCTCGGTCGGGAAGACGCGGATACGGCGGTAGGCGGGCAGACCGGTGCCGGCGGGGACGAGGTGACCCATGATCACGTTCTCCTTGAAGCCGGTGAGGTTGTCGCGCTTGGCCATCGTGGCGGCATCGGTGAGGACGCGGGTCGTCTCTTGGAAGGAGGCGGCCGAGATGAAGGACTCGGTCTCGAGGGAAGCCTTGGTGATGCCCAGGAGGATCGGCTCGGATTCCGCGATCTGACCGCCGCGGTCGTTGATGGAGCGGTTGTTTTCCGCGAGGAGCGTGCGGTCGACCTGTTCGCCCCAGAGGTAATCGGAATCGCCGGGCTCCGTGATGCGGACCTTGCGGAGCATGCGCGAGACGATGATTTCGATGTGCTTGTCGTTGATCACGACGCCCTGGGTGCGGTACACCTTCTGAATCTCGGTGATGAGGTAATCCTGCACCTTGGACTGGCCGAGGATGTCGAGGATGTCGTGCGGGTCGACG
>JBILLR010000101.1:0-3031 GCA_044375965.1 Opitutales bacterium
CTGATGCGCAACGCGACGCTGAGGTCGTTGGTCAGGTGCTCGCCGCCCACGGGGATCGAGCCC
This sequence comes from Opitutales bacterium, assembly GCA_044375965.1. Taxonomy (GTDB): domain Bacteria; phylum Verrucomicrobiota; class Verrucomicrobiia; order Opitutales; family UBA953; genus UBA953. Next base: position 64 of record JBILLR010000101.1, read on the forward strand.
GCGCAGAGGATGTGCTCCTTGTAGTAGAGGATCCAGTCGGTCGTGCCGGCGCCCATGTCGACCACGAGCACCCCGCCCTGCTTGTCGGCGTCGCTCGCCGTCGCGCAGGCGGCGGCGTGGGAGGCCAGGATGAAGTCGCGCACGCGGATGCTCAGGCCGTTGACCATGCCCACGCGCATGCGCATGTTGCCTTCTTCCATCGTGACGCGCCAGAAGTTCACCTCGAGGCGCTTGCCGGTCATGCCGACGGCGTTGCCGACCGGTTTGTTGTCCAGCATCGTGGGCTGGCGCATGTAGAGCAGCGTGCTGCGGCCCGCCGGCGGCTCGAGACGCTTGGCGGAGGCGACCGCGTCGGCGACGTCCTTGGCGGTGACCTTGCCGTCGTGCGCGGGCACGGCGATGAAGCCCTTCACGCGCTCGCCTTCGGCGGCCGGTCCGGACAGCGAGAGGTAGACCTGTTCGACCGCGCGGCCGGACCCGCGCTCGATGTCGTTGACGACCTCATGGACGCAATGAGTGAGCTTCTCGAGGTCGGTGACGGTGCCTTTGACGACGCCGTCGGTGCGGCGCTCGCTGAAGCTGAGCATGCGAGCCTTGCCGTCGATGACCTGTCCGAGGAGGCTGGCGGTCTTATGCGTGCCGATGTCGATGACGGCGATGAGGGATGGAAGGGGCTTGGGAGTCATCGGGGAGGGAGGGCGGCGGGGGCGTTGACGGGGACGAGGCGGGGTTCGGGGACGGGCGAAGCGGCGTTGGTGCGGTTCTGGATGGACATCTTGAGCACGTAGGCCGACGCGGTCGCGCCGGGCCGGCGCAGGAGTTCGTCGACGTTGATGCGGCCGAGGAGCGCGAGCTCGTTGCGCCAGTTGGCGGTGGAGAAGACGATCTCGACCAGCGCGGGACGGTCCATCGGCTGGGTGCCGGGACGCACGGTGACGCGGAGGTTCGAACCGGGCGAATCCTCCTGCGCGCCGAAGCAGTCACGCAACGAGACCGCCGACCATTGCTTGTAGAGGCTGGGGTAGGTCGTGCGCACGGTCAGGAGGAAGGGCGCGGCGATCTCGATGCCTTCGATGAGCAGCTTGTCGTCGGCGCCGGTCGCGCGGTATTCCTGGATCTCCGGCAGGTTGCGGATCGTCTGTTCGGGGTAACCGACGCCGGCGAACGTCTGGCCGTCGGCGGCCACGAGGCGCACCTGGATCGGCGAGCCCTTGCCGGGCAGGCTGGCGATCTTGGCGATGGCGAGTCGCTCGCGGAGCGAGATCTCGAGCGTGCCGTCGCCGCGCCGGCGGACGTCCGCCGCGACGACCTGGTTGTCCGCCTCGAGGTCGGCCTTGATGGAACGGACGTCGCGCGCGAACCCTTCGGAGCCCGCGGCCACGACCTTCTTCACGAAGTCGGCGGAAAGGAAACCGTCGGTCTGGAAGCGCAGCTTGGCGGCGGGCGCCGCGGCCGTGGACTCGTCGACGGCCCACCAGAGCAGGAAGCCGAGCACGCCGAGGAAGAGCGCGGCGGCGACGGTCGGCAATTTGGAACGCACGACGCGTTTGCGGCCGAGTTCGCCGGCCGGCACGCGCTGCACGTCCTGCGGCACGAGCGCGCGCCAGTCACGGTCCGCCTGTCCACGGAAAGCGTCGCGACGGCGGCCGAACAAGGAATCGAAGAGGCCCATGGTCAGCGGCGGTCGGGGCGGGTGGCGCGCGCGAGGGCCGGAGCGGCCATGCGGCGCACGAGCGCGGGGAAATCGAGCCCGACGCAGGAAGCGCTCTTGGGCATCAGGCTGGTGGCGGTCATGCCGGGCATCGTGTTGATCTCGAGGAAATAGAAGCGGCCGTCGGGCTCAAGGAAGACATCGGCCCGGGCGAAGTCCCGGCAGCCGCAGGCGGCGAAGAGGCGCGCGGCGGCCTCGCCGATGGCGGCGGTGAGGTCGGCGGGGAGCGGCGCGGGAAAGAGATACTCCGAGGCGCCCTTGGTGTACTTGGTCTTATAATCGTAGACCCCGGTGAGCGGGACGATCTCGACGAGGCCCATGGGGCGTCCGTCCAGCAGGCCGATCGACATCTCGCGTCCGCCGAGACGGCGTTCGGCCATCCACTGCCCGGAGGCGGGGATCTCGGCCAGGGCCTTGGCCACGGCGGCCTCCCCTTCCAGCATGTACAGCCCGACGCTGCTGCCCTGGTCGGAGGGTTTGATCACCAGATGTTCGCCCAAGGCGGCGACGAGCGCGTCGGCCGTAGGTTTGGAGGCGCCCGCGAAGGCGACCTCGGGGATCGCCGGGACACCGGCGGCGCGCATGGCCTGCTTGGTCGCGACCTTGTCCATGCAGAGCCGGTTGGCGGCGCAAGAGCAGCCGGCGAAGGCGACGCCGCGGGCTTCCATTTCAGCCTGGGCGCGGCCGTCTTCGCCCCACCCGCCGTGCAGGACGGGGAAGACGACATGACGGGCTCCGTCGATCCATTCAGGCAAGGCGTCAGCCGTGAGTTCGACGAGCCGGGACCCGGGCAGGACTTCGGCCACGGCCTTGCCGGAACGGAGCGAGACTTCACGTTCAGAGGAAAGGCCGCCGCAGAGGACGATGATCTCGGGTGCGTCGCTCATAGGAGTTGCTTCCATTCGCGGCCGAGGGCCACGATCTCCGGCTGGAGTTCGACGCCCTGACGGGCCTTCACTTCGGCGCGCACCTCACGCATGAGCGCGAGGAAGTCGGCGGCCTTGGCCTCGCCGGCGTTGACGAGGAAGTTGGCGTGGGTGGGCGAGACGGAGACGGGACCGACGGCGCGTCCCTTGAGTCCGCTGAGGTCGATGAGCCGCCCGGCCTTGTCGCCTTCGGGATTACGGAACACGCAGCCGGCGCTGGCCTCGCGGGGCTGCGAGGCGCGGCGACGCGCGGCCATGTCGTCCATGCGGCCGCGGATCGTGGCGGGATCTTCGGCGGACGGCGAACGCAGGACGGCGGAGAGGACGACCG